>CAIVKO010000141.1 GCA_903906515.1 Akkermansiaceae bacterium
AAAGTTGCCCACAACAGTCCGCTTCTCCGACGAGTTACAGCCCCATTCTCGAAGCGGCCTGTTGTGGACAACTTTCAAGAGGATCACGCCGCTTCGCGGCGATTAGATCCCGGTTTCACCCACAGATTTTGCGGAGGAGGCCTAATTTACATGCTTCAAAAGTAACTCCATTTGGAGTTGTATGGATTGCTTCTGAGCTTGTAATTATTTGTGCTGTAATTTGGATAATCCTTAAAAAACATAAAACAGTTAGAAAAATTGCCGTTTCCAGTGTGTGTATTTTATTTATTTCATTATGTGTAAAAAATATAGTAATAAAAGAAGAATCTCCAGTTGTTTCTTTGCAAAGTATTGAAGGGCATATTCAAATAATTCGAAAGGAATCATTTCTAGCAGGTTCGCAAGTTGGATTATTTAGGATTTCTGATAAAACTATAGAGTATGGTCAGAATAGCAGAAACTGGGAGGTTTCTGAGCATATAAGGAATGCAAACCAAAATGATTGGTATCAAGTGCAATACGATGAATACGGCTTGATCAGAAAGTTGTATATAAAAAACCTACAACACAAGTGAATAGGTCTTAAACGTCAAATTGACAGCATCTCTGGGGTCAGTCAGTGGGGTCAGAGTGCTCGGATTAACATTTTGGGTCTGTTAGCTGCCGTGCAAGTGGGGTTTCGGATCGGGACAGATACGGCAGTGAATAGGGTCAGTACACGGATTCACATTCCGGGTCTATTGGATGCCGTGCAGGCGGGGTTTTGGGCCGGGACAGTTACGGCAGTAGTGTGAACCTAAATGGGAGGAGGGCCGGAAGCGGAGGGGAGCAATCACGGCCCGCAGCACTTCTTGAACTTGCGGCCGCTTCCACAAGGGCAGGGTTGATTGCGACCGATCCGGCTCTCCTCATCCTAGGATTTGTTTGATAATTCTCAAAAATCGCCAATTTATTTTTGGAATTATACAAAATGCCGAAATTGGCCACCATCCGGTGCGATTTCATGGTGCGATTCCTTCCAATTCGCCAATATCTCGCCATTTTCTTGCTTTCTCGCCATTATCTCGCCATCATCACGCCATGAACCGACCCATTAAACGAGAATGGCTCGAACCATTCCGACAGCAGCGGGAACTTGAGGCGCAGGTCCGGATCCCCTCCGGGTGAAATACCGTCAGGCCATTACCGAGCAGGTCGCTGAAATCATCCGCGCGCGCTGCGCCCGTGGAGAAGCCGTCGCCCGACTGCGCCGCTGGACGGAAGATTCGGTGATCGAAAAGGACCGAAAGGCATTCGTCGCGGCAGCCGAAGAAACTCTTGCCGGCATTCATGAGGGCAACTTTGCTCGCTATCGCATCCGCCCATCCGAATTTGAAGAATGGCAAGCCGTATGGAACGAAGCCTCATGCAAGCGCCTGAACAATGCCACCTAGGAAAATCCCCGGCTTCCCATTTGTGAATGGGTGGTCTATGGATAGATACAGCGATGACCACTGCCGATGCGCCAGTTCCGTCGAACTGAAAGTTCGTGATTTAATTTCCGTAGAATTGGCAGTATTTTCAAAGCTGCCACAATCCATACAGGTCATGAAACCCTTCAAATTTATTTCCTTCTTCGTATTCCTGTATTCACCCTTGTTGGCAGCCGAACCGGGTGCGGCGCCTTCCGCGAAATCCTATGTCAGCGATCAAGCCGTGGCGGGAAGTTTCCCGCTCGTGAGGGCGGGTTTGGCGGCGGATGTGTTTGTTTCCGCCGATGACTGGAAGGTGGCCCGCATCGCGGCCAACGATCTCGCCGCCGACGTCGAGCGGGTGACCGGCCGCAAACCCCGGCTCAAAGAATCGGGCGAGGGTCTGTCCGCCCAGGCGGTGTTGGTGGGGACCATCGGCAAGAGCCCGTTGATCGACGGCTTGATCAAATCCGGGAAACTCAAGGTGGACAAGATCCGCTACCAGTGGGAGTCGTATTTGTTAGTGGTCGTCGAGGATCCGCTTCCGGGAGTGAAACAGGGACTGGTCATCGCGGGCAGCGACCGTCGCGGCACGGCCTACGGAGTCTATGAGCTTTCCAAACGTATCGGGGTTTCGCCGTGGTATTGGTGGGCGGACGTCACGCCCAATCACCGCGATGAACTCCACATTGCGGCGGAGCGCGTCGAGGTCGGATCGCCGGCGGTGAGGTATCGCGGGATCTTCATCAACGACGAGATGTGGGGCATTCGGCCGTGGGCGGCTGAAAACCACGCGCCCGACGAGGGATTCGGTCTGGGACCCAAGACCTATGCGAGGATCTTCGAGTTGCTGCTGCGCTTGCGCGCCAACTACATCTGGCCTGCGATGCATCAGAAAACCATCCCGTTCAATTGTTATCCGGAAAACAAGGTGGTCGCCGATAACTATGCCATCATCATGGGCTCAAGCCACTGCGAGCCGATGTTGCGCAACAACATCGGAGGTGCCGAATGGGACCGCGAAGGCGGCGGTGAGTGGGACTATCAGAAAAACCCCGGCCCGATTCGTGACTATTGGGCCAAGCGGTTGATGGAAAACGGCCGCTACGAGAACATCTACACGCTCGGCATGCGAGGCAAGGACGACGAGCCGATGAAGTTCACCGGCACGGCCAAGGAGAAGATCTCGCTCATGGAGCAGATCTTCGCCGACCAACGCGCGTTGATCGCCAAGCATGTGTATCCGGATGCCGACAAGGTGCCGCAGGTGCTCATCCCATACACCGAGGTGTTAGGGATTTATGACAGTGGCATGAAGGTGCCCGACAGTGTGACGATCTGCTGGCCTGACGACAACTTCGGTTACATCCGTCGCCTGCCGACGTTTGAGGAGCGCAATCGCTCCGGTGGCTCCGGCATTTACTATCACATCCAGTGGCTCAACGGTGCCACCAACGCTTACCCCTGGCTCAACACGACGCCGCCGTCGCTTATCTGGGCGGAAATGAGCAAGGCCTGGCAGTATGGTGCGAAGAAGATGTGGATCCTCAACGTCGGGGATATCAAGCCGGGTGAAATCGGAGCTGAGTTTTTCCTGGATATGGCATGCAACCCGGAGCGTTGGAAACAGGACAACGTCCGTGATTACCTCGTGCAGTGGGCCGCGCGCGATCTCGACCCGAAATTCGCCGATGAAATCGCCGACATCATGGAGGCATACTACCGCCTTGGTTTCACCCGACGCCCCGAACACATGGTGCAGGCCAAACGCACGGATCCAGCGAAATACTCGTGGTTCAGCCACACCGAATCGAATGATGAAGCGATGCAGCGGTTGGATCAATACGACGCGATCGCCAAGCGTGCGCAGGCGGTTTACGACCAGATGCCGAAGGCGCGCAAGGATGCGTTCTTCCAATTCGTTCTCTATCCGGTCCAGTGCGCCAGCCTGATGAACCGCAAGGTCATCTTCGCCGACAAGAG
>CAIVKO010000142.1 GCA_903906515.1 Akkermansiaceae bacterium
CTTGAACTCGGAAAGTCTTCAGGCGCAACGAAGCGATGCGCGACAAAGACTCCGCAGTCCGGCAAAGCGTCCCGAGTTGAGGCTTCAGCCGAGGCGGGCGAAGCGCGGGGCGGAGCGGCGGGAGAACAAGCTAAAGCTTGAACTCGGAAAGTCTTCAGGCGCAACGTGCTTTCCCCCTACCCACTCCTTCACGAGGTCAGGTATTCTGAATTTGGGGTTGCGGTGAATCCATGGATAAGCTATGGCTTCGTCGTTCTTGAGCGCATCTCCGCAACCCGAATCCCCATCCAGCCATGAAATCCCTGACGAGAAGAGAGTTTCTAAAAGCCAGTGCCATCGGCGCCGGAGCGCTTGTGGCCACCTCAGCGGGCGGTCGCTCCGAAACGGTGCCCGTAACCCCGAGGACTGCCGCGGATCGGGTCAAACTCGGGAAGACCGGGTTGGTCGCATCACGCCTAGCCCAAGGGACGGGCGTCCATGGCGGCAACCAGCAGAGCGACCACTCGCGGATGGGCCAGGAGGCTTTCACGAAGCTGATCCGCTATGATTTCGACAAGGGCCTCAATTTCTGGGACATGGCCGATCTTTACGGCACCCATACGATGATGCGCAAGGCGATGGAGGGAATTGACCGCGACAAGTACGTGGTCCTTAGCAAAGTCTGGACCCGGCCGGAGAAATGGAACGATCAAGCCGGTGGCGCGACCGCAGCGGTGAGCCGTTTTTGCAAGGAATTGAACACCGACGCGCTCGATATCTGCCTGATCCATTGCATGATTGACAAGGATTGGACGGAACGTGAAAAGCGGGTGCGGGACGAGCTTTCCGAACTCAAGCAAAAGGGCAAGGTCCGTGCCTTGGGCGTTTCCTGCCACAGTCACGACGCGCTCAAAACCGCCGCCGCTCATCCCTGGGTGGACGTCATCCTCGCCCGCATCAATCACATGGGCGGCGAGAAATACAAGATGGACGGCACCGTCGCAGAAATCACCGAGACGCTCAAACTCGCCCGTGCCAATGGCAAGACGGTCATCGGAATGAAAATTTTCGGTGAAGGCACCTTGGTCAAACCGGAGGAAAAGGATGCATCGCTCAAATATGTGCTCAACAGCGATATCGTCGATGCCATCACCATCGGCATGAGCAAGATCGAGGAAGTCGATGACTGTTTCAACCGGATCGCCAACGCCCTGCGTGTTTGAGAAACCGCGATCGGCGGATCAGGAATCCACAGCACATGAAGCTCCCTTCTTGAATCCACCTACTAACGAAATCCCGGACAAGCGGACGCGGGTCGAAGAAATTCTCCGCGCTTGCGGCAGCGTCTTGGTCGCCTGTTCCGGTGGCGTGGACAGCGTGTTGCTGGCGGCCGTGGCGGCCCGCGTGCTTGGCGACAACGCAGTGGCCGCGACTGCGGTTTCAGCCAGCTTGGCCAGCGGCGAGCTTGCCGATGCCCGGGCCGCCGCCGCCGCCGCCGGGATCCGTCATCTCGAGGTGCCCACCACCGAGATCGACAACCCGGCCTATGCCGCCAACGCCACGGACCGCTGTTTCCACTGCAAGGACACCGC
>CAIVKO010000143.1 GCA_903906515.1 Akkermansiaceae bacterium
CAGGACCTGGGTGCCGAAGCCAAGCTCCCCCAAAGTCCCTGTCATCGGATCGTCCGCCAAGCGCTGGTTGTGCGCATGGATGGTCGCTGGGTTGCCGGAAATCAGCGTGGAACGGATAATGCAGCGGTTTTCCACATCGAGCACACCGAGAGTGCCGTCTTCGTATTTCATCGGAAACTGCCCGTGCGCGTCACATGGCACGAAATAAACCTCTCCTGCGGGAAGGTTCGCGATATCCGGTGTTCTGCCTATGCAGAGACCGTGGGATTTCTGCGCCTCCTGTCCGCCCAATCCAAGCCAGGCAGTTAGAATCCGCCCGTCCTCCAGTGCGAAGTCGATTTCCACCGAATCCGCGTGGGTCATGGCCAGGCGCAAGCGCTCCGCATCGGCCGAAACTTCGTGGTAGTCTACGGCAAGGCCGGAGTTGAGAATCACCTGGTTGACGCCGTGAAGCGTGGCGCCGCGAAAGCCAAACTCCTTGCATTTCGCAGTTAGGGGAGCGGTGGCGGAGAAGGTGGAGATGCACAGGATCAAATCGTAATTGGGATAAATGTCGCGATCCAGCGACAGCTGCCTTCCTGTTGTATCCCATGCGTCATCCTCAAGATCGAGGTTGGAACCATGAGTGCAGCGGAAAGCTAACATCTCACCCCCGGTCATCCCGAGTGATTCGAGCACTCCGTTTTGAAGGGCTTGATAGAAATATCGGTGTGCGTTTTTCTGCACCGGGAAGCCATCCTGCTCCAGAAACGCGAAGTTCCTGATGTGTTCAGCCGGTTCGTCAAAATCGATCAGGACGCAGACCCTGCAACCCTGGGTAGGCTCGAACACAGTGCCCATCAGCCGGGCAAGATCGAACGCGGGAAACACCCGGTTTTCCGGGTGGAGGATATTTTCTTTGTGCAAGTAGCTGGGGAGAGCCTCTTCGGTGGTGTGGGACATATGCACTTAGACTAATATCGGAGTGAGTTCCTGCAAGTAGGGAATGCACTGAAAGCCCAAAAATCCCCGGCTATCAGTCAGGGATTTTTTTCGTCTCCACCCTCGGTTTCACGCATCTCCGCCAATACTCCAGACATGTCTTCCAATGACTCCCAGAGAGTGCGAACCACATAGAATGGTGCGCCGCAGCGAACAGCCAGCGCAAGACAGTCCGATGGCCGGGCATCGAGTTCGATGATTTTTCGCTCCATGATCTCGTTCTCCGCATCCAGAATCAACCTGGCATAATAAACTTCATTTTCCATTCTCACGATCACCGCGCGCGAAACTTTCGCGCCAAACGCTTCCAGCGTGAGAAGATAGAGATCATGCGTAAGGGGGCGCGGCGGAAGTTGGCCGCTCAGTGAGGCGTTGATCGAGGACCCCACCGCTGGATCAATGTAAAAAACGATGGCTTTAAAGCCATCGCCCAAAAACACGGCGCACCCTGCTTGTGTGGGTAGCAGCGCGATAGGTTCAACTCTAACGAGATCCGGCATGTCTTGGAGTATCCAACGGCCACCCGTTGTTTCCAAGGTCAAAAACCCGACGGGAATATTCAGCTGGGCTGGTCCGGAAATTCGTTCATTTCCCACGGATTCTACCGTGATAGCTGGTGAAATATGCAAAGTCATCACTGGTTATCAGCGATTTCCGTCGATTTATTCAAATTTAAAAAAATTCTCAAAATGAGTTGACGGGTGGGGGAGGGGTCACCTAGCTTCGCGGGCCGCCACAACGAAGGGCGGCCGAGAGACAGGATGTCGATCGCGGTGTGAACCACCCGATCGGCTTTTTAGTCTCCTCGAAGTAAGTTCTTTGACAGTGTGGCCCAGCACGGGACGTGCCAGAAAGCGAGGTGGAAACACCAGCGCATTTGGAACGCAAAACCGAAACATGCTGGGAAGAGGAAAAAGATTGAATTGTGCGCTGCGCGCTTTTTTAGGCGCGTGGAGCCGGCC
>CAIVKO010000144.1 GCA_903906515.1 Akkermansiaceae bacterium
ATCGGCAAGTCGATCCTTTCCCACGAGATTTCCACCGCACAAGCGCTCAAACTCATCTCCACCGGCAAGACCGACGTGATCAAGGGCTTCGTCTCCAACCGCACCAAGCGCAAGTTCGACGCCTATCTCACCTTCGACCCCAAGGATGGGAAAATCGGTTTCGATTTCCCGCCCCGCCCGGCAAAAAAAGTCGCCGCCAAGAAATCCCCAGAATCTGCTTGAATAATCCGGATTTTCATCCGTTATTGCGGATGTGAAGACTCAATCCATTATTTCCAAGGTGTTCCGTGGGAGCGCCATCATCGTGTTGATTTCCGCAATCGGTGCCAGCGTGAGCTGCATGAACACCTACGACGCTTACGGGCGTCCGGTGCAATCCGTCGATCCCGGAGTCGCCACCGCCGGTGTACTCGCCGCAGGTCTTGCCGGCTACGCGATAGCCGAGAACAATAACGACCGCCACAATCACCACTACCGCAAAGGCTATCACTATCGCAACGGCCATTATTATCGCGACGGCTACCATCGCCCATATTACCGCTAATTGCGCGTGTGCCTAAATAAACTGCGGTTTACGGTGCTTCCGTGTTGACTTCTCAAAACCGTGTGACATCTATTCGTAGATCGTCACTTGGTTTCTCATGAGCTCTCGGTTTATATCGCACGGTATCCGTATTGCCCCGCTCCTCTTGCTCGGCTTCGTGACTGTGGTTCCATGCCGAGGCCAAGTCCTCTACGATTTCGGCGATCCCACGGCGGAAGAACAACAGTATTTGGAATACATCAACCGTGCCCGGGCGAATCCTCTCGCAGAGGGGGTGCTGCTTGCAGCCACCAAGGATTTGGCAGTCCTGCAGGCCTATAATTACGCACCTTCGCCTCCAAATACGGGCTGGATCGTCGATTTGACGATGATGCAAGACGAGTTCAACTTGCTCACATCGGCTCCCCCACTAGCCTCGAATGCGAAGTTGATGGGAACTTCGCGCGGCCACTCGGCCTGGATGCTGGCCAACGCCACCCAAACACATGATGAGGGTTCCAGTAATACCTACTCCAGTCGGATCACCAACGCTGGATATTCATCCGCATTTGCCGGTGAGAATATTTCCGCATCCACCTATAGCGTTTGGTACGGCCATGCAGGATTCGAGGTGGATTGGGGGCAAGACGGGTATGGTCAAATGCACGGTGGCATGCAAGGCCCTCCACGTGGACACCGTACGAACATCCACAATGCCAACTACCGTGAAATAGGAGTCGGATGTTTATCCGGTAGCAATTCCGGCACCAACGGATGGGTCGGACCTCAACTCGTCACCCAGGATTTCGGAGCCCAAACATCATCGCCCTCTTTCGGCACCGGCGTGGCTTATTATGATTTGAACGCTAACAATTTTTATGACGTTGGCGAGGAAATTTCCGGTCTCACGGTCAATGTCAGTGGAGCAAGCTACTATTGCACCACCGCATCAGGTGGAGGATGGGTGATTCCTGTCCCAACTGACGCTGCGACGCGCACGGTAAGTTTCACCGGACTCAATGTGAACCAGGACGTGGATATCATGTTTCCCGCATCCACCAATGCGAAGGCGGATCTGAAACTCACCTATTCGCCACCTGTTATCACCAGTTCGGCCCTTGCGTCGATTGACGCACTTCACACCATCGACTTTGATGCGGTCGGCGGAGCTGCATCCTACAAGTGGAACCGTTGGAGTGCCGTCGCCGCGGCTGAGGAGAACTGTGACAGCACCGCCAATATCACACGATCCACCACCGGCACCTATCCGGTGTTGAACACCGCTGTCAAACAACAAGGTGCTGCTGCATTCCATCTGGCCATTCCGGATTACAAAAGTCAGTCGTTCGAGTTGAATTCGCTATATTACGGAAATGCCTTAGCCACGATTTCCTTCCAAAGTCGGATTGGTTACGCGATTACGACGGAGCATTTCAAGGTACAGGTGAAAGAAGAGGGCGGAACATGGATCGACGTCGATGATCAGACTGGCTTGACCGGCCATGAAGAAACCGGTTTCAGCAAGCGCACTACTAGGACCCTAACCGAAATGGTTGGCAAGGCGTTCCGCATCCGCTTCCTCCAACAATACAATGGAGGATCGATTTACGGCACGGCTAACAATATGGGATGGTTTATCGATGCCATCAATTTCACCAATGTTTCCACGCTAACCAACAACGCTCTCACCACGCTAACAACCAACACGGGATCATTTACCCCTGCCGCTGCGGGAAGCTTCCTGATGTCGGTCACGCCGGTGATTTCGAATCGGGACTACCCGGCTGCCTATCAAACACTCACCGTCCCCTCGGGGCCTCCCGCGCCGCCGAGTATCACAAGTCATCCGGCTTCCACCACCATCGATAGCGGAAGCTCCACTACGTTGAGCGTTACCGCCACCGGAACAGAACCTTTCACCTATCAATGGTATCAGGGCGCATCCGGAACCATCACCACTCCGGTTGGAGCCAATTCGTCATCCTTCACTACCCCGGTTCTAACCGCTACAACCAGTTATTGGGTAAGAATCACCAATCCTTTGGACCTGGTAGGAGTCGATTCCACCGCCGCAACAGTTACGGTAAACGGCATCACCGTGAGCGTTGCGGTTTCTCCTGCCGGCGTTCTGGAAAACGGCACGTCAAACCTGATTTACACCTTCACCCGGACAGGCCCTGTCACAAGCTCGCTCACCGCCAGCTTTTCGGTGGGAGGAAGCGCCACCCTTAGGACCGACTATACTCAAATCGGCGCATCAAGCTACACGGCATCCGCTGGCACTGTAATCTTCGCAGCAGGTAGCTCCACCAAAACCATTACTATCGATCCAGTCGCGGAAACTGTGGTCGAGTCGGATGAAACCGTGGTTCTGACCGTTCTCGCCGGCACCAGTTATGCGCCAGGTTCTTCTTCGGTCGCCACCGGCACCATCATCAACGACGATGCCAGCGTGAGTGTGGCGGTTTCACCGGCCAGCGTCAGCGAAGACGGGAGCGATAACCTCGTTTACACCTTCACCCGGACCGGGGCATCGTCAGGGGCTCTTACGGCGAAGTTCTCCATCCGGGGCACTGCCACTAAAATCACCGATTACACCCAGTCCGGGGCGGCAAGCTTTTCGACTACGGGAACCGTGATCTTCGCCCCCGGAGCTACCACGGCTACGGTCACGCTGGACCCGGTAAGCGATACCAAGGTGGAACCCAATGAAACCGCGATATTAACTGTCATGGCCGGAACCGGGTATTTGTTAGGTTCTCCAAGCTCCGCCACAGGCACCATTACCAATGATGACGCTACCGTCAGTGTAGCGGTTTCACCCGCCAGCGTTACTGAAGACGGTGCGGGAAATCTGGTTTATACATTCACCCGTTCGGGGGCCACCGCAGGCCCACTTGACGTATCGTTCTCCGTGGCCGGAACCGCTCTGTTCGAAACAGATTACACACAGTCCGGGGCCTCTTCTTTTTCGTCCACATCCGGAACCGTCACCTTTGCCCCCGGTGCCACCAAGGCCATGGTGACGCTTGATCCCACACCCGACACTGCTGCGGAAGCCAACGAAACCGCTATTCTAACCATTGTTCCCGGTGCGGGATACGCCTCGATCTCGTCTATCTCTGCCAAGGCCACCGGCACCATTAACAATGACGACACCAATATCAGCGTCGCGATTTCAACCGCCAGCGTGATGGAAGATGGCATAAACAACCTCGTTTACACCTTTACCCGGACCGGCAACTCCACCGCCACCGTCACGGTTAATTTCTCGGTAGGCGGCACCGCCACTTTCTCCTCCGATTATACTCAAACCGGCGCAGCAAGCTACACGGCCACAACAGGAACCATAACGTTACCTGCAAGAGTTACCCAAAAAACAGTAACACTGAATCCAATTACCGATATCATCGCGGAAACAGATGAAACCGCAGTTCTAACCGTCGTCCCCGGCAGCGGATACACTGCGGTGTCGCCCGAAGTCGCTATCGGGACGATTGCCAATGACGATGCTCCGCCACCGTGAGCATTGTCAGGTTCTGAATCGCAGACAATTCAAGGCAGGGACCGTCTCTCCGAGCGGTCCGCGTGGATGGACAGAGAATAAAAAGCCGAACTGAATCACTCATTCGCATTTCATGCGCTTGGACCGCTCGGAGAGACGGTCCTCTATCCTAAGGGCCTTTTCAAAGCGGACGAGCATAGGTGCCGCAGCGGTTGTGCCAGCCTTCCTCCCAACGTTTTTCGCCACGGGCGGGCGGGGAGTTGGTGATGCGGCGCGAGAGCACGCGTTTGGCGGCAGCGGCGAATTCGGTGGCAGCGGCATCTCCGGACGGAACGTCGCGCATTTCTCCGAGCACTTGCAGCAAGCCCCAACCGCGGCCGTTGTAGCGCTCGGTGGTGAGGGTGCCCTCGCCTTTGAAGTTCACATAATCGATGAGCGCATAGGTCCCCTGCGGTGTGGTGGCGACTTTATGATAGTTGCTTTCAATGCGGGCTTTTTCGCTGGCAGGCGCGGCGGCAAGTATTTTTGGCAAGGCCGCACGGGAACGGGCGATGATAAAATCCGTCTGCACGGTGATGTTTCCTGATAGAAACTTCCGCAAGGATGTGAGCCGCGCGCCATCGAAGTCTTTTTGGAATTCCGCCTTGGTATTCCATGGACTGTTTTTTTCGTATGCAACGGAGGGCAGGGTGACGCCCTGTTTTTTGGCGAAGGCGACAAACTGTGGCCATGTTTCATTGAAGAGACCTTTGAAACCGGCGGGATACCAGATGAAATGCCCGATGCCCAGCGATGGAAATTCTTCCCCGGCATTCCATGTGGTAAGTCCCGGGACGGTGCCCGCGCATTCGTTCTGCCAGATTTTCCGGCCTATCGCGGATTTCTGCGAGGCGGTTAGCTCGGTGGCATCCACCGCCGGTGTGATGGCCGCACATGCGGCGAAAAGCAGGATTCCGATGCCGAAAAGACGAGTGGCTTGCATGAACGGAAACTAATGTCATGATCCGTCTGCTGCAAGCACATCCCCTTCGATCCGACCATGTCACTCATCCCCTGGGACAAAATCCTTTCATTCTCCGCCTTGGATCTCGTCAAGCTGCTGATCAGCGCCGCCCTCATCGTGGTGGTGACCAAGGTCCAGCTTTTCAATGACCGACTCTCCGCCCTGCTCATCGCTCTGCCGCTGACATCGCTGGTGGCGATGGTCTGGATGCAGTGGGACGGTCAATCACCGCAACGATTGGCAAACCATTCCGAAGGCACGTTTTGGTTCGTGCTGCCGACCCTGCCGATGTTTCTCATCCTTCCCTGGATGCTCCGTCACGGCTGGGGATTCTGGGCGGCACTCGCAGTCAACTGCCTGCTCACCGCCGGGTTTTTCTGGCTCACGGTCTTTGTCCTGCGACGCTTCGGTATCGATTTGTTGCCGAAGTGATCCCGCCACCCCCTATTCATTGACCCACTGGGTTTACACAAACGCAGATCAAACATCCCCAGAAACATCACCGGTTATGCCCCGCCCGCTTTAGATCTGTTAGCAAATCGTTCGGACGTACGTTCAAATAATCGGTAAGCGGGGATGATCTTCGTTTCTCCCGTGCGGTTGAGATTTGAGGGGTGTGTGATGGATGAGAAAATGGAAATTTTCGGCCTCGTAGTGAGATAAGGCTTGCCAGAAGGTCGGAAACCTGTTTTGACACCCGGCCCGTCCGTTCATTCGGACTTGCCGATTCCACGCATCTGTTTCAAGCAAAATTGCACCGTCCCTGCTTCTGGAAAACATCATTCCGTTTGAGCAGGCGCGTTGCAAACCGCGACATCCCGATTCTCCTATGAAAAGCGAACTCCTCGATAAAGCCGCCGAAATTGTCCTCGATCCTCTGGTTCTGATCAATCTGGTTTCCCAGCGTGTCAGGCAGTTGAACAGCGGTCGCTCGCCCCTGATTCCGACCCGTCCGAGCATGGGCGCGGCAGACATCGCACTCACCGAGATCATCGAGGGCAAGATCCGGTTGATCGAAAAACCGGCACTCTAAACCCATCCTTTCCCATGAGTGCGGAAATCGCCACCAACCGGAAGGCCGGCCGCGATTTTCATATTCTGGACAAGTTTGAGGCCGGGCTTGAGCTGAAAGGGACCGAGGTGAAATCCATCCGGGCCGGAAAAGTGAATGTTTCGGACGCGTTCGCGCGCGTGGAAGGCAACCAGGTTTTTCTCTACGGCTGTGACATCCAGCCATGGCAGACGGCCGGTGAGTGGTTCAACCACACGGCCAAGCGTCCGCGCCGGTTGCTGCTGAACAAGCGGGAGATTCTCAAGCTCGCGTCTGCCACGGCCATCAAGGGCTGCTCGCTGCCGTTGTTGCGGATGTATTGGAAAAACCGGAGGGTCAAAGTCGAACTCGGTGTGGGCAAGGGGAAAACCCACTCCGATCAGCGCCAGGATTTGAAAAAACAAGTCGAGCTGCGCGAGGCCCAGCGCGAGATGTCGCGCTTCAATCACCGCTGAGGCGGCGATTGGCTTACTTCGGGTCTTCGGATTTTTCCTTGGGTTTCGGCCGGGATGGTGGGTCCGTAGGTGGGCGGACGGTCACGGCTCCGGCTCCGCCGCCGTTTTTTGGGGCGGTTGGAGTGGCCGATTGGAATTCCCCTTTGTCAGGCATGGTGAGCATGTCAGGCAGGCGGAGTCCGTCGTTAGATGAGCTGCCAGACGGTATGCGGGGCAAATCTCCGGCGGACGTGGACTTTTTTGTGGATTTCACAGCGGGACGTGCTTGTTCCGCTGCGAGGGCTTTGGGCGGGTCCTTTTTTTGCAGGAAAGAGAACCACGATTTGCGTGGAGCGTCAGGTGGTGTGTCCGCATCCGGCTTGGCGGTTGACGGTGCTTCAGCCGGGGTATTTTGGAGTTCCGTCGTGGGGTCCTTGTGTCCGTCGCCAAAGACGAACCTGCCGCCCGCGTAAACCGGTTTGCTTGAATTCCCACCTTCCCCCGTGGGTGCCGTGCATGACAACAAACCGATGAATGGGAAGATGCAGATGATGAAAGTGGGTTTCATGCGCGTGGTGTCGTGCCTAGGATATGACGCAGGGAAAAAAGCCCATTACGCATCGTCACGCAAGACCTATCCTTGTGCGGTGCGACAGGGAAATCGGAACGACCTGCTTCAACCATGCTCTGGGAACAACCCGAGAATCCCCGCTTCGTTGGCTGGGCAGATGCCGCGTTCGGTGATGAGCCCAGTGACCAGCCTCGCCGGGGTGACATCAAAACCGTAGTTCGCCGCCGGACTCGTCGCCGGAGCCACCAGGACTTCGGCGGGGTGGCCGTCCAACCAGCCATCGGCAAATTTCACCTCGTCTTCGCCTCGCAGTTCGACCGGGATCTCGCGCACCCCGTCGCGCATCGACCAATCAAAGGTGGACGACGGCAGGGCGACATAAAACGGGACATCGTTGTCCATGGCGGCCAGCGCCTTGAGGTAGGTGCCGATCTTGTTCGCCACATCTCCGGTGCGAGTGGTGCGGTCGCTGCCGACGATGACGAGGTCCACCATCCCGTGTTGCATGAGATGGCCACCGGTATTATCGGCGATCACAGTGTGGGGGACGCCATGTTCTCCAAGTTCCCACGCGGTCAGCTTGGCCCCCTGATTGCGCGGACGGGTTTCATCCACCCAGACGTGGATGGCGATGCCCTCGTCATGGGCGGCATACATCGGCGATGTGGCGGATCCGTGATCGACGAAGGCCAACCAGCCGGCATTGCAATGGGTGAGCACATTAACAGGGGCTCCGCCCTTTTTCCGACTCAGGGCGCGGATCAACTCCAGACCGTGCTGACCAATGCGCCGACACCAATCAGAGTCTTCGTCAGCGATCATGCGGGCGGTCCGCCAGGCAATCTCAATTTTCTCCTCGTGGCATCCGGCTGCCGAGATGGCTGCCATTTGGCGCTCCACGGCCCATGCCAGATTCACTGCGGTTGGCCGCGTCTCCACCAGTTTTGCGGCGGCCTCCTGGAGAAATTCATCGGGCCCGGCCGGGGACGTGCTGGCGGCAATTGCCATGCCATAACCGGCGGCCGCTCCGATCAAACCAGCCCCGCGCACATGCATGTCCCGGATCGCGGTTGCCATTTCATCGACGGTGGTAATCTCAGCTATAATGAATCGGTGCGGCAGATGCCGTTGGTCGATGATTTTGACAATCGGTTGCCCGCTCTCATCTTCCCAAATGGTCCGGAAATGGTGTCCTCGCACGTTCATGCGGCATCTTCCGTGCCTTCCACTTCCGGCGCAAGCCCGGATCATCCACCCCCGTGATCAAAGATCCGGGCTTGCATGAAAGCGGGGCATGGCTAGAAACAGCGAGTCCATCCTGTGAAGAGTTATTTTTTACGTCGCTTGCTGTTGATTCCCCCTACTTTGGTGGGCATTACCCTGCTTGTGTTCGTGATCACTCGCTTCGTCCCCGGCGGGCCGATGGAACGGATGCTCCATGAGGCCACGCGTGGCGCGGACCAAAGCGGAAAACGGACGTCATCCAATCAGTCGCAGGGCGGACTCAGCGAGGAACAACTCGAAGAACTCGAAGAACAGTTCGGTCTTAATAAGAACGTTTTCGTCGCATACGGCCAGTGGCTCGGCATCTCCCCCCGCGAGGTGAGGATCTCCAAGGGCGAATATGGCGACCAAGGGGATGAGAAAATCGGTGGTGTGATCGATTCGGCAACCACTGCGGAAGTCGTCCTGCGTGACGATGGTCGGGCGGTGCGGGTCAAACGTGCCGGGGAATCCGTGGAATCCGCCGTCTTCGCGGAAACCGGAAAATCCGTGGCAGATGAGGAATGGAAAGTTCGTTATGAAACAAAACAGGACCGCCAGGAACGTTTCAAGCGGAGAAATACCGGCAATCAGAGCACTCCCGACTATGCTCCGCGCGCCGTGGTTTATCAAACCCGGTTATCCGGCCTGCTTCAGGGAGATCTTGGCCGCTCGACGGTTTTCAACGATCCTGTGCATGAAATGATTTTCGCGCGCATGCCCATCGCCGTATATTTCGGCCTTCTAACCGCCTTCATCACCTACGCCGTTTGCCTGCCGCTCGGAGTGTTGAAGGCGCTGAAGCATCGCACGTTCATCGACTCCGCGACGTCGGTGCTTATTTTCCTTGGTTACTCGATACCCGGTTTCGCGCTCGGCGCGATCCTGCTGGTGCACCTCGGTGCGCGCATGAACCTGTTTCCTCTTTTCGGCCTCACCAGCGCGGACTTCGATCAACTCGGGACTTTCGACAAGATTCTGGATCTCGCCCATCACACGGTGCTGCCGCTGACCTGTTACATCGTCGGTTCCTTCGCGGGGCTCACGATGATGACCAAGAACAACCTGATGGACAACCTCGCGGCCGACTACGTGCGCACGGCCGTGGCCAAGGGGGCCGGTTTCCGCAGGGCGGTCTTCGGCCATGCGTTCCGCAACTCGATGATCCCCATCGCCACCAGCCTCGGCGATTTGGTCACCGTTTTCATCGGCGGGTCGATGTTGATAGAGACCGTGTTCGACATCCAGGGCTTCGGGCTTTTGCAGTATCAATCGGTCATCGCTCGCGATGTCCCGGTAATCATGGGAACGCTGACCATCGCGGCGTTTCTCATGCTGATCGGCCATGTGATTTCCGACTTCGTCGTGGCGATGGTGGACCCCCGAATCAAATTCGAATGATCATGCGATGGCTCGGCATACTCACTACTTTGTTAGGCTTCCTCGCGGCGGCGGGCGAGGTAATGCACATCGCATTTCCCACCGCGCGTTGGTTTTTTGATACGAGCCGGCAAGTGCCGTTTCTTCATACGAAGATCGGAACGACCATGGATTTTCCGTGGTTCGGATGGTTCTGTGCGTTGCTTCTAATCGTGGGCGGATTGCTGATGCTCGTGCGTTCATTCAATCGTGGGCCGGCGAACCCTGTCACTGCGCGCCGCATCAAACGATTCAGGGAGATCAAGCGTGGTTACTATTCGCTCGTCATTCTTATCGCGCTCGGCGGTCTCGCGGCGCTCGACCAGGTGGTGGTCGGAAAACAGGCTCTCGCCGTGTATTACAAGGGTGAGTGGGTTTTTCCCGCATTCCGACCAGTGGCCATGAAAAACAAGGATTTCGGGATCACCAGCGAGTCACCGGAGGCACCGGTCGACTTCCGCAAGCTCCAGAAAACCTTTCGCAAAACCGGCGGCGACCGGGTCATCATGCCCCTCATCCCATATGACCCCTCTGGAGACACGCTGCCAACACGATCTCTCCCGCTCGATGAGCGCGATGGCGTCTATTATGAATCCGGCAGCCTCAAACCTTACTTCGGCCCGGCCGCAAGATTCTACGACGTGGACGACGGAAAAATCCACATCCGCCAAACGCTGCGCGACGGCCGATTCTCCGGTCCTGCGGACGGTTGGAGCGCGGATGGAACTCCGGTTTACAATGCCGAATACCGGCAGGGAGAACTTGTTAGGGATCACTACACGGGCAAGGGTGAAAAAGAGGAATTTCTGGCATTTTCCAGCAGCGGCCTCCGTGCCGTGAAATACTCCCCGGCTCCGCCGATGCCGGAGGAGGGGAGCTGGCTCGGCACCACCTCGCAAGGATACGACGTGCTCGCCTACCTCTACGGAGGACTTCAAGTGAATTTCAAGGCGGCACTCATCTATCTGCCGATCGTCTATCTGATCGGCGTCACCGTCGGGATGATGATGGGTTACTTCGGCGGTTGGTTCGATCTCGCCGTACAGCGTTTGATCGAGGTTTTTTCGAACATGCCGTTCCTGTTTGTCGTGATCATCTTCTCCAGCATGGTGCCTGACCAGTTCAAGGGGCTGCCCGTCATCCTGACGATCCTGATCGCCTTCGGCTGGATGGGCATGACCTTCCTGATGCGCACCGCCGCATACCGTGACAAGGAGCGCGACTACATCGCCGCAGCTCGCGTCCTGGGAGCGGGCACGCCGCGCATTCTGTTCCGCCACCTGTTGCCCAACACCGTCGCCATCATCGTCACTCTGGTGCCTTTCACCATGTCCGGCCTGGTGTTTTCCCTCACCTCTCTCGACTACCTCGGCTTCGGTCTGCCGCCCGAATACGCCACATGGGGGCGCCTGCTCAACGACGGGCTCTCCAATCTATCAGCTCCATGGCTCGTCACCTCGACCTTCGCGGTGCTGGTCGGCCTGCTGGTGATCATCACCTTTGTCGGAGAGGCCGTGCGCGAGGCCTTTGATCCGAAAAAATTCACCTATTACCGATGAACCGCCGTTTCATGATCCGCCTGGCCATGACATCCCTCACCGCAATTGCGTTGTTGGGAACGGGGTGCCGTCGTGAGGCCACAGAGGCACCCCGCTCGCTGGGCTTCGACGCCTTCTTACCGATTTACAACCGCTACATCGAAAACTGGCTGAAAACCGAGCAGGAAGCGACGGAGAAGGAAATCAGCCGCATGGATGCCAAACTCTCCGCTGCGGATGGATCCGCCAGTGAGGCGCTGGTCGTCCAATTGGGTAAACTTCACCAAGATCGTGAGAAATGGAAATTCCGGCGCAGTCTCGGTGGCTATCTGAAAGTCGGAAAACCTGCCGATATTCCCGCCGGTCTCGTTTGGGAAAATGGCATGGACCAGCCGGAGATCGGTGATCCCGCCTCGAAAAAAGGCGGAGTATTCCGCAGATACATCCCGACGTTTCCTCCGACCATCCGGCCCTTCGGCGATAATTCTAACAATTCATTCCGGGGCGATCTTTACGACTACATCGACATTCCGCTCGTCTCGCTCCATCCGGAGACGATGGCGGCGATCCCGGGAATCGCCAAAGAGTGGGCGATATCCGGAGACGGGCGCACGATCTATTTCAAGATCGATCCCGAGGCCCGCTACTCGGATGGGAGCCCGGTCCGGGCCCGCGATTACCTAGTGGGTGTCTATCTCCGCGTTTCGGACCACATCGTCAATCCATATTCCAAGCAGTTCTATCGGGAAAACATAGCGCAAGTCGCCATGTATGACGATCTCACGATTTCGGTTTCGCTGCCCGAGGCGAAAATCCACGCACCATACATCGCGGGCGCGATTACCCCCTCGCCACCGCATTTCTATTCCGCATACGGCTCCGATTACAATGAGCGCTACCAGTGGAGTTTTCCACCGACCACCGGCGCGTATGAGGTCCAGCCGAAGGATATCATCAAGGGGGCGTCGATCACACAGACACGCGTCAAGGACTGGTGGGCGAAGGACCGAAAATACTATCGTTATCGTTTCAATCCGGACAAGATCGTGCACACCGTGGTGCGTGACGAGTCAAAGGCGTTCGAATTGTTCCGGGCCGGTGAGCTTGACACGTTTTTCCTGACACGCCCCGAGCGATGGTATGAAAAGTCCGAAATCGAGCCGGTTTACAAAGGCTACATCGAACGCGTGACCTTTTATAACCGCTACCCGAAGGTCCCTCTTGGTCTCTATCTCAATGTCAGCAAGCCGTTGTTGAACGACCGCAACGTCCGCATCGGCATCCAACACGCCATGAACTGGCAGAAGGTCATTGATGTGAAGTATCGCGGTGATTACCAGAGGCTCAACGCCTTCAACGCGGGTTTCACGATCTTCAGCGATCCCTCAATCAAGGCGCGGCCGTATTCCATCGATCTCGCCCGCGAGTCCTTCCGCACCGCAGGTTTTACCAGCGAGGGGAGTGACGGGATTCTCACCAAACCGGATGGCACACGGCTCTCGCTCGCCGTGAGTTACAACAGTATGCCGGTTTATGACAGCATATTCGCCATTCTGCGTGAGGAGGCGAAAAAGTGTGGCTTCGATCTCCGACTTGATGCGCTGGAGTCAACCGTTGCCTACAAAAAGGAAATGCAGAAACAACACGAAATCACATTCGGCAGCTGGCTCATCCAGCCGCCGGTGCCGGATTTCCACCAGTTCCTTCATTCTTCCAACGCGTATGATGAAAAGGGCAATCTGAAGCCCCAGACCAACAACACTTTCGTCTGGGCCCGCCCGGATACCGACGCACTATGTGAACAAGTCCGCACCGGTCGCACGGCGGAGGAACTCAAGGAGGCCGCATGGAAACTCCAGCACATCATGCACGATGAAGCGATCTTCGTGCCGGGGTTCTCGGTGGACTTTGTTAGAATCGGGTCATGGCGCTGGGTGCGCTGGCCGGATTGCGAAAACACGCGCTTCAGCCCGCCGGTCGTCTATGATCCGCATGAGGTTTTCGTCTTTTGGGTTGATGAGAAGATCCAGGAGGAAACCCAGACCGCGCGGCGCACGGGCACGGCATTCCCCGAATCCACCAAAACGGTGGATACCTACCGCGTGACCGAGGAGTCAGCGCCGAATCCCCAACCTCCCGCTCCCGAACCTCCATGAACGACTCCAGCGAAAACATCCTCGAAGTCGATAAGCTCATCACGTCTTTTGAGACGGATCGAGGCTTGCAGCGTGCCGTCGATCAAGTGTCGTTCGTCGTACCGGAGGGAAAGACCGTCGGCATCGTCGGCGAATCAGGTTGTGGAAAGAGCGTCACTGCGATGTCGATTGTCCGCCTGCTGCCACAACCGGCCGGTAAGATTCTCGGTGGCCACGTCTATTTCAAAGGCCATGACATTCTCCACGCCAATGATGCGGAAATGCGCGCCATCCGCGGCGGAGAAATCGGAGTGATTTTCCAGGAACCCATGGCCGCACTCAACCCGGTGCACCGCATCGGCCGCCAGGTTGCCGAGGTTTTCCGACTGCACCAGAAAATCTCAAAAAAAGACGCCTGGGATGCCGCCACCGAGATGTTGAAACTCGTGCGCATCCCAGCTCCGGAGAAGCGGATGATGGATTACCCGCACCATCTATCAGGCGGCATGCGCCAGCGTATCGTCATCGCCCTAGCTCTCGCGTGCAGGCCGTCGCTCGTCATCGCGGATGAACCCACAACCGCGCTGGATGTCACAGTGCAGGCTCAAATCCTCGATTTGATGGAGCGACTCCAGTCGGAAATGAAAATGTCGATCATCATGATCACCCATGACCTCGGTGTGATCGCCGAAACCTGCGACGAGGTTGTCGTGATGTATGCCGGCCGCGTCGTCGAGCGGGCATCAGCGGAAGAAATTTTCGCCAACCCGCTACATGCCTACACCAAGGGCCTGCTCAATTCGATTCCCACACTGGAGACGCCTTCCAAGTCCGTACTCAACACCATTCCCGGAATGGTTGCATCGCTGGCCGATCACACCCACGGTTGCCGTTTTTGCCAACGCATGGGCCGCAAGACCGGCGGCATGCGTGAGCGTCCAGGATTCGCGGAGGTGTCGCCCGGTCATTGGGTGGAAACCTGTCCGGAATGCACTTCGAACATCGAACATCGAACATGACCCCACTGCTTTCCATCTCCGATCTTCGCGTCCACTTTCCTGTGCGCGCCGGTGTTCTGCTGCGCCATACAAGTGCCGTGAAGGCCGTGGATGGCGTGTCGTTGGATATCGCGCCCGGTGAAACCCTCGGTCTCGTGGGTGAGTCCGGTTGCGGGAAGTCCACACTTGGAAAGGCGGTCGTGCGATTGCTCAAACCGACATCCGGCACCATCCGGTTCGATGGGATGGATATCAGTCAAGCCAGCCAGCGCTCGTTGCGTCCGCTGAGACGGGATTTCCAAATGATTTTCCAGGATCCGGCGGAGTCGCTCGATCCGCGCATGAGCGTGCGCTCGATCATCGAGGAACCCTACATCATCCACGGAATCGGATCCAGCACCGAGCGCATGCAACGGGTGAATGCGTTGTTAGACCGGGTGGGGCTGCCGCTTTCCTCCGCCGACCGCTACTCATTCGAATTTTCCGGCGGCCAGCGCCAGCGCATCGGCATCGCCCGCGCGCTGGCCCTCAATCCGAAACTCATCGTCTGCGACGAGCCTGTCTCCGCGTTGGACGTCTCGATCCAATCCCAGATCCTCAATTTGTTAGTGGAACTCCAGAAAGACTTCGGACTTTCCTATTTGTTCATCGCCCATGATTTATCGGTCGTGAAACACATCAGCGACCGGGTGGCCGTGATGTATCTCGGGAAAATCGTCGAACTGGCATCGGCGGAAACGATTTACCGCGATCCTCGCCACGCCTATACCAAGGCGCTTCTATCCGCCATTCCCTCGCCCGACCCGAAGAACCGCCGCGAGAAGATCCTGCTTGAAGGTGATGTGCCATCGCCCATCGATCCTCCGGCAGGCAGCGCCTTCGGCCACCGGATGAATCACCCCCGCTACGAAGAATCCATCGGACTGGATCTATCACTCAAGGAAATCTCTCCAGATCATCATGTGGCGGCGGACCCCTGCTGCCTTGTGGAAGAAGATTGGAAACGCCTGCAATCCGGACCCGCCAATATAGCAAACCGTCCGTCCTAACCCGGATAGATCTCCGTGAAAAGACAGTCTCTCAGAACGCGTCCTGCTCGGTGCGGCGGATGATTTCCTGCTGGAGTTCGGTGGTCAGATTGACGAAATAATCGGAATATCCGGCCACGCGGACGATCAAATCCCGGTGTTTTTCCGGGTTGGCCAGCGCGTCTAACAACGTATCACGGGAAACCACGTTGAACTGGATGTGGTGAGTGTCTTTGGAAAAATATCCGCGCACGAGGTGGGTGAACTGGCGGATGCCCTCGTCTCCAGCGATGAGTTGCGGGGTGAGTTTCTGGTTGAGAAGGGTGCCGCCGGTCTTGATGTGGTCGAACTTGGCGGCGGAGTTCAGCACCGCGGTGGGGCCGTGGCGGTCCGCTCCCTGCACCGGGGAAATTCCTTCACTCACGGTTTCGCCGGCGATTTTCCCATCGGGCAGTGCACCGGTGACCTTGCCGAAATAGACATGGCAGGTGGTGGGCAGCATGTCCACGCGGTGGGTGCCGCCGCGGGCGTTGGGCCGTCCGTCGATCATGCCCCAGAACGACTCGAATACGCGCGGCACCAGCACATCCGCTCGGTCGTCGTCGTTGCCATATTTCGGGGTTTGCTCGAGAAAACGGTGATGCAACGGTTCGTGGCCCGCGAAATCCGCATCGAGTGCCGCAAACATCTCGTCCCACGAGCATTCATTATTCTGATAGATATTGTGCAGGATGGATGAAAGTCCGTCGGTGACAGTGCCGAGGCCCACTCCCTGAATGTAGGTGGTATTGTAGCGTGCGCCGCCCTGGTGATAGTCGCGGCCCTTGGCGATGCAGTCGTCAATGAGCAGCGAGAGGAAGGGTGCCGGCATGTAGCGGGAGAACAGGGTTTCTATCAGGTTGTTACCGCGGATCTTGATATCGACGAAGTGTTTGAGTTGGCGTTCGTATGCGGTGAAGAACTCATCGAAGGTCTTGAAATCGCGGGGATCACCGGTTTTCGGGCCGAGTTGTTTGCCGGTGCGGGTGTCGTATCCGTCACGCAGCGTGAGTTCGAGGATCTTGGGCAGGTTGAAGTATCCGCTGAGGAAATACGCCTCACGTCCGAAAGCTCCGGCCTCGACGCAGCCCGAGCACCCGCCGCGCCGCGCGTCTTCGAGTGATTTCCCCTGGCGCAGCAATTCCTGGACGACTGCGTCCGTGTTGAAGATCGACGGTTGGCCGAAACCGGTTCTGACAATCCTTCCGACCCGGCGCAACAGTCGATCAGGGTTTTTCTTGGAAACCTGGACCATCGAACTCGGTTGCAGCAGGCGCATTTCCTCGATCACGTCGAGGATCAGATAGGTCAGATCGTTCACCGCATCCGAGCCGTCCGGTTTCACTCCGCCGAGGTTGATCAGTGCGAAGTCGGTGTAGGTGCCGCTTTCCTGCGCGGTCACTCCGACTTTGGGCGGGGCCGGGTGGTTGTGGAACTTCACCCAGAACGCCTGTAACAACTCGGTGGCGCGTTCTTCGGTGAGCGTGCCTTGTTCGAGTTCGCGCTGATAGAACGGCCACAGGTGCTGGTCGAGGCGGCCGGGGTTGAACGAATCCCACGGGTTCAGTTCGGTGATCACGCCGATATGGACAAACCAGTAATATTGCAGCGCCTCATGGAAGGTTTCCGGGGCGTTGGCCGGCACGCGGCGGCAGATTTCCGCCATGGCACGGAGTTCTGCGACTCGTTCCGTATCGCGCTCGGCGGCGGCGAGTTCGTCCAATCGCGCGGCGTTGCGCTGTGCATAGATGATGAGGGAGTCAGCGCAGACGTCCATGGACCGGAGTTGCTCGCGTTTATCGTAGGCGAGCGGGTCGGTTTCAAAACTCAGCGCGGCGATGGCGTCGCGGATTTCGAGTTTCAGATCGAGAAATCCTTTTTGATAGATTGTCTCGCCGAGCACGGTGTGTCCGGGGCTTCGTTGTTCCTGGAACTCGGTGAAAATTCCGGCGTTGTAGGCATCCTGCCATTCCTGCGGCAACTCGCGGAACATGCGTTCGCGTTGTGATCGTCCTTCCCAGAACGGGCGGATTTCCCCGAGGTGAATCGCGCGGGTTTCCTCATCCACCCGGTAGGGAATCTTCTCCCGCGAGTCGAGCATCTCGAAATCCTCCGCGGTATGGATGCAGATTTCCGGATAGGTCGGCACTTCGGAGGGTGCGGGTCCGCGTTCGCCGACGATGAGTTCGCCCGTGCCGATGTGGAGCTGCTTGCGTTCGAAAAGTGCCTTGAAAACCAGGGCGCGGCGCATCGGCACGGATGCCTGTTCGTATTCTGGCGACTTAGCGGTTTCGGTGACGATCTTCGCGCGCTCGATGCTGATGCGGGGTACGGCGGCCAAGGTGGCGGATCTGAGGGCTTGGATGCGTGGGGTCATGATGGAAGAGTTGTTAGTTATCGATTATCAGTTATCAGTGACCCACGTGCGGGTCGAAGCCTGCGGCGGCGAAATGGGCGCGGATCTGTTCGACGCGTTCCGGCGTCGGCGGCTCCACGCCGGTCATCCGTTCAGGTAGCCCGAGTCGTTGGTATTTGGCGGAGGCGATCTTGTGGTATGGCAGGATCGAAATGCGGCGGAAGCGGGTTTTTGATAGAGACGCAATCATTGCATCGAGATTGCCTTCGTCGTCATTCACGCCGGGGATCAATGGCAGGCGGATCCAGACCTCGACATCGGTGGTTTGAAGCAAGCGGAGGTTTTCAAGAATCCGTTGATTGCCGACGCCGGTCCATTCGCTGTGCGTAGCGGAGTCCATCGCCTTGAGATCGTAAAGGACCAGATCCGCGAGCGACGCGGCCGCCATCAGCACCGATGGGTCCACGCAACCGCTGGTGTCGAGCGCGTTGTGCAACTCGCGTTTCCGGCAGGCCCGGAGAAGCTCCATGGCGAAAGCGGATTGAAAAAGCGGTTCGCCGCCGGAAATCGTGACTCCGCCGTTTGAGGTGTCGAAGTAGGAGACATCCCGCTCCAATTCGCGGACGAGGGCGGGCACCGTGATTTCGCGGATGCGGGAGTTGCCTGCGTTTTCCTCATGGCAGACGAAGGCTTCCGGATTGTGGCACCACGCGCAGCGCAGTGGGCAGCCGGTGAGAAAAACCGTTGAGCGGATCCCCGGTCCGTCGTGCGAGGAAAAGCGTTTGATGTCGAATATCCGACCGGTCCGGGCGGCCTGCGGCGTGGGCTTTGCCGCGGTCCCCGGCGCTTGGGAAATGACGCTCGAAGCGGGGATCACCATGGCCGTGTGAGAACAATGGAATGATGCCGCAAGCCACACCGATGGTCAATTTGAATGCTTTGAAACAAGGCGGTTGTGCCAAATTGGCAGCGTGGGCTAGAGGATCGATCATGCAATTCCCCCTCCATTTCCGTGGAACTCCCGTCGAATCTTAGATGCACATGGATTCCGGCTTGACCTTGACGGCTTAATTACTGAGAATCTCACCCTTTTCCCGAAAGATTCTTGATTCTCCCTCCGTTACACTCCGGGTTTCGACCCGCAGGAGGTGGTTTCATAATCCTTGAAGGGCCGCGAATTTTCTCACTAGACTCTCTTATTTTCAACAACTTCCATGTTTAAAAAGCTTTTCGGAAACTTATTTTCAAATGACATCGGTATCGACTTGGGCACTGCGAACACTCTGATCAACGTCAAGGATCACGGAATCGTCCTGCGCGAGCCATCCGTCGTGGCGGTCAAGGCCGGCACCAACGAAGTCCTCGCCGTCGGGGATGATGCCAAACGCATGCTCGGCCGCACGCCGGGCAATATCGTCGCGATCCGCCCGTTGAAAGACGGTGTGATCGCAGATTTCGAGGTCACCGAGGCGATGCTCCGCCATTTCATCCGCAAGGTGAACAAGGGCCGCCGCTCGAATCCCCGTGTACTCATCGCCATCCCTTCCGGCATCACCGAAGTCGAGCGCCGCGCCGTCCGCGAATCCGCGGAACAAGCTGGTGCCCGCGAGGTTTACCTGATCGAGGAACCGATGGCCGCAGCGATCGGTGTCGGCCTGCCGGTCCAGGAAGCCTCTGGTAATATGATCGTCGATATCGGCGGCGGCACCACCGAGGTGGCTCTCATTTCTCTATCAGGCATTGTTTACGCCCGCAGTGTGCGCACCGCCGGTGACGAACTCGACGAGGCGATCACCCAATACATGAAGCGCGCCTACAACCTGATGATCGGTGAGCGCACTTCGGAAGATATTAAAATCCGCCTTGGCTCGGCCGCACCGCTGCCAAAGGAATTGACCATGGAAGTCAAGGGCCGCGACCTCGTGGCCGGACTCCCGAAAACCATCACCATCACCTCGCAGGAAATCCGTGAGGCCATGGCGGACCCGCTCAGCACGATTGTTGACGCCGTCCGTACCACTCTCGAACGCTGCCCGCCGGAACTCGCCGCCGACCTTGTCGATCGCGGTATCGTCCTGGCTGGCGGAGGAGCCTTGCTCAAGGGGCTTGACCGCCTGCTTCGCGAGGAAACCGGGCTACCCGTCCACATCGCCGAGGACCCCCTCAGCGCCGTAGCCGAGGGCACTGGCAAGGCGCTTCAGGAACTTTCCCTCCTGAAGCGTGTCACCAACTCGGACCGCTGAGCGGTTCATTGGAGCACCTCCGGCCATGAAGCCGCTCAATCTCATCGCTTTACTGCTTTTCCTCGGAGGAGCCGTCTGGTCCCTCACGCGGAGTGATCGCAGTGTGCGTGAGATCCAGAACACCTACTATTCGGCGATCTCACCCTTTCTGAAATCCGGCTCTAACATCGAAACCCATGCCCGTGCGTTTCTTGAGGAAACCAAGCACTCCAAGGAGCTGGATACCGAACTCGAAATCACCCGCCAACAACGCGACCGATTGAGATTGATAGAATCCCGCTTCCGCGCACTGGAATACGAAAACGTCCAACTCCGTCATGCGCTCGACTTCAAAAAACAAACCAACTTCGACGTCGTCGCCGCCCGCGTGATCCGCCGCAATCCCACCACCTGGTGGCAAACCGTGGAAATCGACGCCGGCTCGAAACGCGGCATCGGCACCCAGCTCGCCGTACTTTCTAACGAAGGACTCGTCGGCAAAATCGACCGCGTTGATAACAGCGGCGACCGGTCGTCCGTTCTTCTTCTAACCGATGAAAAATGTCTGGTCGCAGCTCGCGTTGAAGGTTCTCCGGAAGTCGGCATCCTCGGTGGACAACGCGGTGGTTCCGATGGTGAGCCCATGCTGCGTTTGAAATATCTCTCGCCCAACGCCACCGTCCACAAAGGCCAGCGCGTTTTCACCACCGGCCGTGGAGGCATCTTCCCGGCTAACATTCTTCTCGGAACCATCGTTTCCGTGGAAAAAGACGCCTTTATCTCGGAAGCTCTCGTCCGACCGTCGGTAAGCTTCGCGGATCTGGGCGCGATATTCGTCGTATTGTCCCAGGACTCCTGACCCCCGTGATACGCTACTCCATCATCACCATCCTGCTACTGCTCGCCGCCTTCATCGTGCAGCAGTTCCTGCCTGCTTTCACCGGCATGCATGACTCGCGCATCCTGCTGGTCCAACTGGTGTTTCTCTGCTGCGCCGTCACCGTGGAACAACCTGCGATGCTTCTACTGGCATTCATCGGCGGTTTTTTCTGGGACGCCCAATGCGCGCTGGGCCCACACGGCGGCGATCCTGCGGTTTACACCCAACAGGTGGAATCCATGCGCTTCGGATACTCAATCCTGCTCTTCGGCGGCATGGGGTATCTCATGCAGGGAATTCAACCTCTTTTCAAACAAGGCAAGTGGCAATTTTCCGCCATGCTCTCCGGCATCGCCGTCTTTCTCTATCTGGCAGGTGAATATACCATGATCACCATCATCCGGGGAGATCTCACTCTAACCAGGGCCACCGTGCTGCAGATGACTTACACCTCGCTGCTCACCATGTTGTTCTCACCTTTCATCTTCTGGATGCTCTTCGGCATCGCGAGGATCTGCAATTACTCTATCAATCCCGAAGCGGGCCGCCGCCGCAGGCAATACTGATACCATGGAACCCGGCTACAGACTCCGCCTCTATCTGCTCACCGCACTCGTGCTGGTGGGCTTCGGCGTCTTGCTCACCCGTCTCCATGAATTCCAGATCGAACGCAGGAACGAATTCCTCGCCCAGGTCCCCGGCAACCGCACCGTCACCATCCGAGAACCCGGAATCCGCGGTGAAATCACCGACCGCAACGGCATCATCCTCGCACGCAATCTCCGAAAATACGAAATCTCCTTCAACCTCGACGAAATCCATAATTCATACCGCTCACAGCACGAAAACAACCCCATCATCGAACGGGTCGTCAACCAAAACGGCATGGCGAGAAAATCAGAGCCGGAAAAAGACATCGTCTCCATCGTCAAGGATGGTGACGAGAGCACCATCGGCCGCTTGAAAAAACTCGGACTCGCAAAAAACTTCAAGGCTGGTGATCTCCGCACCCATTACATCACGCACGGCGGACTCGTCCCCTACAGCTACCGCACGGATCTATCCTTCGAAGATTTTTCAAAATTCGCCGAGCACAACCTCGACCTCACCGGAGTAAATCTGGGCATGAGACCGCAGCGTCAATATCCGTTCGGAGCGCTTGCCAGCCATGTCATCGGTTATCTAAAACAATGGGAAAAGGGCGATGTCCCGGAAAGCGCCACCCGTGAGTTCGACCACTATATTGGCGATGAAAAAGGCATTAACGGAATCGAAGCCAGCATGGACAAGATTCTCCGCGGCCCGGAAGGACGCAAGACCATCGTCAAGGATGAAAAAGGCCGGACCATCCGCATGCGGGACTATACCAAACCCGGCACCGGTGCGAGAGTCCAGCTCACCATCGACGCGCGGTTGCAATACCTGATGGAGAACACGCTGCGGTACGCGGGACGGGCCGCCGGCGTCGTCATGGATGTCAACACCGGCGAGGTGCTCGCCATGGCATCCGTCCCCGACTACAATCCGAATGATTTCATTCCCAGCATCGCGGCGAAACGCTTCGAAGCCTACAACTCTAACAAACAGCTCGCGCCCTTCACCAACCGCGCGATCTCAGCATTCACACCGGGGTCCACGATGAAAATCCCGACGGCCGTCGCCGGTGCGCTAGCAGGCATGGCTGGCCGCATCATTTCCTGTAATGGTTATGTGACCTATGGCAACAAACAGGTGGGCTGCTGGATTTGGAACCAGAAGAAGGGCAGTCATGGCACCCAGAACCTCTCCCAAGCCATCCAACATTCGTGTAACCCCTACTTCAATATTCTTTCAAACTCTATCGGTTGGAAAGCGATGGTCGATGGGTGTCAAATGGTCGGCATTGGCAAACGCACCGGCATCGAACTCCCCAAAGAAGATGCTGGCATTCTCCCTGGCAGCAAGGCATGGCGCGCCGCCAATCCCGGAGCAACCATGACCCCCGCCCTCAATGCCTTCCTCTCCATCGGTCAGGGCGACTCACTCGCCACCCCGCTCCAGATGTGCGCCGTGACCGCCACCATCGCCAACGGCGGAAAGTATTTCAAACCCCGCATCGTAAAAAAAGCAGTCTCCGATGACGGCAAAGTCATCATCGTCGATGCCCCGAAACTAGTCGTCGATATCACTCAGGCCGGAGTCAAAACCAAAGACCTCGAACTCATCCGCAAGGGCATGTGGATGTCCGCCAATGAAGCCGGCGGAACCACCGGAAAAGTCAAAATTCCGAAAGTCTCAATTGCCGCAAAAAGCGGAACCGCCCAAACCATCGATAACGGCAAGAAGTCCAATAATTCCTGGATCATCACCTTCGCTCCCTACGAAAACCCCAAATACGCCATCTGCATCCTCGTTCAGAACGGTGGCTCCGGCGGAGGCGTCTGCGGACCGCTTGCCAATCTCGTCTATCGCGGGATTTTCGCCCAGGACGCGGGCGTCAGGCTCGTCCTCAAACCCCAGACCGAAGTCGAGGGCAATACCAATCGCATCGAGAAAACCATCGAGATCCCACCAAAGGTCATTGCCGCCGTGGAAGCCGGCGACACGAGTTCCTCACCCGACGCCATCACCACCAACATCGGAACCCCGGATCCTGCCAATGATGCCGACGCTGGTGAAACCGGCGACGAAGCCGGCGATGACGTCACCGGAACCACCCCCACTACGGATACCCGCGACAATCCAAAACCCACTCTCACTCCCGAAATTGATGACGAAGGCACCGTCATCCCTAAAGCCGTGCCTGTTCCCGAACCTTGATTCTCCAATAACAACCTCAACCAGAATCCCTTACCTTGTTTATCATCAACATGATCCAGCATATTAAAAGACTCCTCGGAATCGGCAAACCCGATCCCTCCCGCGGCAACACCATCGTTGTCAATGTCGAGAAACTCGAACGCCGAGTCGCTCTGTTAGAAGACGGCATCCTCGAAGAATACACCGTCGAGCGCGAAGGTGACCAGAACATCGTCGGTGGCATCTTCAAAGGCCGCGTCAAAAACATCGAGGGCGGCCTCAAGGCGATGTTCGTGGACATCGGTCTCGACAAGAATGCCTTCCTCCACTTCTGGGATGCAATCCCCGCCGCGCTCGATGCCGGGCTGGAGGAAATCCAGCGCGAGGGCAGCCCGAAGAAAAAACAACAATCGAAAATCACCTCCAAGGATATCCCGGACATCTATCCGGTGGGATCCGAAATCGTGATCCAGGTTTCCAAGGGGCCCATCGGTACCAAGGGACCGCGCGTCACCACCAACATCTCGCTGGCTGGTCGCTACCTCGTCCTGATGCCCTACACCGAACAGTTCGGCATCTCCCGCAAGATCGAGGATCCCAAGGAGCGCGCCCGCCTCCGCAAGATCGTCCAGAAACTTTCGGTCCCGGAAGGCATGGGCATCATCATGCGCACCATCGCCCAGGGCACCCGCACCCGCCACTTCGTGCGCGACCTTGCGATGTTGCTGGAACAATGGGATGAGATCGAAGCCCGCCGCGCTGGCAACCCGGCCCCCGCATGCATCTTCCAGGAACCCGGCCTCATCGAGCGCACCACCCGGGATTTCCTCACCGAAGAAGTCAATCAGATCATTTGTGATGATGCGGAAACCACGGAGATCATCCGCCAGATCGCCGGGAAAATCTCCCGCCGCGCGAAACGCCGCGTTCACCACATGCCCACCACCACCCAGCCGATCTTCGAACGCATCGGCATCCAGAAACAGATCGACGAGGCATTCTCGCGCCAGGTCTGGCTTCCCTGCGGTGGCTACATCGTGATCGATGAAACCGAGGCGCTTATCGCCATCGACGTCAACACCGGCCGCAACCGCGGTTCGAAGGATGTGGACAAGATGATTCTCGAAACCAACGTCGAGGCGGCCCGCGAGGTCGCACGCCAACTCCGTCTCCGCAACATCGGTGGTTTGGTTGTCATCGACCTCATCGACATGCGTCACCGCAAGGACCAGCAGACGGTTTACAAGGCGATCAAGGACCGTCTCAAAAAGGACAAGGCCAAGACCCAAGTGCTCCAGATTTCGCCGATCGGCCTGATGGAAATGACCCGCCAGCGTCTCAACGAGTCACTGCGCGATTCGATGTACGAGCCTTGCCCTTATTGCCAGGCACGTGGTCGCGTCAAGACACCGATGACCATGTCCGTCGAGATCCAGCGCCGTCTCAACACGGTCATTCAGAAACACCGCGACACCATCGGCGACATCATCGTCATCGTGAACAGCGATGTTCTCAACCGTTTCAAGAGCGAGGATTCCAAGCTGCTCGTCGAACTCGAACGCTCCCACTCGGGCCGTCTCATCTTCCGCTCGGATCCCACCCTCAATCGCGAACGATTCGCCATCATCGACGCCAAAACCGAAAAAACCATCGATCAGGCGTAACGCGGATGGGTTTCACGATTGG
>CAIVKO010000145.1 GCA_903906515.1 Akkermansiaceae bacterium
AAAGTTGCCCACAACAGTCCGCTTCTCCGACGAGTTACAGCCCCATTCTCGAAGCGGCCTGTTGTGGACAACTTTCAAGAGGATCACGCCGCTTCGCGGCGATTAGATCCCGGTTTCACCCACAGATTTTGCGGAGGAGGCATAAATCGATTCATGGCTGATCGTTCAACCCTCATTTTCGCGGACCGCCCGGAGGTCGGATCCCTGCCTTTGGCAATATTCAGACAGGCTCTGAACACCCCGCATCCCTAACAAGAACGAAGCGCCACCGCGACCTCGCGCGTGGCGGCACACACGTCGGCAGCCGTGAGTAAATCGGAAACGATGACAATCCGGCGTGCGCCAGCAGCGAGGACCGGATGGAGATTGGCACGCTTGATGCCGCCGATACAAAAAGCGGGGATGGACGATCCGACATCTTGCTCCATGACTGCGATGTCATCGAGCCCGATCCCCGGCCGACCGGCCTTGGTAGGCGTCGGGAAAAGCGGCCCGAATCCGATATAATCGAAACCCTCCGCCAGTGCGGCACGGGCTTGCTCCAACGAGTGAGTCGAGCGGCCAATGATTTTTCCCGGACCGATGATCTCGCGGGCCTCGGCAAGCGAACCATCGTCCTGCCCGACGTGAACCCCATCCGCTCCAAGTTCCGCCGCGAGTGCCGGATGATCATTGAGAATGAAAGGCACCCCTGCCGCGCGGCAAAGCGGAATAAGGCTTTCCGCGACACGCCGGATGATGGCGATATCGTGATGTTTCGCGCGAAGCTGCAAAAGGTCCGCACCACCTTCTAACAACGAAGCGGTCACCGTCACAGCATCAGCCTCGGCGGTGTAACCGAGATCAAGAATGCAATAGAGTCGGGCGTCAGTGGTCATTGGTCAACAGTCATTGGTCAGCGGTGAAGAGCAGGCATCGAGTGGAGCGTATTCACCGATGACCAATGACCGGTGACTGTTGACCATTCTTCAGCACTTCCGCTCTTCCAAAAACCTCGCCACCCAGCCGATATCGTAGTTACCGTTGATGAAATCCGGGTGATTGATGATTTCCAGTTGGAAAGGAATGGTCGTTTTAATGCCACGGATGGTGAACTCGCCGAGCGCGCGTCTCATCCGGGCGATCGCGATCTCACGGGTGGCTGCGGTGACGATGAGCTTGGCGATCATCGAATCGTAATGCGGCGGCACGGTGTAACCGGAATAGACGTGAGTATCCACGCGCACGCCCTTACCGCCGGGGGCATACCAAAGATCGATGGTGCCGGGACTGGGAGCGAAGTTGTTGAAGGGATCCTCCGCATTGATGCGGCATTCGATGGCATGGCCGCGAGGGCTGGCCTGCAAGACATGGTGGGAGATCGGTTGCCCGGCTGCGATGCGGATCTGCTCCTTGATGAGTTCGCAACCCATGACTTCCTCGGTGACCGGGTGCTCGACCTGGATCCGCGTGTTCATTTCCATGAAGTAGAAATTCTCGGCCTTTTCATCGACGAGGTATTCGATGGTGCCGGCATTCTGATAGTTGATGTTGCGGATCAGATTGACCGATGCCTCACCCATGCGGGCGCGGAGTTCCGGCGTGAGAAGCGGGGACGGGCATTCCTCGATGACCTTCTGGTTTCGGCGCTGCATCGAACAGTCACGCTCACCGAGGTGGACAAAGTTTCCATGGGAATCGCCGAGAATCTGGAACTCGACGTGGTGCGGGTTGAGCACGAGTTTTTCGAGGTAACAACTGCCATTGCCGAAACACACGATTGCCTCGCTGGAGGCGGCTTGGAACAGCGTGATGAAATCCTCGGCGCGCAGGCAGGGCCTCATGCCACGGCCACCACCACCGGCTGTAGCCTTGATCATGACCGGAAAACCGATTTTTTTCGCCTCTTCGAAAGCGGTCTCGGCATCCGGCATGATGTCGGACCCCGGTGTGATCGGCACGCCGTTGGCGATCGCCGTGGCGCGTGCCGTCGCCTTGTCTCCCATCATCGAAATTACCTTGGCGGCAGGCCCGATGAAGGTGATGTTGGAGGATTCGCAAATCTGGGCGAAACGCGCGTTTTCTGATAGAAATCCATAACCCGGATGGATGGCGTCAGCTCCGGTGATCTCCGCCGCAGCGAAAATTCGATCCATTTTCAGATAGGACTCCTTACTCGGCGCGGGACCGATGCACACCGCACGATCGGCGAGTTGGACGTGCATTGAATCGACGTCCGCCTCAGAATAGACGGCGATGGATTCCACGTCGAGCTCACGGCAGGCGCGAATGATACGGAGGGCAATTTCGCCGCGATTGGCGACCAGGACACGTTTAAACATGGGAAGAAGTGGCAGGATTTCAGTTTCCAGTTTTCAGCGAAGAAGACTGATCACTTGATGCGGAAGAGAACGTCACCGTATTGAACGGGATTGCCATCTTCGGCGACGACGGCGCAGATGGTGCCGGCTTTTTCCGCCTTGATCTCGTTCATCACCTTCATGGCCTCGATAATGCAAATCACCTGGCCAACGGAGACCGTGGAGCCGACCTCGACAAAATCCGGAGCACCCGGAGCCGGACGTTGATAAAACGTGCCGACCATCGGAGAGGTGATTTCCGTGCCCTCAACCGCCGGCGCGGTCGCAACGGCAACCGGCGCGGCGGATGGAGCAGCAGCGGCGGCAACAGCAACAGGAGCGGCGGCAGGAGCGGTCGGCAGGCAAGCCAGCAGTCCGCGGAGATCGTCAAGATCCGCGCCTTTTTTCAGCTTGAGATGAAAGTCCTTCTTGGTGAGATCGAAATGAGTGAGTCCGTGCTCATTCATGAGTTCGACGATTTTACGGATTTCCTGGATGTCCACGGTAAGGTTGGGATTGGTTGGAGTTGAAGGGTTGCTGAGCGGGTGCGGCACGGGGTGCGTTTCCGTCCTCGAAGACTAGGGAGAGCGGACGCCGGGAGTCAAGCGGGGAAAATCGCTCGCCATTTCAGCATTTCAGCATTTCAGCATTTCAGTTTTTCCACATTTGTTTCAAAACGGTGCCGGGATGACAAAACAAGCGTTCAATGTGTTGCCACGGCCAGCGATGGCGGGGGAGTTTGTACCGGCGGATTATTTCCGCAGGTTGGAGCGGGCGGAGTTGTGCCGGGACGGCAGGGCGCTGGAGGTGGACTTGGGGTGCGGGGATGGCTCGTTTCTGCTGGAAATGGCGAGACACCATCCGGAGCGGGATTTTGTTGGAGTGGAGCGGCTTTTGGGACGAGTGCGGAAAGTGTGCAAAAAAATCACCCGTGGCAGGTTGGAAAACGCGCGGGTGCTCAGATTGGACAGCCGTTATGTGGTCGAGTGGCTGTTGCCGGAGGCGGGGGTTTCACGCCTGCATCTGCTTTGTCCAGACCCATGGCCCAAAGTCCGCCACCACCGACGTCGCTTGGTGCAGGTCGAATTTCTGGAGGCTGCGCGCAAGGTGCTGGTGCCCGGCGGCGAGTTTCTATTCATGACCGATCACGAAGACTATTTCCGTTGGGCGGAGGAAAGAGTGGCGGATTTCAGCGGGTTCGAGCGGATGGAATGGGAGGAAGATTCGTTTTTCTATCCGAAAACGGATTTCCAACAACTCTGGGAAAGCGAGGGCAAGTCGATGTGGAGACTGCGCTGCCGCAAACCGATCAGCGGGCCTTGAGAATCACCGGAGACGCGCTGAGAAAACCCTCGATGCGCAGGTCTCCCGAGTCGTCCACACGCAGCGTGACACCTCCGGACTCGGCTTGGTCCACCACACGGATGCCACGGGATTTCCAATAGGCAAACGTGTTAGGATCGCGCCTTTCCGCAAGCGGGAAGAGATTATTCGATGCAATGATCACCTGCGGATGGACGGCATCCATGAACGCATCACCCAGCGAAAGATCGGTCCGATGACAACCAGCGATGATCACATCGGCCGAAAGATCATTTCCGGAGGCCAGTGCTTTTCTTTCCGTGGCCATGCCGGCATCACTGGTGAAAAGGATTTTCCATCCGTGCCAATGGAGGCGGTAAAGCGCGACCCTATCGTCCGCAAGCGAGCTTTGACCATCCGCATCCGGCGCGTGAAGAACTTCCAGTGTGGCCCCATCAGGAAACGGAAGTGACCGGGTGGAATCGGCATAACAAAGGCGAATTCCGGCCTTGGGCGCATCGATCATCCAGGATCGATATGTGGGACTGCGAGAAAGCCTCACCGGCATCAGAACCTGGCGGATGGGCAAAGCACTCCACACCGCACCCGCACCGCCAAGATGCCCCCCGTCCGGGTGACTCAGCACAACAGAATCCGGTTCAATGCCGAAACGCCGCAACGAGGGCATCAAACGGTTTTTGAAACCCTGGGCATCCGCACAATCAATGAGCACGGCACCATCCGATCCACTGGAAAACACACTGGCACCCGCCCCGTGATCGAGATCGTAAACCTGCAAGGTGGGCCGGATTTCCCTGCCCAACTGCCAATGCCCGCCAGGAATGGCCGCGAAAAACTCCGCGGAAACCACGCTGGCATTCGCCACTTGCCCGTTCACACGGTTCACAAAGCGCGAAACCGGAGCCAGCGGTGACAACGCGACTCCTAACAAACCCGCAACAAGAAGAATGAACACCAACGGAATCAACACCAATCCGGCCAGCACGGAAATCGGCGTGATCAACCCGAAATGGTATGCAGTGAGCGGCGCTGAACCCACCCCGGCAGCTAACGACACCGAGAGTGATTGTGCGATTTTTTTACGCCAGCTCAGCCAACATTTCTGCCAGCGTGTCATCATCCGATCCGGCAGATAGAGTTCCGGCGTTTCCATCCATGCGAATGTCCTGGCTGCCCATGACGTTCCCACCGCGATCGCCGCGACCACTCCGTAGGAAAGCTGCACGCCCGGCATGAACAACAAACGCCCGTCCCACAGCAGGGCGGCCAATAAAACCGCTCCCAGCGCGTTCAATAAATCCGGCCTCCTGCGAAATGCGAACGCCCCCAGAAACACCGCCGCCATCCACGCCGAACGCACCGCAGGCGCACTGTTACCGGTGATCCATGAATAACCGAAAATCAATGGCAACAATGCCACGACCGCCCACCGCCGGGGAACGCCAAGCCACCCTAACAAAAGCCAACCGATACTCCCCACCATCGCAACATGAAGACCGCTAACAGAAAACGCATGGAGAGTCCCGCTGTTGCGGAAAGCCGCGATCAGGGCATCCGCATCCGGTGGTTGCTCACCGATCACCACCGCCCGGATGACAGCGGCCTCGCGCGAATCAGTCGGCAATCCCGCCGTCACACGCTCGCGGAAACCATGGCGGATTTGAGCACCGAGCGCGGACAAACGGCCGGTTTCCACCTCGCTCTCCAGATTTCCCGCATGAAAAACCGCCGACACTCCCAGACTTCTGAGCCATGCCGCACGGTCGAACTCCCCCGGATTCCGGGCTTGCGGAAGCGGCATGAAATCGCCCCTGGCCGTGATCACCGCACCCGCCACCGGAGCCTCTCCCCTGCCCTCCCACCAGACATTTTCTCCGGCGAACCCACCATCTAACAACTCAACAGGAGCCACCCAATACCGCTCCCCCCTGGCATCCTTGAGAACCCTGGCCTTCACCAAACACCCCAGAGACCCAGCCAATCCCTGCTCTGCCGCGCGTTGTGATCCGTCACGCACGGCATACACGCCCACCGCCAGACAACCACAACAACCCCAGGCCAATCCCATCCTCCAACCGCCCGTGAGAAATCCCGCACACGCAAGCACCGCCCCCGCCGCGCACCCCCACCACGGATGAATGTGCGCAGCCAACACACAAATCACCACCGCCACCGCAACAGCGAACAACGGATGCCTGACGACAAATCGCCGCAACCACCCTATCATACAGTATCCCGGTTTCCACATGGAGGTGGGAGCACCATTAAAACTCATGCCGAGCGGCCCGACTCATCGCCATCATCCACTGGAGGCGGTTGGTCCACCACCGACCCTTCCTCAATCGGCTCAATCGGCTCAGCCTGCTCGGCTGCGACCAAGCTTGCAAGATACCTCTCCTCCTCTTTCGCAGTATCCCGAACACTCCATTCGTGAAGTTTATGGCTGGCATTGGCAGAATGGCGCGTACCGGAAAATTGCTCGATCACCTGATTCATGATCGCAATGGCGGATGGTCGGTTGCTCTCAAGCTCGTCATACAATTCAGCCAAGCGGAACATGAAATATGCCGCGTCATCCACCTCCCACTCCTGACTATCCAGAGCTTCCCGGATCGTCTGAATCGCCAAGGCTGGCTCATGCAGGTTGTCTTTATAGATTTTAACGATTTCCACCCAAGGCAGGCGGTTAAGCGGATCCGCAGCGGCGGCTTTCTTGAACCCCTCGATAGCCCCATGGAAATCACCCTGCGCGAAGAGCGATCGCGCGTCGTGCATCACATCGTGCTCCATCATTTCCGCGCTGTCATACACCGCGTGCGTCACCCGGTGCGCAAAAGCTGGCAACACGTCGATCACCGCCACCACAGCGATCAGAGAGGCTGTGAAAATCGTCAACAACACTCCATTGAAGACCCTCACAAGTTCCATCGAATGAACCTCTTCTTTGAGTTTGGAAATCATCACATCGGAGCCACCCACATTCTCTAGTTGTTCTAGCGCAACTCGCTTGGCATGCATCTCCCTGCCCGTTTTAGAAAACAAGATCCACGATCCTCCGATGAGCACCATCAGGATCAGATACCATATCCATTTCATAACGGAGTTGCTAACGGGTATTTCGGAAGGGTGAAAGAAAAAACACCGGAAATCTCACATGCGCCGCGCATTACGGCCTTCATCGATGAGTTTCCAGAAATGTTTGGATTCCGCCAACGCTTCGTCTTCCGCCACCGGCAGCTTCGAGCGGAACATGAAATCCGAAAACGTCCCCTTATGCAAAACCCGGTGCACAATCACCAATCCCTCCTTCACCTCGAAGTAAAACCGGTAATCCTTCGCCCGAAAACGATACAACACCCGGCCGTCCCGCTCGATTTTCCCGAATCGGTCACCCTTGAGATTTTCAAGATCCTCCTTGCCCACCCTGAATTCCTCGATCAATTCGAGCTGTTCTAGAGTGCCGAGACTCGAAAGCTCGGCCGCACTGATTTCATTAAAAACAATCTGCAACACGCGAGGACCCTATCCCACCACCAGCCAGGGGGAAAGCGGAAAAACCTCCTCCTGTCACGTCACCGTCCGAATTTCCAGTTGTGAATTTTTGAGTTGCCAAGGCTCCACGTATCCGCCAATCTCCTCGCGTTGGAGCGACTGAGCGGTGTTTCGCGTTGTTTTTCCCGAAACCACCACCCGGTTTAAAGTCACTCGAGTCCCTCCGGATTCATCGGCCTTAGAGGCCATTATCAACCGGAATCGGCACTGACACCATCTTTCCACCTATCCCTTGCGGGTCATGAGAAATCGTTCTCCTGCCCGTTTCGCAGCCCCATCCCAACCCCCATTTACCTATTTCCTATGGCCGGTCACAACAAGTGGTCCAAGGTCAAACATATCAAAGCAAGGGTCGATGCCATCAAAGGCAGGGTCTTCAGCAAGTGTGCCCACGAAATCGCACTCGCAGCCCGCGCCGGCGGCGGTGACCCCGCCGCAAACGCACGCCTGCGCACCGCCATCGACAATGCCAAGGCCGTTTCCATGCCCAAGGACAACATCGACCGCGCCATCAAGAAAGGCACCGGCGAACTCGGCGGTGACGCCATCCAGGAAGTCGCCTACGAAGGCTACGGCCCGGCTGGCATCGCCTTCATCATCGAAATGGCCACCGACAACCTCAACCGTGCCGCCGCGGACATGCGCTCGTTGTTCACCAAAAACAGCGGTGCCGTGGCCACCCAAGGCAGCGTCTCCTATCAATTCGACCGCAAGGGCGAGATCCGCATCCCCGCCAACGCCATCACCGAGGAAAAACTCCTCGAAACCGCCATCGACGCCGGCGCCGACGATGTCCAGAGCGATGAAGACGAGCACGTCATCCACACCGCACCCAATGAACTCGGCACCGTCGCCAACGCGCTCCGCTCCGCCGGACTCACCCTCACATCGGAAAAACATGTCTCCATCGCACAAAACCCCAGCGTCGTCACCGATCCGGTGATCGCCCGCCAGATCCTCAAACTCTACGATTTGTTAGACGACTATCCCGATACCCTGAACGTTTTCACCAACTTCGAAGTGGCCGATGAAATCCTCGACCAACTCGCTTCCTGAGCCGCCCTAAGCGCCACCTTTCACACCCTTTCCACACACACCGGATGAATAAAAAAATCAACGAGGAACCTCAAGTGCCCATCCCACATGGCACCGATGGAGACGCTCCTTCCGCACGCAAGCGCGCTGCGAAAAAGACTGCGGCCAAGAAGACTGCGGCTAAGAAAACCGCCGTCAAAAAAACCGCGGCGAAAAAAACCGTGGCTAAGAAAGCTGCCAAAACATCCGCGCAGGAAATCGCTCCACTAGACAGCATTCCGGTGATCATTGAGACACCACCTGCTCCGAAAAAGAAGGTCGTTCGCGCGAAAAAAACCGCTGAAGCTCCAGTGGTTGCCGAAGCATCCACTTCTCCTGTCTCACCTCCTGCTTCGGATGACACACGCCGTTACGGCCGCGTTCCTGGCGGCGGTCCTATCGCACCGCGTGAGCAACCCGTGGCGGATGCATCGCAACCGCAGACAACCACGCGAGTTGATGAAATCCGCGACTCCGGACCCGAACCGCGCCAACCACACCACCCGCACCAAAGATCTTTTCAAAACCGCAATGACCCGCAGCAAGGTCATCCGCAAGGCGCCAACAATCCAAACGGCCAATCCCGCGAAAGCCGCAGCAAGCGCCGACGCGAAAAACGCAAACGTCGCGGCGAACAACGTCAACAAGGCGAACAACGCCAACAAGGCCATCAAAACCGCCAAGCTCACCAAGCCAACCAGAACCCAGACACCCCGCCCCGCAACGAACCTAACAATGAGCCGCGCGTCATCCAGCTCAACGGCCCAAAAATCGAGACCAATGGAATGCTCGAACTCGCGCCCAAGGGATTCGGTTTCCTGCGCGTCCCCCAAAAAGGCTTCGAACAAGCGCGCGATGACGTTTTTGTCACGCCGGAAACCATCCGCAAATTCAACCTGCGCCTCGGCCAGTGGATCCACGGAGTCTATCAGGAAGGCCCGCGCGGACCCCAGCTTGTCGAAATCACCACCATTAACGGCATGGCTCCCGAAGAAGCTGCCAAGCTCCCGCATTTCGAGGAACTCAAGGCGATCAACCCCACCCGCCGCATCAGCTTCGAGACCACACCCGAGCGCTTCACCACCCGCGTCGTGGACATCATGGCTCCTGTCGGCCGCGGCCAGCGCGGACTGATCGTTTCACCGCCGCGTTCGGGAAAAACCACCCTGCTCCTCCACATGGCGGAGGCGATCCGCGAGAAATACGACGAGGCCATCCACCTGATGGTTCTGTTAGTCGATGAACGCCCGGAAGAAGTCACCGAGTTCCGCCGCGCCCTGCCCGGCGCGGAGATTTACGCCAGCTCCAATGACGAGCAGCCACGCAACCACTGCCGCATCGCCGAGCTTGCCATCGAACGCGCCAAACGCCTCGTCGAGGCCGGTCAGGATGTTTTCCTGCTGATGGATTCCATTACCCGCCTGGCCCGCGCTTACAACAACACCATGAACAACCGCGGCCGCGGCACCGGCTCCGGCGGCATCACCATCGGCGCTCTCGAAGTCCCACGCCGACTGTTCGCTGCTGCTAGAAACACCCGTGGCGGTGGATCACTCACCATCATGGCGACCGCTCTGATCCAAACCAACTCCCGCGCCGACGAGGCGATCTTCATGGAGTTCAAGGGCACCGGCAACATGGAGCTCGTGCTCGATCGCAAGATCGCGGAAAACTACATCTATCCGGCGGTGGATATCTTCAAATCCGGCACCCGCCGCGAAGAATTACTCATCCCCGACCACATGCTCCACAAGATCCACCTCATCCGCCGCGGCCTCTCCGGCCACCGCCCCGTCGAGGCCATGGAACGCCTGCTTTTCTTCCTCAAGAAATTCCCTAACAACCCGCAGATGCTTTTGGAAATCAAAGGGTGACCCTGCCCCAAAGCACTCGACTCCAAATACGTTTTCGTTTCATATCGCCGCGCATGAAACCCCGCTACTCCGCACCACAAACCGCGCATGGCAAACAGGCGCGCGAAAACCGCCACGTCCAAGCGGTGGAAAAATCAGTGCCCGCCCTCGATGAGGACGAGTTAATGGCCATCGTCGCACAACACCCGGTGCCCTTCGTGCTCATTCTGGATTGCGTGCAGGACCCTCACAATCTCGGCGCCATCCTGCGCACGGCGGATGCGGCAGGCGTGCATTGCGTGGTCGCCCCAAAGGACAAGGCCGTAGGCATCACCGAAACCGTCCGCCGGGTCTCCGTCGGTGCCGCCGACCATGTGCCATTTGCCCAGGTCACCAACCTCGCGCGCACGATGGAAAAACTCAAAGCCGCCGGCGTCTGGCTGGTGGGCACATCGGATCACGTGAAATCCAAGTCGATTTACGAACTCGACCTCAAAGGTCCGCTGGCCCTTGTGATGGGCGCGGAGGAAAAAGGCATGCGCCGCCTCACCGAGGAAAACTGCGATTTCCTCGCCTCCATCCCGATGGCAGGCAAGGTCGAGTGCCTGAATGTGTCGGTGGCCACCGGGGTTTGCCTGTTCGAGGCGGTGCGACAACGCCGGATCACGCCATGAAGCAGCCCGTCCGCGTTCTATCGGATCTCCATCTGGGGCACCGGATTTCGCGGGTCGAACGGATTTCCGCATTGCGACCGCTCATCGCCGGGGCTGGCACCCTGATTTTCAATGGTGATACCTGGGAGGAACTCGCGCGGCCATTCCGCGACCAAGGCGCTGCCATGCTCACGGAGCTGCAGGATCTCTGCGCGGAGGAAGGAGCCGACGCGGTTTTTCTATCAGGAAACCACGACCCCGGTTGGCCGGGTTGCGGATGGTTAGAACTGGCCGGAGGAAAAATCATAGTGACCCACGGAGACGCTCTTCTCTTCGACGGTTCGCCATGGAAACGCGAGATTCTGGTGAATGGGAGGCGGGTCATGGAGTTATGGAATCAGCACCCCGACGCCTACCATGATATCGAGGATCGGTTGCGCCTCGCCCGCGAGATCGCACGCACGCTGCAATCGTGCGAACACAGGAAGGGTAGACACTTCATCCAGCGGGCATGGGATGCGGCGATCCCACCGAGACGCGCACTCAAGATCATCGAAGCTTGGTGCACCCAAGCCACCGCAGGCGCGGAATTTTGCTCGCGATATTTCCCCAAGGCCGAGGTGCTTATCATCGGCCACTTCCATCGTCAGGGATGTTGGCGGAGAGGAAACCGCCTTGTGATCAATACCGGCTCATTCATGAACCCCGGCCGCGCACGCTGGGTGCAATGGCACAATGGCTGGCTCACCTGCGGAGACATCGATGAAACCCCGGACTCGTGCCGGATGGGAGAAATCCTCGCTGTCTGGCGTCATGATGATTGATGAGCAAAGACTCAAGACTTCAAGACACAAGACGCAAAAAAAAGAGAAAGAAAAAGCTTCGCGTATGTTATATGTCCGTCCGTTTGCGATTTGAAAATCTTCATCCACTCTCAGCTTTTCAGTTCAGGGCACATGTGATCGACGTTGGGTGAAAATAATTACGTTTCGCATAATTACGCTTGACGTAACAAACAATGGCGGTATTTTTGCTCGGTGATCGAAAGTTTCGTCGACTCAGCGACTGAGAGCATCTACCGCGGCTTGCGTGTCCGAGGCCTACCCGGGGATATCCAGGAACGGGCCAGGCGCAAACTGCGCATGATCAATCAGGCGCGAATCGTTGAGGATCTTCAGGTTCCCCCAGGCAATCGACTTGAACAGTTGAAGGGAAAGCTGGCCGGATTCTGGAGCATTCGAATCAACCAGCAATGGAGAGTTGTTTTCCGATGGGAAAATGGCTCGAAGCACGAAGTGAGGATTACCGATTACCATTAAGATTATGAGCGCATCCAAATACCTACCACTGATTCATCCAGGTGAGATCCTGCTCGAAGAATTCATCAAGCCGATGGGGCTGAGCCTGGCATTGGTATCCCGCTCGACCGGCATTCCTGCTTCGCGTCTTACCGAGATTACGAAGTGCAGGCGCAGCTTGACCGCCGAGACGGCATTGCGACTGGCAAAATTCTTCGGCACCTCCGCCGCATTCTGGATCGGACTGCAATCCGAGCATGATCTGGAAGTAGCCGAAAGAGCCGTGGGTGCCAAAATCAAGCGGGAAGTGGTCTCGCTCGCCTCATGACGTCACTTCCTGAGATGCTACGAAAAAATCCTGTTCACAATAATACATGAAGACGCTGCATGTGATCATAACACTTTGTGCGACGTTGGCACTTGCATCAGGCAAGGAAGCGGATCAGGCGGTTGCCAAGCGGCGTAATTTCCTTGATAGCATCATAATTCCGAAGATCCATTTCCAGAGTAACGATCTTCAGGAATGTCGGGATTTCGCATGGGGGCGCACGTTCGAGCTCGACAACACAGAAGCGGACCTAAAGAAGAAGGGGGTGACAATCCTGATTCCGCATGATCTCGACCAATTCAAGAGATTGCATGTTTCTGAGATCAACTATCGAGCGAATAACATCACGCTCACGAACCTTCTCAAAGAGATAGCACGTCAGTGCGATCTCGACGTCCACACTACTTCAGTTGGAGTGGTGTTTTGTCTACCTGGAAAATCTCCATTCCCGAATGCCAAAGCATCCAAGGGAGAGACGTGGGAGACGATATACAGGGTGCCACAGAAGCCCCAGCGCCAAAACAAAAACGCCAAACAAGGCATGACTCATCACGGGCCATAAGCCATTCATTTACCTTCCCATGTTTTTCAACGCCTTCATCATCGCCTTGCGGGAAATCCGCCGGAATCTGACCCGTGCCTTCCTGACGGTCGTGGGCATCGTGATCGGCGTTGCCGCAGTGGTGACCATGGTCACCCTGGGCCGCGGGGCCACCGAGGTCGTTAAGGCGCAAATTTCCAACATAGGAAGCAATCTGCTCATCCTCCGCCCCGGACAGGGCTGGGGGCACTCGGGCGCGCCGATGTTCAACAAGTCCGACTTGCGCACGATCAAGGACCAGGTTCCCGGAATCCATGCCCTCGCTCCTTTCGTCAACACCAACGTGCCTGCCGTCCACCTTGATAATGTCCGCAACACCGACATCCAGGGCACCACTTCCAATTATTTCGAAATCGCGAACTGGAAAATCGCCATGGGCCGCTTTTTCACCGACGCGGAAGTTCTCGAAGGTGCCTCTGTCTGCGTGATCGGCGAAACCATCCGCAAGGAACTCTTCGGCAAGGGCGTCGATCCCATCGGCGGAAAAATCCGATGCAAAGGCATGTCGGTCGTGGTCGTCGGCGTCACCGCCGTGAAAGGCCAGGGTGGCTTCGGCGATGATCTGGATGACAACATCATCGTCCCATACACCACCCTCCAGCGCCGCCTCACCGGCCAGGCCAAAAAGGACAACATCAACCAGATCATGATCTCCGGCGAGACAGGCTACCCCACCGCCAACATCGTGGCAGATGTCAGCTCGCTCATGCGCGAACGCCGTGGCCTAACCCATAACGAGGAGAATAATTTTTCGGTCTTCGACTCCCTGCAACTCGCGGATGCCATCAGTTCCAGCACCCGGGTCATGACATCGTTGTTAGGCTGGGTGGCCGGCGTCAGCCTGCTCGTCGGCGGCATCGGCATCATGAACATCATGCTCGTTTCCGTGACCGAACGCACCCGCGAGATCGGCATCCGTCTCGCCATCGGTGCCCGCGCCCGCGAGGTGCTGCTCCAGTTCCTCGTCGAAGCCGTGACCCTCTCCTGCGTCGGCGGAGTCACCGGCATCGCTCTCGCCTATGTCTTCTGCTCACTGGGGGCAGAGGCGGTCGGCGCACCATTCCTCTTCGACCCGAAAATCAACCTCATCGCCTTCGTTTTCTCCGCCGCCATCGGCATCATTTTCGGCTTCATGCCCGCCCGTCGCGCGGCCTCGCTCGACCCGATCGAAGCGCTGCGCCACGAATAACCCCCACCCGAGCTTCCGATGATCCCCCGCGCCACTCCGCCGCCTCCAACCGCCACGGGAGTGGTGTTTGAGGCACGGAAACTCCGCAAGGTTTACCACACCGGCGAGCTCGACGTGGTCGCGTTGCACGGCGTGGATCTCGAACTCAATGCCGGCGAGTTGGTCTGCCTGCTCGGCGCCTCCGGCAGCGGGAAATCCACCCTGCTCAACATCCTTGGCGGCCTCGACGTCCCCACCTCCGGCGAATTGATCTACAAAGGCTGGCAACTCGACGGTTCGCGCGAGGAAACGCTCACGCTCTTCCGCCGGAACTGCGTCGGCTTCGTCTTCCAATTCTACAACCTGATCCCATCTCTAACAGCACGCGAAAACGTCGCTCTCATCACCGGCATCTCGCTCGATCCGATGACTTCGGAAGAAGCACTCGAAATGGTCGGCCTCGGCGCGCGCATGGACCACTTCCCATCCCAACTCTCCGGCGGCGAACAACAACGCGTCGCCATCGCCCGCGCCATCGCCAAACGCCCGGAAGTCCTGCTCTGCGACGAACCCACAGGCGCTCTCGACGTCACCACCGGCATCACCGTGCTCGAAGCCGTGGAACGCATCAACCGCGAACTCGGCACCCTCACCGTGGTCATCACCCACAACGCCGTCATGTCGGAAATGGCCGACCGCGTGCTCTATCTATCCGACGGGAAAATCGTCAACTCCCACCGCAACGAAACCCGCCTGCCTGCCTCTCAACTGAAGTGGTGAGCGATGCGCCTAATATCACGAGCGGGCGTTTTAGTCTGGAAAGAAAAATGAACCGCAGATGAACGCGGATTCACGCAGATAAATCAAAGAGTTGTGTTGATTGGTACACTCACCCGGTGGGTTAGTGCACCAATTTTCCAAAAGACTCTTACATTAATGTCCATCTGCGTTCATCTGCGGTTCATTTTCCTCTTCATATTTAGTGCTTCATTTCGCTCGAAAAACAGGAATGATTTTCCTGTTCACTGAATCGCACACGGCTGCCTTCAGCGCACACATCCGAAAATCCCCGCTGTTATGAAAACCATACCACGTTTATCCTCGGTCATCACCCGCGTTTGCCTGCTCACCGCATGCATTCCATCCGTTGTCATGGCAGAATCGGGAGACAGCGTGACGGACGACGACCTCCTGCTCGCCCGCAATCCGATCATCATCAAAAGCCGCATTCGCATGGCAGATGAATTCACCGATTTAACCGGCGGAGGCAACCGCGACAAACTGGTCCTCGGCGGAGTCTATGGATTCGGTTTCAACGGACATGACCACAACTTCGGGATCGGTTTCGAAATGCCATTTCTAAACAACAACCCGAAGGGCGCAGACAGTGCCTCGGGACCGGGCGATTTCAAACTGCGTATCGGCCAATTGTTCATGGATGATCCCAAAAGCTGGCGCGCAGGCTGGTATCTCGATACCGAATTCGACACCGCGGCGCACCGCGTACAGGCCATTGCCAACCAGCGCACGCAAATGGCGATTGCCGGCGGCGCAAGCTATGCGATCAGGGACCACTTCGTGCTCACCTCCACCTTGCAATACGGTTGGTCGCTCGAAGACGGCGAAACCAACGGCGAAAAAAGCGAATGGGAGGCGCACCTGACCGCCACGGCGAAGGTATCCGACCGCGTCGCCATCAACCTCGATTACAAAGCAGTCGTCAATACCGTGAATGGCTCCGAACTCTTCAACACCCTTGAGCCAAGCATCGGTTGGACGATTGGCGACAAGAAGGACGTCGGCCTGTTTGCGTCGTGGGAAATCCCGCTTGATGACACCGGCACCAACTGGGTCGCCAAAGCCGGGCTGGCCTGGTTTTTCTAGGCCGAAAGCGGGAATCGAGGCCGATTCAGCCTTCCCACAATCGCGAGCGCAGGGCTTCCGACGCGGCGCGTGCCTCCGCCTCTTTCTTGCTCTTGCCCTTGCCCATCGCGAGGACCATCCCCCTCCATGAAACCTCGGCCTGGAAGACGCGGCGATGGTCGGGCCCGCTCTCGCTGATGATCCGGTATCCGGGGGCCTCGGGATGAATCGCCTGCAGGCATTCCTGAAGTTCTCCTTTCGGATTCCGCTCCTCAGGGCTGGTCACCATACTGCTGATCTCGGATTCAAACAATCGAATCACCAAATCACGGGCCTGCTGCGCCCCGGAGTCGAGATAAACCGCGCCAATCAACGCCTCAAAGGCATCCGCCAGCGTGGACAGGCGGCGGCGGCCGCCGGTGGCCTCCTCTCCTTTCCCTAACAAAACATAATCCCCGAGCTGGATCGCCAACGCGAATCGCGCGAGCGCCCTGCGGGAAACCACACGGGACCGCAATTTGGTCAGGCGGCCTTCCGGAAAATCCGGGAACATCTTGAACAACTCCTCGGTCACGATGAGCTGCAACACCGCATCCCCCAGAAACTCCATCCGCTGGTTGTCGAAATGCGGCTTCTGCGATTCATACGCCAGACTCGGGTGCGTCAACGCCTCCGCAAGTAAGAGCGAGTTGCGAAATTTATAGTGAATCCGGCTTTCCAGCGGCTGCATGGGTCGAGTGGCTTTGGTTCCTCCATCCCCGCCCGGAAATTACTAAAATCCCGATGGGAAAGGTGGGGTGATCGACGGGACTCGAACCCGCAACAACCAGAATCACAATCTGGGGCTCTACCATTGAACTACGACCACCATTGAACGGCGGGCGCGAACCTACCCCCATGCCCACCGGTTTGGAAAGGGAAAAATCACCGGATTTGAGGAAATCCACGAAATCCAGCCGCACGAAGCGCCAAGGCGGCAAAGGTAGCGCGGCCTCAATGGTAGTAAAGGTAGCGCGGCCTCGATGAGGCCACACCCAAAGGAAAGCGAAAGCCCCGCCCACGCAAAGCCTTCTAGTCCATCCTTGGCATCCAACTCCCCCCCTTTGTCCGGCGGCCTCATCGAGGCAGCCCTACCATCCCTCATCACGCGCCCCGCAGCCAAAAGAAATCTTGGCAAAGGAGCACGGAGAACTAGGGTTGCGACAAATGGAAATCGCAGTGAAATGTTCAGGAACCAGTCACCAAAAGCAAATTCCGAGCATGCGCAAAACCACCCTCATCACCTTGTGCCTGATTCCGTTGCTGTCCCTGCCACAGAATGCTTCGGGCGGCAACACGACACCGCCACCGAATCCCAACTCAGACACAGCCGTGACACCCCAAGCCGAGCGCCTGCGTTGGTTCACCGACGCGCACTTCGGCCTATTCCTGCATTGGGGCGTGTATTCTCGGTTAGGCGACTCATGGCAAGACACCCAATGCAACAAAGCCGAACAGATCCAATGGGAGAAACGCATTCCAATTGCCGAATACACCAAGGTGGCAGCACAGTTCAATCCGGTGAAGTTTGACGCCGCAAACTGGGCACGCACCGCCAAGGCAGCAGGCATGAAGTACATCGTCATCACGTCCAAACACCACGACGGGTTCGCGATGTTCGACTCTCCATGCAATCCGTATAACATCGTCAAGGCCACGCCGTTCGCGCGAGACCCAATGAAGGAGCTTGCCACCGCCTGCCGGACGGAGGGTATCCGCTTGTGCTTCTATTATTCACTGGGGCGTGAATGGCACGACGAAAGCGTGCCCAATCCGGCCGGCAAAAAAAAGGGGAACTTCTGGGATTACCCGGTCAACACCGAGCGCAGCCTGGATATCTATCTGGAACGCAAGGCCAAGCCGCAGCTGCGCGAACTACTGACCCAGTATGGCCCGGTAGGCGCCATCTGGTTTGACACGCCGGAAGGCATCACGCCCCCGCAAAGCCAAGCCTTGTGCGATCTCATTCATTCCATTCAGCCCAACTGCCTGATCAATGCCCGCGTCGGCAACGGACTCGGCGATTACGACATTTCGGAGCAGTTCATCCCCGGTTTCAAAAAAGACGCCAAGCCCTGGGAATCGTGCATCACCATAAACCACCACTGGGGATATGACCAGTTCGACAACAACTGGAAATCGGCGGACACCCTATTGCGCCAATTGGTGGACATCACCAGCAAGGGCGGCAACCTGCTGCTCAATATCGGACCCACCGGCGAAGGCGAATTCCCAACCGCCAGCATGGAACGCCTGCGCGACATGGGCCGGTGGATGGATAAAAACGGCGAAGCGATCTACGGCGCGGGCCCGTCGTGCTTCGGACATGAGTACGGCAGCAAACCCACGGTCAACCATTCCGGCGTTGATGCTAACGGACAGGAAATAGCCACCCCCAAGCCGGCGCACGGCGTTGGCAAGGCCGACGAGGCTTTGGCCACCCCGAAAAACTGGCGCTGCACCACGAAACCAGGCGTGATCTATCTGCACATTTTTGATTGGCCGGGCACCGCCTTCACCGTGGACAATCTATCCGAAACCGTCACCTCCGCCATCGTCCTCGACGGCGGCACCCCTGTCGTCTTCGCGCAGAAGGAACATACCCTCTCACTGACACTCCCGGAGCACGCGCCAAACTCGGGCATCACGGTCATCAAGCTGCAAATCAAACCATGAATTTGGTGAAATTCGGAATCAGCCCGCCAAAAGAAAATTCGTAACATTCCAATTAAAACCACCAACCCAAACCCATGAAACCCATGACATCCCGAGAACGTCTGATCGCCACCTTGAACCATCAACCGACCGACCGCTTGTGTGTGGATTTCGGCGCGGGATTCCAGACCGGCATGGGTGCCGGGGCAGTGCACCGCCTGCGCCAGGCCCTGCTTGGCCCATCCGATTTTCGCGTCAAAATCAGCGAGTCCTATCAGATGCTCGGCGAGATCGACGAGGAACTCCGTCAGGCACTGGCGTTGGATGTCGTCGGGGTGCACGGACCGGGCACGATGTTCGGATTCAAGAACGAAGACTGGAAACCGTTCTCCATGTTTGACGGCACGCCGGTGCTGGTGCCCGGCGAATTCAATGTCACACCAGCTCCTGACGGCGGATGGTTGATTTATCCCGAAGGCGACACCAGCGTGCCACCCAGCGGATGGATGCCCAAGGGCACTTACTTCTTCGATTCGATCAACCGCCAGCAACCGCTCGATGAATCCAATCTCGATCCCGCCGACAACTGCGAGGAAATGGGCGTCATCAGCGACGAGGATGTGCAACACTATGCGCGACTGAGCCGGCACTATCACGAAACGACCGACTACGGCATTTACATGACATTGCCGGGAACGGCCTTTGGCGACATCGCGCTGGTGCCGGCACCTTGGATGAAACACCCGAAAGGCATCCGCAGCGTGGAGGATTGGTACATGGCCACCGTCACCGAGCCCGACTACGTGAGAAAAGTCTTCGAGGTCCAATGCGAGGCCGCGCTCAAGAGCATCGAGCTGTTAGCCGCTGCCGTGGGCGACCGCGCGCAGGTCGTCTTCGTTTCGGGCACGGATTTCGGCACGCAGTCCGGCCAGTTCTGCTCGGTGCAGACCTATCGCGAATTGTTCAAACCCTTCCATCAGGCGGTGAACAACCATATCCACAAACTTACGAACTGGAAAACGTTCATCCACAGTTGTGGCGCGGTCCTGCCGTTCATCCCCGAGTTCATCGACGCAGGATTCGACGTGCTCAATCCCGTACAATGCTCCGCGATCGGCATGGATCCGTGCAACTTGAAACGCGAGTTCGGCAAAGATCTGGTGTTCTGGGGCGGCGGCGTGGACACGCAGAAAACGCTGCCATTCGGCACACCCGACGAGGTCTATCGTGAGGTCCGCGATCGCATTGACATTTTCAGCGAAGGCGGCGGCTTCGTCTTCAACAGCGTCCACAACGTGCAAAGCAACGTACCCGTTCCAAACCTGCTCGCCATGTTCCGCGCGATCAAGGACAGCCAAGGGAACTGAACTCCAACCCCCGCATGAACTTCCTCCGCGGCCTTCATCCCAAAACCCATTTCCTAGCAGTCATCACGCTGGCTTTCACGTTTATATCTCATGCGGAAGCCTTGCCAGAACTTGTGGACAAAGCCGCCGCCGTAAACAACGCCAGCGGCGAGGAGCCACGATTGGAGTGGGTATGGATCAAAAACCGCGACGCCATCGAGGAAATCCTGACCCATGACTCACCAGCGACTCGGGAGGAAATGCGCAGTCGGCTTGCCGACACCGACAGACCACTGGCCACTCGATTGCTCTATGCGGGAATTCTTGCTTCATGGAATGACCGCAGCGGCCAGACCTTCCTGTTGAACCAAGGGCGTGAGGCCACCCAACAGGAACAAGTCAAAGATGTGTTTTGGGTCATCGGCCATCTGGGTTGGCTCTATCCACTCACCAAGGATGCTGAGGTAAAAACCGTGGACATGCGCTGGGCGGAGGACTTCATGCTCGAAATGCTCAAGCAACCCAAGTCACTCGAAGAGCCTCAACGCAAGGGGGAGTTTGATTCCAGACAAGCCTTAGCGATCAACAGCGGGGGTGGCAATTTCGGCGAGATTCTGGGAAAGATGAAGAGCCGGGAGCTGTACGCAACTCTAACCAAACTGTGGGAGCAAAGCCCCCCATACATGGACCGCCGGGAAATCCTCGCTGCCTTCGATGAGTTGGGAGACCGCCGGGCAATGCCCCTGTTGCTGGAAGTGCTCAAGACAACACACGATGATGATTACCGATACGCCGCATCGGCGTTGGCCAAGTTCGGTGAGGCGGATGCCATTCCAATCCTGTTGGAACATCTGGACGACTGGGGAACCTATCCACCCTTATCCAAATTCCACGACGATCGGATTCTGCCTGCGGTGAAGAAGGCTCTGCCGTCACTCAAGGACTATGCCCTCGGTGCCGCCCGCCTCATGATCATTGAAATGGAAGGTGGCGACCTGCTTCCCAAACTCATTGCCCTGGCGAAGGAACCCAATCTGAAAAACATGATGAACCCGATGATGGCCATCCGCGAATTAAAAGACCCGCGGGCCGTGCCCTTTGCCATCGGCGTACTCAATACGTCGCCAGACATGTCGGACCGACAGTTTGCAATCCGCATTCTCGCTGAGATCAAGGATTCTCCCGCAGCCATCAAGGCGTTGATCAACGCCCTGGATATCGACTTCAATGCCCTTGCCAAAGGGAAGGATGCCGCAAGCGATAACAACAAGGAGTTCCGCGAGGAAATCGCCACCGATCTCAAAACATTGACCGGGCACGACTTCGGAGTGAACAAGAAAAGGTGGATCAAGTATTTCCGGGATGCCCATCGGGACGAACCGTAAGACGATCACGGGTCACTTTCCGGACTTGGCATAACGGCTGTAAAAGGCATTCTGGCCCGGCACCCGCGCCGACGGATCCCATGCTGCGTTACTTCACCGCCATATTTTCCCTGGTTCTGCTTTGCCAATGCGGCGCGCCCCAGCCGCCGCAATGTCATTCCGTGCCCAGGGCGTCGCGCGTCCCTGCGGACACCCTGATGGCCGAGGCGCGCAGGAACTGGAACATTCTCGCCAACCCGGGCCGCAGTTCCGAGTGGTCCACAGCGAGCACAGGATACAACAGCGCCGTCGCCAAGTTGTTCGATCAACTCCGCTGCGGCCAAGACGGATGGGATGCGCGCGCGGCAGCTCTCGGCACCCGCATCGCGCCGCAAGGCCCGAATGAGACGGACCCCGGAGTTCTGGACACCGTGTTCCCGGCAACTTTGGCGGACGTGAGTGTCGTCCACTCGCGCAAGACCACTTGGGGAATCGGCGTTCCCGCCGTCGGATGGAAACAAACCGCACCCGTGGGCGGCAAACGCGCGAAATACCTCCTCCCCAACGGACTGCCCTACAACATTACCCTCGTCCTATCCTTCGAGCAACCCGGCGCTCCCGTGTGGCGGTTTACCAAACGCTGGAAACTGGAGGACATCAGGATCGGCGGCACCACCCACACGTTGGCCGCGGATTGGACCGCCGCCAATGCCTTCTACTGGCACATGTGCGATCTTGATGACCTGAAAATCCAGAATGTCATCCTGCCGGAGCGCTACATGGAGGAGACCGGCATCTATTTCATCACTCCCTACGATCCCGAAAAAATCCCCATCGTTTTCGTGCACGGCCTGGTCTCCAGCCCGGACGCATTCAAGAACATGATCAACGAACTTGTGCCGGAGCCATGGTTCCGCCAGCACTATCAAATCTGGGTTTACAACTATCCCACCGGCAATCCGTGGTTGTTCAGCAGCATGAAATTCCGCGAGGTGATGCATGATGCGTGCTCGTTCGCCCGCTCGAAAGGCCACGACCGCAATCTCAACCGCATGGTCATCGTCGCCCACTCGATGGGCGGACTGCTCACACGTTCAAGCGTCGTCGATCCGGGAAAGACACTCTACGCGGCGAACTACCTTGTACCACCGGACCAACTCAAGACCACTCCGGCAAACCGCGAATTCATCAAAAAATCACTGCTCTACAAACCGCTCAAGGAGCCCCGCCGCGTTGTTTTCCTCGCCGTCCCGCATCGTGGCAGCCCTGCGGCCAACATGCGCATCTCCACCTGGATCTCCCGCCTCATCCGCCTGCCAAAAACCATCACCGTCGATCTATTGGACAGCACCCTCCAGGCGGTGGGAGACATCGCTCAAGGCAAAGACGCCTCCCCACACCTACCGACCTCCATCGACAGCCTCTCGCCTAACTACAAAAACAACAAAGCCCTCGACACCATCCCCTTGCCGGGACGCATCACCTTCCACTCCATCATCGGTGATCGCGGAAAAGGCAACACCCCCGCCAGCAGTGACGGCGTGGTGCCCTATTGGTCATCCCACATCACGCCCGTCGCCTCAGAACTCATCGTCCCCAGCCACCACAGCGTCCAAGACAACCCCATGGCCGCAACCGAACTCAAACGCATCCTCAAACTGCACCTGAATAGTAAAAACTGAAATACTGAAACGCTGAGAAGCTGAAAATGCTTCACGCTTGAATCTGTATCTCAGCATCTCAGCATCTCAGCATTTCAGCATTTCAGCTTCTCAGCATCCACCACCACCATGTCTCCCGAACAACAACTCGCCCATCTCACCGCCGGAGCCGCCAAGGTTCTATCCGAAAAGGAACTGCTCGAAAAACTCCGTCTCGGCCGCCCACTGCGCATCAAGCTCGGCGTCGACCCCACGGCGCCGGACATCCACTTCGGCCACACCGTGGCGCTGGAGAAACTCCGGCAGTTCCAATTGTTAGGGCACCAGGCTGTTCTGCTCATCGGCGACTTCACCGCCACCGTCGGCGATCCGTCCGGCCGCTCCGCCACCCGTCCGCCGCTCACCCGCGATGAAGTCCTGGTGAATGCAGAAACCTACACCGATCAGGCATTCAAGATCCTCGACAAATCAAAAACCGAGATCGTTTACAACGGCGACTGGTTCCGCAAGATGACCTACGAGGAAATCCTCAAGCTCAACTCGCGCGTCACCCTCCAACAGATGCTCCAGCGCGAGGACTTCCGCAACCGGCTCGACGCCGGTCAGGAAATCCGCCTCCACGAACTGCAATACCCGATCATGCAGGGCTGGGACTCGGTGGAAATCCGCGCCGATGTCGAACTCGGCGGCACCGACCAACTCTTCAACATCCTCGTCGGCCGCGACCTCCAGAAAGAGGAAGGCCAGCCACAGCAGGTCGTGATGGTCATGCCGTTGCTCGAAGGCCTCGACGGTGTTAGAAAAATGTCCAAGTCCTACGGCAACTACATCGGCGTCAGCGATCCGCCGCAGGAAATGTTCGGCAAGCTCATGAGTGTGTCGGACGAGTTGATGGACCGCTACTACCTTCTCCTACTGGGCGAAGCCCGCGATCCTGATGGCCACCCGATGGACGCCAAGAAGACCCTCGCCGAAAAACTCACCTCACGCTATCACGGCGCGGATGCCGGCACCGCCGCCCGCGCGGATTGGGACACGCGTTTCTCGAAAAAAGACCTCGCCGCCGCGGAGCTTCCGGAAATCAACATCACGGATCTTCCCACCGACCTAACGGTTCTCAGCCTCACCGCCCACGGCTTCAAGTCCGCATTCAATCTGGAAAAATCCAATAGCGAACTCAGGAAGCAGTTCATCACCAGCGGCTCCGTCCAACTCAATGGCGAAAAGCTCACCGACCCCAATGCCGCCATCAAACCGCAGTCCGGTGACGTGCTGAAACTCTCGAAAAAACACGCCGTGCGACTCGTCTGAAGGGCGTAAACCCTTAGAATCTGTCTTTAAAATGGCAGGGACAGACCTCCGGGCGGTCCAGCGAATGGAAAGAGTACGAGGACGATCATGCAAATGATTAAAAATCATCTCATGGGCGATTGTTCACACTTCATTCTCGCGGACCGCCCGGAGGATCGGTCCCTGCCTTCTGCAATATCCAGACAGGCCCCTAGTCTTTTTCCCTAACATCCGATCCATCCTTCACCACGTCCGGTGGATGGAGCAGGACCTTGTCACCAGGACGAAGGCCGGAAAGCACCTCTGTGAGGCGACCGTCGGAATGGCCCGCCTCAATGGCGGTTAGAGAGGCCTTGCCATCCCGATAGATGAAGGTTTTCCACGCGTTGTCCTCGCGGAACAACGCGCCGGACTGGACCACCAGCACATCATCGGCATGCCAAATCGCCACCCGCACCTCGACACGGTAACGGTCACCGAGCGCCCGCGCGGTTTCCGGCGGATCCACGAGATCGCTGAGCACAATGACCCGCTGCTCCTCCACGCCCAGCGCGGAGATTTTGGTAAACGCGGCGGGTTCGATGCGTCGCACACGGGCTTTGAGCGGCTTCTCACCGCCCCATTGCTCGACCTCCACGGAATCACCGGGCCGGATGGTCACCGCGTCGCGCGAGAGGATTTCCGCCTCGATTTCAATGTCGGCGGGATCGCCCACTTCGAGGATCGGCATGCCGGGAGCGACGATGGTTTCACTTTCCTGGCGGACATTGAGCACGCGACCGGACACCGGGGATTTCACTTCGATTAAATTGTTAGATCCATTACCATCCGGGCGATCGAGCACGGCGCGGGCCTGGGCCAACTCGTAGTCGATGACCTGCAGGGAAAACTCCGCCGCACGGACTTCGGCGGCTTTGACCAAAGCCTCGGTCTCGGCGCGGTCTCGGTCGGCATCGGATAGCGTGCCGGCGGTTTTGACATTCCTCATGCGGTCGCGGTTGGCTTCCGCGAGTTGGAGGGCGGCCTTAAGTGCGGCAAGCGATTCCGCCGTCTGCTTGTGGGCGGCCTCGCGCATCGAAACCACGGCTTCCGCCTGCACCCGCGCACGGGGATCGAGCAGCGGCGGGACGACCGGCTCGATCAGGGTCAGCACGGTTTTTCCCGCTTCCACGGCATCACCGGGTTTGAGCGGGACGCGTCGCATTTTTCCAGCCACCGGGGCGGCGACGATGTAACGGTTGCGGACGCGGGTTTTCCCTTCCTCGGAAACCCGGACGGTGAGCGGAGAGCGGACGATCACACCAGTCTCGATCAGCACCGGCTTAGGCCACAACCCCCAGACAACGGCGGAAATGAGCACTATCGCACCCAACCATGGCAGCAGCCTGCGGACAAGGTGCCTGCCCGAAGGATCGCGCTTTGTCGCCCAGGGAGCGGTGCTGCGAGTATCGGTGGAATCAGTGGTGGTCATGAAGACGCGCACAGAGTGCATCAGGAACGACCGCCTTGCAAGCCACCAAGTCTGTAGCGACCCAAAGGTAGCGAAGCTCAAAGGTGGCGCGCTACCGCCGGGGGCGCACGCCAAAGGAAAGCAAAAGAATCGCCCAAGCCCAGCATTTCCGACTCCCCTTGGCATCCCGCCCCCCTTTGTCCGGCGACCTACGGCGAGGCCGCCCTACCCCATCGTCATTTCACCTTGCCTCTTGGGCAACGGATTTGCATGGTCTAAACATCGTCATGAATATTTCACCATCCACCTCACGTCGTCAGTTTATAAAATCAACTCTTGGCACCGCGGGAGCAGTCATCGCCGGGCCACAAATTGTCCGCTCCCAGACGCTGGGTAATGCAACCAAGGCCGCCGCAAATTCCCGGATCGGCATGGGATTCATCGGCATGGGCCTGATTTCCGAAGGCCACGTGGGATCATTCCCGGGACTGAAAGACGTCCAACCAATCGCAGTGTGTGACGTGCGCGATTGGCAGGTGAAGAAGGCGCAGGAAAAACTGAAGAGCAAGGGATTCAACGACATCCTGGGAACCACGAAATTCGAAGAAGTGCTCGCCAACCCCGATATCCAAGCGGTATGCGTCACGACGCCCGACCATTGGCACGCGGCCATCGCCCTAGCCGCCATGAAGGCAGGCAAAGATGTGTATGTGGAAAAGCCGATGACACTGACCATCGAGGAAGGCAAAGCCATGGTGGCGGCGGAGAAAAAATACGGACGCATCGTGCAAGTGGGCAGTCAACAGCGCTCGTCGATCCATTTCCGCATCGCGGCGAATATCGTGCGCAACGGCCTGATCGGCGACATCAAGGAGGTTTATTGCCGGCTCGGTGAATTCCCGCAGCCACCGGAAAAAGAGGTGATCATTCCGGTGCCTGAGGGATTCAACTACGACCGCTGGCTTGGGCCCACACCGTTTTTCGAGCACTCGGAAAACCGGGTGAAGGGGAACTACGGCGGCGGTTGGCGTTGCTACTGGGAATACGGCAGCCGCAAGTTCGGCGATTGGGGCGCGCACCATTTCGATATCGTCCAGTGGGCGCTCGGTCGCGATGATACCGGACCTGTTGAGTTCATTCCCATGGGCTTTGAGGGAGCCGACGCCCTACACTACCGTTATGCCGATGGCATCACCGTCTGGCGCGACAAGAAAAATGCCGATAACGGCCACTCGATCCACTTCGTCGGCACCAAGGGCGAAGTTTTTGTGGACCGCGGCAAGATAGATGCCTCTCCCAAGGAATTGCTCCGCTACACTTACGGACCGAACGACATACAGGTGTATGAGTCGAAGGAGCACCGCGCGAATTTCATCGAGTCGGTCCTGTCGCGCAAACCGACGATCTGCCCCGCCACCGTAGGTTACCGCACCGCCACCATTTGCCAGCTCTCCGCCATCGCCCTACGGCTCGGCCGCGCGATCAAGTGGGACCCGAAAACCGAGCAAATCACCGGCGACAAGGAAGCCGCCGCCATGCAGGACCGCCCGCGCCGCAAGGGCTACGAATTGCCAGCGTGATAGCATGCGACGGGGATCAACACAAGCGGCGTGTCTATGACCGCCGCTAATTCCCCCCGTAGGCGGGACGTTCAAGAAAAGCCGAAGGAGAGCTTCGCACATTTCCCAGGCATCGACGCTCATAGAGCGCCGCTACAATCGTTTTCATCCGCAAACGATCGAAAGGAAAGGCTTTCACACCTTCCTATCATAGACTTGCATCCCGCGCGCCTGGTAATTCTGGAGTGCGGCGGCATGATCGAGAGTGCAGGTATGTACCCAAACCCGACGGAATCCCGATGGGATTCGTGACGATCCTATCCCAACGGGATTACGTCACAAAGCCTGGGGTTGGTCCGAGGCACGAAGACCTACCCCAGGATGGGAATCCCGAAGGAAACCCCAACTCCAACGGAGTTGCGTCCAGGTGATAGATGCATGATCACACGCGGATATTTGACCAATGGATTACGCGAATCACGCCCCTATACACCTTATCCGCGTTTCATTCGCGCGGACCGCTCGGAGAGACGGTCCCTACCCACCGCCCTCCGCCTTCCGCGATGGCACTTTGCGCTTTTTCGGCATCAACAAAAAACCCGCCGGCCATGGGAGGACGCCGGGTTTTTGTGAGGGATGGGCATGGCGGTTGGAAACCGCCGCCACGGATTACTTGCGCAGGGCTTCTTCCTTTTCCTTGGCCTTGGCGATGACTTCTTCCGCTACGTTGCGTGGGCAGGGGGCGTAGTGGCTGAACTCCATGGAGAACTGGCCACGGCCGGAGGTCATAGTGCGGAGGTCGCCGATGTAGCCGAACATCGCGCTCAGCGGGGCATCCGCCTTGACGCGGACGCCACCGTGGGTGGTCATCTGCTCCTTGATCATGCCCCGGCGGCGGTTGAGGTCGCCGATGACGTCACCAACTTGCGCATCGGGGGTGAAGACGTCGATTTTCATGATCGGCTCGAGCACTTGTGGCGCGCACTTCTGCATGGTTTGGCGATAGGCGGCCTTGGCGGCGATTTCGAAAGCGATGGACGACGAGTCCACGGCGTGGAAACCACCGTCCTTGAGGGTGACCTTGAAGTCCAAGCAGGGGTAACCGGCGAGCGGGCCTTTGTGGATGGAGGTTTTGAAACCTTTTTCCACGGCAGGGATGAATTCCTTCGGCACGTTGCCGCCGACGACTGCGGATTCGAACACGAAACCGGAGCCGGCTTCCATCGGTTCGATGATGTAGTCGATCTTCGCGTATTGGCCGGAACCACCGGACTGCTTCTTGTGGGTGTAGGTGTCGGTGACGGCCTTGGTGATGGTTTCGCGGTAGGCGACCTGCGGTGCGCCGACGTTGACCTCAACCTTGTGGGTGCGCTTGAGGATGTCGATTTTGATGTCGAGGTGAAGCTCGCCCATGCCCTTGAGAATGAGTTCGTTGGTTTCCTCGTCGGTCTCGACGCGGAAGGACGGGTCTTCCTGCACCATCTTGCCGATCGCGACACCGAGTTTCTCGGCGTTGACCTTATCCTTCGGCGCGACAGCGATGGAAATGACGGGATCCGGGAACACCATCGGTTCGAGGGTGGCAGGCTTGTTTTCGTCACACAGCGTGTGGCCGGTCTGCACGTTTTTGAGACCGATGATGGCGATGATGTCGCCGGCTTGGGCGGTATCGACTTCCTGACGGTCGTCGGCGTGCATTTCCACCATGCGGCTGATGCGCTCGGTTTTGCCGGTGAAGGTATTGAGAACGGTCATACCCTTCTTGATGGTGCCTGAGTAGATGCGGGTGAAAGTCAGCGCACCGTATTTGTCGTCCATGATCTTGAACGCAAGACCGCGGAATGGCTTGGAGGCATCGACGATGGCGAATTCGCCGGTCGGATTGCCTTCGAGGTCCACTTCCGGTTGGGGTTTCACTTCGGTGGGGTTCGGCAGGTAATCGACGACGGCGTCGAGCACGTTCTGGATGCCCTTGTTTTTGAAGGCGGACCCGCAGTAGGTCGGGAAAAACTTGAGATCGATGGTCCCCCTGCGGATGCAGCGCTTGATGGTGTCCATGTCCGGTTCCTCGCCATCGAGGTATTTTTCCATCGCTTCATCCTCCATCTCGACGGCGGTCTCGATGAGTTCGGCGCGGTATTGCTCGACTTTTTCCACCATGTCGGCGGGAACTTCGCCTTCGGTGACGTTTTCTGGTTTTCCGGAATCATCCCAGACGAAGGACCTGCGGGAGAGCAGATCGACCACGCCGACGAAGCCACTTTCTTCACCGATCGGGAGCACCATGACGAGGGGTTTGGCACCGAGGATGGTCTTCACCTGTTCCACGACCTTGTAGAAATTCGCACCGATGCGGTCCATCTTGTTGACGTAAATGACGCGGGAAACTCCGGAATCATCGGCGTAGCGCCAGTTGGTTTCCGATTGGGGTTCGACACCACCGGAGGCGCAGAACACGCCGACACCGCCGTCGAGCACCTTGAGTGAGCGGTAAACTTCGATGGTGAAGTCCACGTGGCCGGGAGTGTCGATGACGTTGAATTGGTGGCCCTTCCAGAAGCAGGAAGTGGCGGCGGATTGGATGGTGATGCCGCGTTCGGCTTCCTGTTCCATGAAGTCCATCGTGGAAGCGCCGTCATGCACTTCGCCGATTTTGTGGATTTTACCGGTGAGTTTGAGAATGCGCTCGGTGGTCGTGGTTTTCCCTGCATCGACGTGCGCGAAAATGCCGATATTGCGATATTTGGTGAGGTCCTTCATGCCTGGTGTGCTTCTGGTTTGCGGGTGCCGTTGTTTCGGCGGGCGCGCATTGCTAGTCGGTGAAATCGATTTGGCAATCCTAGAGTCGCATAAACCGGCATTATTTGCTAAATTTCAGGACCCGAGCAGGGTTTTCTTCCAGACATCCGGCTTGAACCCGGTGAGAGCCATGCCCTCGCCTATGAGAAACGGGCGTTTGACGAGGTTGCCGTTTTTGGAGAGCAGGTCGATGGCTTCGGGTGGGGTCATGGCTGGCAGTTTGTCCTTCATGCCGAGCGCGCGGTAGTCGATGCCCGAGGTATTGAAGAGCTTGCGGACGTCATCGCCGTGGAGTCGGAGGGCGGATTCCAGTTCGGCGGAGGTGGGCGGGGTTTCGCGGATGGCCATCACCGTGTGAGGGATTCCATGATCATCGAGCCACTTGAGCGCATCCCGACAGGTGCTGCATTTTTGATACACATAAACCTTGAACATCGCGCGAGGCTCTCACCTCCGTGCGGCCGACGCAAGCCGGGGAATGAATGGACGACCAATCAAAAGAAATATTGGCAACGCGGGCCGTCAAGCTACTCTCGCTGCGGATGGGCTCCCATCAGAAATCTGCCGAATCCGCCAATTCCCACGCTCCGCATAGCCGTCTTCACTTCAGAATTCCAGTTTCGGTTTTCCTCATCCCATGAAAATCATCCAAATCCTGCCAGAACTCAATTCCGGCGGCGTGGAACGCGGCACCTTGGAAGTCGCCGCGCATCTGGTCAAACACGGCCATGAAGCCATCGTGATTTCCAATGGCGGACGTCTCGTCACGGCACTTGAGGCATCCGGAGCGCGGCATGTGACGATGCCGGTCCACCGCAAAAGCCTGGCCACCCTGTTACAGGTCATGCCTTTGCGGAAATTTCTCACCCGGGAAAAACCCGACATCATCCACATCCGCTCGCGCGTCCCCGGATGGATCGCGTGGCTGGCGTGGCGCGGCATGGACCCGGCAACCCGCCCGCGTCTGGTCAGCACGGTCCATGGATTCTACTCGGTGAATGCCTACTCGGCGGTCATGACCAAGGGTGAACGGGTCATCGCGGTTTCCGACAGCATCAGGAAATACATTCTGAACAACTATCCAAAAACGGCAGCAGAAAAGATCACCGTGATTCACCGTGGCGTCGATCCCGGACTATTTCCGAAGGATTATCGCCCATCTGAAAAATGGATGTCCGCATGGAGAACGGCCTACCCGGAATTGCAAGGCCGCAAGACCCTGTTGCTGCCCGCACGAATCACCCGCTGGAAAGGCCAAATGGATTTTCTCCAAGTGGTGAGCGGTCTCATCGCTGCCGGAGAGGATGTGCACGGACTCATCGCTGGCGAGACACACCGGGCGAAAACCACCTTTGAAAATGAATTGAGAGAACACGCCGGACAACTCGGAATCTCCGATCGCGTCACCTTCCTCGGGCATCGCAGCGACCTCAAGGAGGTGATGGCCGTCTCGGATGTCGTCTTGTCGTTGTCACTGGATCCCGAAGCATTCGGACGCGTGACCCTTGAAGCCGCGGCACTTGGAAAACCCGTCGTCGCATACGATCACGGCGGCGTAGCCGAACAACTCCAATCGTTCTTCCCCGACGGCCTGGTGCCTGTGGGCGATGTGCCTGAAATCATCAAGCGGATCACCCGCTTGCTCGCGCCAGACCACCCGTCTCCCGGACCGATTGATGAATTCACTCTCGAAAACATGCTGGGAAAAACCACCTCACTTTACGAGAGCCTGTAACAAACTCTTTCCTATTCCCTAACCTCATGAAAATCATAACGACCCTTGCATTACCACTTGCAACCCTGCTCATCTTGAGCAGTTGCAAATCTGAAAAAACTGCAACAACCACCACGAATCCTACAACAACCGTAACGGCTCCCGCCGCCACTGGCATTGTGGTCAATGCGGAAAAACCATCGCCGCACTTCGAAGCGGTGCTGAAGCACTTGGATGTGGGGGCGAAGTCGCTGACTTTCCAGGATCATGCCGGCCAACGTGATTTCTGGATCGGAATGTTGGAGATGATTAAAAAATCGGTTCCAAAAAGCGAAATGCCTGCAGGACTCGAAGCGGCGGCATTGATCGATGATCTTGGCCTGTGCAGCGCGGCGGCCAGTGGCAGCAGTTTAGCGAAGGACGGCGATGCCTGGTTGCTCCGCTATTACTCCCACCATCCCGATGGTTTACCAGCGATGGCTGGAGCATGGGGGCAGCCGGAACCGTTTGGAATGGCGGCAACCTTGCCTGCATCCACCGACCTCGCGATCGAAGGACAATTGGACGCCCGCAGCCTGCCCAAGCTCATGCGCAAAATCGCGGCGCAGATCGGCCAGTCCGCAGAGGTTGAAAAGAACCTCAAGCAAATGCTGCCGATCGGCATGAGCCTGCGGATCTTACAGCGTGGTGAGTCTCTACTCACTTGGATGTTACAGGCTCCGGGCACGGCCTCAGAGATTGTCTGAATATTCACAAAGGCAGGGACCGTCTCTCCGAGCGGTCCGGCTAATGGAACGAGAACGCGTGGCCCATGAAAATGCTTAAAAAGCAAATCATGGACGACAATTTCACACCTCATTAGCCGGACCGCTCGGAGAGACGGTCCCTGCCATTCATTCACATTTCATTAGCCGGACCGCTCGGAGAGACGGTCCCTGCCATTCATTCACATTTCATTAGCCGGACCGCTCGGAGAGACGGTCCCTGCCATTCATTCACATTTCATTAGCCGGACCTCTCGGAGAGACGGTCCCTGCCATTCATTCACATTTCATTAGCCGGACCGCTCGGAGAGACGGTCCCTGCCATTTTTAATACAGACTCTCAGGCCTTGGTCGCCGCTGCCCGCAGGCATTGGTAGATCTGGTCCTTGAGCGCGGTCCTCTCGAATTTCATCTTTTCGATTTCCGCGTCCGAAATCGGCGACTGCCTTTCCTCAAGCAGGCGGATTTCATCATCGATGTAATCGTGTTTGGCCACAAGGGTGTCGAACTTGACGTCCGTGGTCCTGAGGACTTCGATCATCCTGTGGTGTTCTGGAAATTCGTGACTGATGTCGTGGTGTTCTGAGAGCATGGGAATGGGTTCTAAGGTTGGTTTGAAAGGTGCGCAAATCTAAGCAAGTTCCCCCCCGGCAAGGCCAGCGAAAAAGATGGATTTTTTCACGGCTTCCGGCCATCGCGAGGTTTCCGGCTTGCTTCGGGCGGCTGTCGGCCCTTGCCTACCAGCGCGATGGCGGATGTGACGATGCGATTCCAGGCGCGGCCCACGCGGCTCACGGGCCTGACACCCGTCGAGGTAGCGGGTGGTTTGCGCCATTTGCCCGGGTTGGTGTTTTTTGATTCGTCAGGACATCCGACCGCTTCAGCCGATCCGCCAATCTCGGTGATCGCCGCACGGCCGGTGCGGACTTTTTGCGGATCGATCCACTCGGATGCGGATCGGAAAATCCTGCGGGATGCGATGGCCGCGCACCCTATTTCCCCGGGATGCGATGGATTTCCATCTGGCGGCCTGTGCGGGTGGGTCGATTACGAAGGTGAATTCGTGTTCGGCGAATATCACGAAATGCTTTGCTTTCATCACGCAGATCAATCGTGGTGGGAACTTGGCACACTCTCCGAATGCCTCAAACCCGTCACCGATGAAGCCGCGACAATCGGTCCGTTTTCCGCAGTCAGTTCTCATCAGGAATTTCTCGACGGCGTCCTGCGCATCAAGGAGTGGATCGCCGCCGGTGACATCTATCAGGTCAATCTTTCGCAATCCTTCGAGGCACCAGTGACCGGCGGATCGCTCTTCGGATTGTATGAGAGCTTGCGGACGGCGTCACCCGCGCCGATGGCCGCCTGGCTGTCATTGGGCGAGCGCGAGGTCCTGTGCTCTTCACCGGAATCCTTCCTGAAAATCTCAGGCAAACACATCGAAACCCGCCCGATCAAAGGAACAAGGCCGCGTTTCACCGATCCCTCCGAAGACCGCCGATCCGCATACGAACTCCAGACATCCGCCAAGGAAATCGCGGAGTTGGTGATGATCACCGATTTGCTGCGCAACGACCTCGGCCAGGTCTGCGAGTTCGGCAGCGTGGAAGTGGCCGAAATGCTCCGCCTGGAATCGCTCGCGCAAGTCCATCATCTGGTCTCCACCGTCACCGGAACCCTGCGCCCGGAGACCGATGCGCTCGATGCCATGGCCGACTGTTTTCCCGGCGGCAGCATCACCGGCGCCCCGAAAATGCGGGCCATGGAAATCATCCGCGAACTCGAAAAACAACCGCGCGGCATCTACTGCGGCGCGATCGGCTGGCTTGGATTCGATGGTGACTGCTCGTTCAACATCGCCATCCGAACTATTGTTAGAAACCAGGGAAAAATCGTTTATCAAGTCGGTGCCGGCATCGTCGCGGATTCCGATCCGCAGCAGGAATACGAGGAAACCCTGCACAAGGCCGCAGGCATCCGTCTAGCCGTGGAGCGCTTGTAGCGTCGCTCTATGAGCGTCGATGCCTATGAGATGCGCGAAGCACTTCTTGAGACTTTCTTTCGTATTTCGCCCGCGAGGGCAATCAGCGACGGTCATAGACCGCCGCTACAAGCGCAGCTCATTTCCACCGATAATGACCGGTGATGGGGAAGACCACCAGCGAGTCCTCCTCGCGCGCACCTTTCCCGATGTTATGAATGACCAGCGGTTTGCCATCGGCGGTTTTTTTATCGCTGACGATCATGACGTGCGGCAGATTGGGCGGGACGGTGCAGGTAACAATGTCACCGGGAAGGAACACGGAAACATCACCGGCTTTCGGCAGCGGGAGTTCGAAACCGCGGCGTTTGAACCAGGCGCGGAGATTCGGCACGCGACGGTGGTCGATATTGCGGTCCGGACGGGAGAGCCCCCATTGTTTCGGATAAGCGTCGAAATGATCGCGCATGTCCTCATGCACCAGCTTCTGGAGATCGACGGACAAACCCTCGCGTGCGGCCCGGATGAGCACATCGGTGCAGACACCGCGGTCCTTCGGCACATCGCCATTCGGATATGTTAGACCCACATACGCCGGATCGTAGGCCACGGTCACGCCGACTTGAGTTCTTGCGGCGACGACCAACTTATCCCCGGATTGCGCATGGAGAGGGAGCAGGGTGAAAAGAAACAGGGCGAGTGTTTTCATGTGCGATTTAATCCACCACCAGAGAACCGCAGACAGGCAGAAGCGCGTGGGTCCCGATGAGCATGACGGATCCTATCATCGGTGGAGGAAAACGCGATGGAAAACCAAGGAGCGACGGAACGTGTTCACCGCTGCTCCTCGATCGCCTTGCCCCACCGCCGAAATCCGTGATTCCCAATTCCGGATTTGCCGTTACATTCCGCGCGACATGACCACCGCCAACGACGCCGCCCTGCTTGGGGTTTTACAAGAATCCATGCCCTTCACCGAACACCCGTTCGCCGATCTCGGGAAACGTTGCGGCTTGTCGGAAGAGGAAACGCTGACCCGCGTGAAAACCCTCAAGGAGGAGAAGGTCATCCGCCAGATCAGCGCGATTTTCGATACCCGCAGCCTCGACTATGCTTCCAGCCTAGTCGCCGCGAAAATCGCCCCGGAAAAACTCGACGCGGCCGTGGCCGTGATCAACTCGCACCCCGGGGTGAGTCACAATTACCTGCGCAACCACGAGTTCAACCTCTGGTACACCATCGCCGTGCCGCCCACCAGCAAGCTCGGCCTCGATGGCACCGTGGACCTCCTGCACCGCCTGTCCGGCGCGGAATCCACCCGGCTATTGCCCACGCTCCGCCTGTTCAAGATCGGCGTGCGTTTCGATGTCGAGGGCGATGCCAAACCCGGCGACCAATCGACCCCGGCCTACACCGAGGCAAACCGCCAGGAAACCGCGCCGCTGACCGCCAAGGAAATCGAGTTCGTGCGTGTGATGCAGCGCGACCTCGCCGTAATCCCCTCCCCATTCGTCGCGGTGGCGGAAGAACTCGGGATTTCCTTCGATGAGGCGGCCGTCATGCACCGGAATTTTCTAACCACCGGACGGATGCGACGGTTCGCGGCCGTACTCCACCACCGCAAAGCGGGTTTCGGAGCCAACGCGATGGGCGTCTGGGCAGGCCCGCAGGATGATCCGGAAGCCCTACGGAAACTCGGTGAAGCCATGGCCGGCTTCAGCGCCGTGAGCCATTGTTACCAGCGCCCGAGCTATCCAGAATGGCCCTACAACCTCTTCACCATGGTCCACGGCAAGTCCGAGCAGGAATGCGAGCAAACTCTATCCGCCATCGCCGAAACTACCGGCATCACCGATCGCCACGCTCTCTATTCCACCAAGGAGTTCAAAAAAGTCCGCGTAAGGTATTTCACCGATGAGGAGATCAACTGGGAAAAGGCAAACGCCTGAGCGTTTCGGGCAGACTCATCCTTGCAATCATGGATCCAAACTCCACGATTGCATGGTTATTTTATGAAGAAATCACGGAACTTCCCGCGATTTTCCTATGGATTGAGGAGAGATCCGCACCATCCGGCATGATGAAAATGCACTTCCCATTGCTCCGCGATTCCCAGACTTCTCCCACCGCGCGTTTCTCGCCGGAGTCCTCACCCGTTGATAAGTGAGAACCCTTGTATTCCACCGCCAGCACACGACCGTCTTCGAGCAGGCAGATGAAATCCGGATAGAACCAGTCCGTCGCAGTCTGGAGACGAAATGAAGTCGTCCGGCGCGAGAGGTTCCTCACCCAGAATTTCACTTCAGCAAGGCCATCGAGATATTGAGCGCACAGGAATTCTTCGCGCAGTTTCCCGTTGGAGCGTTTCTCCTCCAATTCTCCGGGCTTGGCACCGAAGTAGTGTTTTTTGAACTGGAAGCCGCCCTCATAGTTCCAGCCGGGTTCATACATCATCCCGGCGAAGTTGATCGTCTTCGACTCCGAGACGACGAGCATGGATTCCGGCAGCAGCCATTGTTTGAAGGCGTTGTTCCGTTCTTCTTCGCGGTGCCGCTGAATGCGCTTTTCGATCTGATCGCGCAGCCGGAATCGATCCAGCGCCAGCGTGGTCGCTTCCTCAATGCCAAACGACGTCATCAGCCCAAGAATCGCCTTGCGCAGAAAAACCGCCGCTTCACCCGCCGGGATATCTGCGTGATCGATCCGGCGGTCCAACCAGCCGATGAGCATCTCCACCGTCCAGTCACCGGAGCCACCAAGTTCCATCACTTGTTGGTGCAGGGTGCCCACAAAATCCTCGCCTTCCTCCATCGCCATCAAACCGGCTGTCACGCGGTTTTCCGCATCCACATCCACGACACCCGCTTTTCCGGTAGGCCGTTTGACCGGGTTGTAGTCTGGCGATAGAGTGGCGTCTTTCTGCCCGAGACGCCATGGATTCTCTAGCAGAAACGTGCTCTCAAACACAAACAAATCGCCCTCTTCCTCCACGCAAAGGAGCGGCACGATGAAATCCTGCCTCATTTCGTAAGGCGACGGTTGCCGTGGTTTTCCTCCACCGAACGCACGTTCCGCCTCGCGGACGGATTCCACTGCCTGTTTGATCTTCGCCCGCGCTTCCAAAGTAACGGCGCAACTCGCAAGGGCATCCTCCTCGTGTTTATCGAGCGGCACGATGATCGTGAGAGCGCCGGTTTTCGGTTCCAGCTTCACTTTGCCGCCCATCGCCAGCACTTGCGCGGCGGCTGCGGCGGTGTCCATTTCCTTGCCGGGTTCGAGCATGATCGTCCTTGGCTGCGCTCCGAGTGCAAGTGTGCCATCGGATACCGGCATCAGAATGCGTTCCGCTTCCGCCGTGGTGAAACCATTGCTCTCCAGCGCGTCCCGCAACTCCGCAAGCACTTCGTGGATGTTGTCCGATATCGAAAATGCATAGGCGCAGTTCAAATCCGGGTGTTGTTTTTCCTTCGCTCCCGGCAATCGCAGCACGCGACCCACAATCTGTTCGATGGCCGTTGCGGACCTCGTTTCCCGCAGGCTGCACAGCACATAGGCGAACGGACAATCCCAACCTTCCCGCAATTTCTGCACGGTGATAATGACGATCACAGGACATTTCGGCGACTTGATCTCTTCCGCTCCCGGAAGTTCATCCAACTTGCCAGTGGCAATCTTCACCTGCTCTTTCAGCAACCCGAATTCCGTGCAAAGCCGTTCGCGCAAATCCACGCAATCATCCACTCGCTCCGCTTGAATCAGAAGAATCGGCCGAAGGTATTCGCCAGTCGCCTGGGCTTCCGCCAGCGCCAGATTTCCCAGATCACTTCGCAACGTCAACGCTTCCGTTAGAAGTTGGTCTTTCTGGCTCGGGTGGCGGGTCACCACCTTGAGCGGAAGTTTCACCATGTCCGCCGCCTTGAGTTCCGCAGCGGAAACGTAGTGCAGCACGTTGGACGGCATCTTCTTGCGGGCCGGAGTCGCGGTGAACTCGATGATGCAGGACGGCATCACATTTCCCAACATGCCGAATGAGAGCTCGGTGCGGGCATTGTGCGCCTCGTCCACAATCACAATCGGTCGCCGCAAACGAAGCATGTTCACCAGCGAAGGCACCGGCTTTCCATCCGGTCCGGGCAGAAGATCGACACTTCGGTGAGTCGGCAAATTGAGGAAATGATCCGCCAAACTTCCGTTCTGCGTGAAAACCCGGCGTCCGGTGGTATCCTCCGCACGGAAAGCTTGAATCGTCGCCACGATGACCACGGTGCTACCCTCCACCACGCCACGGGAAAGCCCGAGCGCTTCTTCAATCGTAAGCACTTCCACCGGACCGGCGCAGGAGGTTTCCAGCGCAAGGCGATACGGATGGCGCGGATCGCGTAGAGCATCCGCCGTCTGACTGAGAATCGTCTGACTTGGCACCAGCCAGAGCACCACCGCCCGTTCCGCACGAAGCAATTCACTCTTGGCGATGCCCGCCGCGTAACAAGCCAGCAGCGTCTTGCCTCCGCCGGTCGGCACTCGCAGACAAACGTAGGGCATGCTGGAGCCGAGTCCTTCCGCGCTCACCGGAAAATAATTCACTTCGGGAAACTCGTTGGCCGTCAACACATCGTGGAACGCCCGATACAGGGAGGCGCCGGACGAACACGCACGGAGAAAATCCCGCAGCGAACCGAGAACGCGCTGTTGATAAGGTTTGAGAACGATCATGACACGCGGATCTCGTAAGGGGTTTGCCGCACGGTGATGCCTTCTTCCGCCAACCGCTCTGCTCCGATCAAACAGCCCGCGCAGTAGATCACCTTCGGACCCTTGAATGGCGGCAGAGCAGCGAGGGTTTTGCGGGTGAGCACGTTGCCGCCGTTCGATGTCTTGTCGCCGAGAATGCCGTTGAAGAGCAGATAGACTGCAAGCCCCCGGCAAACTCCAAGCAACGGCGTATTCGGCACCCGCTCACGCGGCAACGGTTCGCGCGTCTCACAGAAATAGACATGCCGCGCCAACTCTCCAAATTTCACCGTCTCGCGGATGTGACCGCTTTCATCAAACAAAGGCTCGCCCAATTCACAGAATCGGAAGCCGCCGCCAAGACCTTCAACTTTTTCGCCTTTGGCATTGGTGTAGCCTTCGGCAACACGGCGGATTCGCTCGGCGGTTATTTCACGGGCGATATCCGGCTCCATTTCGATAAGAATAAATCTTAGCGGCACGGGATTGGCGCTGGCGGCAATCAACTTCAAGACAGCATGACCCGTCGTCCCGCTGCCACCAAACGAGTCTAGAACCAAGTCGTTTGATGCCAACGCTATCTGTTCAATCAAGCTGGCGATTAGAGAAGGAGCCTTTGGGAAAGAAAATATCTGAGCGCCAAAAATATCACGAATCGCAAGCGTTCCTTCATCAGTATAGACGCCATCAATGATGCTGGGAAAGCCGGTAAACTCCGATTGAAGATTATCGATAAAGACTTTTTCCCGTGGCCGTCCTGTTGGTTTCTTCGGGAACAGAATCCGATTTTCAGAAATCAGCTTCGCCATTGTTTCCTGCGAATACCGCCAGCCTGTGGAGGGAGCACACGGATAGCTTGTTCCCGTCTTTGGGTCTATCAACGGATAGTGGAGGTTTGGACGCTGGTCTGCCGTAGCGAGCCCAAGAATACTCCTGCTCATCCAGTCTCCGCGAGGATCCTTGTCTGGATTTTTGTATTTCGAGGAATCCCGCTCTCGCCCTCGGAACTTTGACCCTCCTGGAACACGGGAATAGACGAGAATGTATTCGTGATCGAGTGATATGCCATTTTTGGAACGACTGTCCAGATGCTGACGACTCTTCCAAATCAACTCGGCAACAAAACAGGATGCTCCGAAGATTTCATCCATAATAAGACGTAGAAATGCGGCTTCATTGTCGTCAATACTGACGATTATCACCCCGTCCTCCGTCAAAAACTGCCGCAGCAGCGCCAGCCTCGGATACATCATGCAGAGCCAGCGATCATGCCGATCCAGCGTCTCTCCTTCTTTTCCGACGACTTTGCCGAGCCACTCGCGGATGACCGGGCTGTTGACGTTGTCGTTGTAGGCCCAGCCTTCGTTACCGGT
>CAIVKO010000146.1 GCA_903906515.1 Akkermansiaceae bacterium
ATAATTTATCTGTCACTTAATAATTAAATAACTTCCGCCACGGAGGATTCCACCCCGTGAATGTTCATCACGGTGTTTTTTCCGTTTTACCCGGCCAGGTCCAGTTCGTCAGGTCATTACTCCATGCGATGCCGAGACTGGCAAAATTATCGAAGCCACCGCGCTTGTCCGATTCAGGATACGTTGAACCGTGGAAGAACATCAGGGCCTTACCCACGCGCTTATCCTGGCGCAGATCGAGAATAAACCCTCCCGTCAAACGACCCTGCGCCCACGGCCAGTCACTCTGCCCCAATTTCAGAACACCTATATCACGCCACTCCTTGAGATCTTTAGAGCGCTTAAACCCAATACCATTAGCAGGTGAGTGAATCAAAACATATTCATCGCCATCAGGGATAACACAGGCGTTTTCTCCGCCGGCTGTCCGCCCCGCGTAGGTCCAAGTTTTCAAATCACGCGACCAAGACATGCTGACCCCGTTCTGCTTGTAGAAACACCACCACTTGCCTAGATCGGTTGTGTCCTGCAACAGATATGGATCAATCATCCGTCCCATCTGCTCGCGCGACACATCCGGGCCTTTCACGCGAAGCAGTTCCGGCTCACTCCAGTTCTCAAGATCCCGACTGCGCCTGATCCAGATGCGCGACGTTTCGTTACCATATTTCTCTTTATTAGGGCGAGGATACGTCTGTAGACAGAGGATCCACTCGTCACCATAGCGCACGACATTGCCGGGACTACTGTAATTGAGCGTTTGGTCACGCGGAGTGAAGATTTTCGGTGTCGTCCAGAATGCCAAGTCGCGGCTTTTGCTCCAGGCGGTATAGGAAAACACCTGCTTGTCCGGCTCAATTTTGACGAGCGTGAAATAGAGCCAGAACCAGCCCTCGTGATAAACCGCCACCGGGTCACGATAGGCCGTGGTCTCATCTCCGCGGAAAATAATGGGCGAAGAAAGAGCCGACAGGGAAACATGTCCCTCCCTTGTTGCACCCCACGCTTGCATTGCGCTGAACGCCATGGCGATGAATAACGCAAGGTAACTACTTGTTCTAGAATGTATTCTCATAAGGTTTCCTTATTGTGATCAAGTTTTTCTATTATCTATTCCCCCGCATCCACCACGCAGCGGAAGCCAAGGGTGGCGGCGCGGTCTTTGCTGGGGGCCATGAGTAGCAGCTTGCCGTGGGTATTCAACTCGATCTTGTTGGGGAAATACCAGTCCGAGCCTTGCGGATGGAAGTAGCTGCCGCCGCGGAGGATCGCGGTGCGCGAATGGTCGTCGAGGTATTCATCGGTCCACTGCCAGACATTGCCGACCATGTCCATGACGCCGAACGGGCTGGCCCCCTTGGGGAAGGCATCGACATCCGTCGGTGGTCGGAGGACATTTTTATCCTTACACTCCGGGGGAATCGCCTCGGCGTTCAGCGTGTTACCCCAGGGATAGAGGCGACCGTCAGTCCCTTGCGCGGCGTATTGCCACTCGGTTTCATGAGGCAGGCGTTTGCCGGCCCAGGCGGCGTAGGTGCGAGCATCTTCCTGGGAGACCCAGGTGACCGGTTTGTTGCGCCAACCCTCGGGATAGGTGCCGTTCTTCCAGTCTTTCAGGAAGTTGTAATCATCGCGCGGTTGATATTTTGCCGCATCGACGAATTTCTTGAACTGTTCGTTGGTCACCGGATAGGTGTCGATGAAGAAGGGTTTCATCGTTAGCGGTTTGTTATGGTAGCAGCGCGGTGAATCTTCCCACGGGTATTGCACATCGGTGCCAATCGAGTTCCAGCCCTCGATTGCGATACCCTCGACCTTGAAATTGAAACTGCCTCCAGGGATCCGGGTCATGCCTGTGGGTGCCGTCTTGGCAGGCGCGGTGGCGGCGATGGGCACCTGCTTTTGCGGCAGGACTTTCCATTCGCCGGAGAAATCAGCCAGACGCTTGGCCGAGTAGGTGTGCATCTTGTCGAGCAGGGTGGTCAATTTCGGATCCGCTGCGCCACTTACGGCCAGCACGGAACCGAAGCCGTATCCTTCCATCTCGAAACTTAAAATCAGGTCCTGGCCCTCCTGCACGGGCTTCAGCTCCACGCCATGCCAGAGGTCGAAATAGCGGACGCCGGGGCTTGCCGGCACCCGCAATTGCGGGCCTTCAATCTGATAGGGAAAACGGTTGATGATGGTCCAGAGCGTTGCATGTGCGCCTGGGAAGCGGCTGGCAAACACACCTTTTTGCAAGGTCGGCGTGTGCGGTTCCCACTCCTTGCTTATGAGCAGGTCCGGATAGGCACGTTCGATGGTGGCGATCCGGCGCAGGGCTTCGCCATCCCGGGGGGTGAACCCATTCCAGAGACACCAGACGCTTTCCCAGGATTCGTAGCCGGTGCCGTTGAAGAACGCGCTCTGCAGATCCTGGCTCCTGTCGCGCCGGTAGCG
>CAIVKO010000147.1 GCA_903906515.1 Akkermansiaceae bacterium
AGGGACTCCCAGACAAACAAGGCGATCGCCACACAGAGGAATTCAGCAAAGGCCGACATCAACTATCAGATCGTCTCTTTGGTTTTGCCGACAAAAATGCGTTTCAGAAAGGCTCCGATTGCGACGATTCCCACTACGATCGGTTTCCAAAGTTTGGCAAGTAGGCCGGATTTTGCCGCCACCAAAAGTCCGCCGCCCACGATGAGGCCGGTCAGACCGTATTCCGCGATCTTGTCACCTTTGGAGAAAGCGGCGTATGATTCCTCCTTGTTGAAAGAAAATCCCTTCAGCAGTTCTTGATAAGCCGGAACCACTTCCCCCATGCGCGCTTCATCGCACACCAAAACCACATCCATCACACCGCGACGACCTAACAATTTTGTCTTGTAGTTCACCACCTCACTGCCATCTCCACTGCGGATGCGCACCGCCCATTCGAGATTCTTGGTCTGTGGATTGTAGAACGGCGGCGTCTGCCAACCGATGACCTGGAGGGCGGGCATGCCGCGCTTGGAAAGTTCCTTGTTAGCGGCTTCCTGGCCGGCTTTGAGTTGTTCGAGGATCTTGTTCGCATCCAGTTTGTCTTTTTCATCGTCTTTCACAAATCCGCAGGGATCGAACTCGAAAACCGCGAACCATCTCATGTCCAGCGGTGAAATGTAACCCAACTCGCTATCGCTCGTTAGATTGCCATAGGTTTTCATCAATGCGATTGTGCCCGGCCCGCCGGTGAACCGGTAACCCGCAGGAACCTTGAGGGCCGCGATGCTTCCCAGTGTACCGCTTCCCTCGGTTTTCCACTCGAGGGAATTTACGAATTTCATGAATTTTGCGGCTTCCGCCTCTTCACGGTCCGCAGATTGTTCCGGAGTTTTGGTGGATTCCTGAGCGGAGATCGACGGGGTTGTGGCACACGCAATGGCAACAGCGGAAAAAATCGGGAGGAGTCTTGCAAACATGATGTGTTGGGGTTTGATGTCAACACGCCTCTATCAGGGACAGGATCAGGGGGCAAGAGGAATCCTCGTTTATAAAAACGTTCTTAGAAAAGACTGGCCAGTTTTTGAACGTCTGTGGCGGCGATGAGGATGAAAACGTTTTGATGATGCTGCCAGCTTGCGGTGGCCCATCGGCCGTTTTGTACCATTTGCGGGTGCTCGTTGTCGGGCAGATCGCCGTCTACATCCTCACGACGGAAGACCACCAGATGCACCACTCCTTTCGTCCGTTCGTCAAAGCATATGAGCGAACCACGTTTGCCATTGATGACCAGCTCCCGACAACCGATACCTTTCATCTTGGCCAGCCCATCGGGAAGACTGCATGGGCAGGGGAGCTTCCGCTCCTTGAGACTTTTGATGAGATCGCGATGGTCCTCACGTTTCTCGTCCAGCGTGAAATCCGGCGATTCGAAAGCGCGGATGAAATTTGCCTGCACGACGTCCACCGGCAGCTTGCGGTTGGCGGTTATCTCAGGTTGTCCGGAGTTGTTAGTTAGGAAAAACGCGAGCGCCACACCCGCGGCAGCTGCAAGCGGCATGGTCAGCCGTTGTAGAAAAGGTTTCCTTGGAACTCGTGCTGTCAAGGTCCGTTCCATGGCGGTTAGGACCTGCATCCGTAATTCGGGCGGTGCCTGGATTAGTGAAACCGCGCCAATCAGCGCGCAATCCAGATTGTCGTCGGCCTGTGGGATTCCTCCACGTTCCGCAGCGAGACACCCGATGATGTTCAGCCTTAGATCTTCCGGAAGCTCCACCGTGGCTAGTGCTTTGGCGAAGCCCGCATCAAATGCGCGTTCGTTGGCCAGCCATTCGCAAAGCTCGCGGTCTTCCATGGCCAATGCGAGTGCCTTAGCGAAGTCGTGGTCATTCGCATCCGCTCCATCCGGCCGGAAGCTGTGAAGGATGAACCTTGCCTGTTCCTTATCCATGGCGTTGGGTGACCTCTCCGTTTTGAATGTGCAGAATGTTTTTTGGTGCGCTGGATGCTTCCGCTGTCATCTTGCGCCGCAGCATTTCCTTGCCGCGGGACAGTCGTGACATCACGGTGCCGATCGGGACGTCGATAATCTCCGCTATCTCCTTGTAGCTGTGTTGTTGAAGATAGAACAGTGCCAGTGGAACCCGATAGCTTTCCTCTAGGGCACCTAACAACTCAAGTGCGCGTTGTCCGTCCATCTGGCGCTCCGCATCCTCCTGCGGGCTGATTTCTCCTGCGGCCACTTCTTCATCAATCGGATCGTCCGAAAACCGCGCGGATCGCCTCCGTTGATTGAGGAATTCACGATGAAGCGTGGTGAACAACCAGGTTTTCGCCTTGCTACGGTCGTTCAGTTGATTGCCTTTGGCCGCCCAGATGCAGAATGTCTCCTGCACCAGATCGGACGCCTTGTCGGAATCGCGCGTCAACGACATACCAAAGCGGTATAACGCTTGGTAATGGGCATCGACCAATTCTTCGAACTCGCTCATCTGCTCGGGTATGATGCATGGAGGGGAGCTGGTATTCCCGAAATTTACAAGGGATATTCCTGCTGGATTAGGGATGGACGTGTCGCGGCGGTCGATTGTAGCTTGCCTTGTGCTTGCATGGTTTACCGATGGCCGTTTTCCGCTATACCTCGCGCCGATGGCCGGGGTAACGGATTTGGTGTTTCGCCAGATCTGCAAGGAACTGGGGGCGGATGTGATGGTCACCGAGTTCGTCTCTGCGGAGGGGATCATGCAAGCGGACGACCGCACGCGGAAATACACGGAATTTACCGAGGCCCAGCGGCCGGTGGGCGTTCAGTTGTTTGGCGCGGATGGCGGCAGGATGGGCGAGGCGGCGAAAAAAATCATCGATTGGAAACGCCCGGACTTCATTGATATCAACTTCGGATGTCCGGTGAACAAGGTGGTGGCCAGAAACGGCGGCTCTTCGTTGCTTCGGGATTGCGGGATTCTAACCGATGTGGCGACGGCTGTCGCCCGCGCGGTGGGCGATCAGGTTCCGGTCACTGCCAAGATGCGCATCGGCTGGGATGAAAAATCGGTGAACGCGGTGGAGGTGGCGAAAATTCTCGAAGATTGCGGCATGGCGGCGATCGCTGTGCACGGACGCACGCGTTCGCAAGGATATGGTGGCGAGGCGGATTGGGAAGTGATTGATGCGGTGGCCCGCGCGATATCGATTCCGGTCATCGGCAACGGGGATATTACCTGTGGTGCGGACGTGATGCGGAGGAAACGCGAGACCGCAGTGGCCGGCGTGATGATCGGTCGAGCGGCCATGCATAACCCGTGGGTGTTCCGCGAAGCGAAACACTTTCTCCAAACCGGAGTAGAAACGCCAGGAATCGATCTTGAAGAGCGCTGGAAGCTCGTCATCCGACATTGCCACCTCGCCGTGGCAAGCGGTCGGGGTGGTAACGAAAAACAAACACTCACCGGCATGCGATCGCGCTTGATGGCCTATTGCAAGGGATTTCCCGGTGCCAAATGCTTGCGCCTCAAACTTTGCCACGTCTCGTCGATAAGCGAGGTGGAGGAACTCGCGGAGTTTTCCATTCACTCCGCCGACTTCACCACACCCAGCGAAAACGAATGATCCAGACGTCCGTCCGAACCATCGGTAGAAGCGAGGAAATCCAATGCCTCGTTCCTACCTCTATACTTTTCTGTCCCTACCTTTTCTTGCCAAGCGTGGTCCGTTCCAGCACCTTTTCTTTGTGAAACTCGTCAAACTCCTCGCCAACCTTGGCTATGGCTCCCGCAAGGAAGTTCAGCGCCTGATCCGCACCGGCGCGGTCACCGATGAAGCCGGCAGCGTGCTCGGAGAAGGCGGGTTGCCACCGCACGACCAAATTTTGTTCCGGGGAGAACCCCTCGACCCGCCGTCTCCTCTGACGATCATCCTCAACAAGCCGGACGGATACACGTGCAGTTCCGAGGACCCGGGATCGACTATTTACGATCTTTTGCCGGAGCGTTTCGCCCATCGTAATCCCGGTCTCAATCCGGTGGGCCGTCTGGACAAAGACACCACTGGTATGATTCTTCTAACTGACGATGGCAAGTTGCTCCACCGCATCATTCACCCGAAGTCGGGTTGCCTCAAAGTCTATCATGCCGTGTTGGACCGCCCGTTGCAGGGACACGAAGGTCCGCTTTTCTCGTCCGGGGATCTGGTGCTCAACAACGAGTCGAAACCCCTGCTGCCCGCGAAGTTCGAAGCGCTTGGTGAAAAGGAGGCGCTCGTCACCTTGCACGAGGGTCGCTACCATCAGGTGCGTCGCATGTTCGCCGCCGCCGGAAACCATGTCGTTGCATTGAAGCGCATCTCCATTGGCAGCCTCGCCCTGCCCGATGATCTGGAAGAAGGAGACTGGCGGGTGCTTTCATCTGAAGAACTCGCGAGTGTTTTCGCCTGAAGTCGTTAGGGATTACAAAGAAACCCGCCGCTCGAAAAATAAAGTAAACTCATGCCGGTTGTAGGCGAGATGAACCCCGGCGATTCTATCCAAATTCGCGTCTGCCGCCGCCGAAACCACCGATGTTTCCAGCATGTTGAGTGCGTCATAACCTGTCACACCTGCGGTCTTGAGGGTGAAAACCACCAACCCCCCGGGTTTGAGGTTGGAACACAGGCGCACGACCCGTTTGATCGAGTCGAGAGCGTCGCCGTTCATGTCGGAAAGGATCGCATCATACCATTCGCCCTTGGCAGGTTCGAAGGATGTGGCGTCGCCAATCACGGCGTGCAGACCGGCCGCGCCCTTCAATCGTATATCTAACGGAGCACGGTCCACGGCAGTGACTTGATAGCCGCGGTTTAGCAGCTCCGCGGTCATGCCGCCGGGGCTGGCACCGAGTTCCAACCAATTAGCACCCGTGGCAGGGACCGGCCGATAGAGACGGAGTTGGTGAAGCGCGCCGGCGATTTTCGCGCCCGCCCGGCTGATGGTCTCTGGCGTGTTCTGGCGAATGAAGCGGGTACCGCCTGGATGGAATCCACCGCATGACCGGGGGCTTTGCAGGCCACAGAACAAACCTTCTTTGCCGATCAGGCAAAACAATGTGGGTAACTCGGGTGCTTGCTCTTCTGCGTCGCGGATTTCACACACGTTGGATGGAAAAATCTGGAGCGCCCGCCCCCGGAGATTGGAGGCAAGTGTGCGGTAATAGCGGTTGGATGACCCGGCATCGAGCGCGCCGATCATGAGCGCCTGCGGATGTGCGTCGCCAAATTTCCTCACCAGTGCCTGCGCCGCTTTTTCGATGAACCCCGGCGTCTCCTGCGGATTGCACGGCCAGCAATGATGCACTGGCAGATTCCATGAGACGAACTTCGATACGCCTTGCCCGTGGATTGCCTCCGGATCGGCGCAACGAACCAAGCCATAATCCCGCCCCAGTCTCTTGACCATCACGGCCTGGAGCGCATGCAGGATTTCTGTCTCGGAATCTATTAAAACCTCCGGGATGCGCAGCAACCAAGGAACGGGCGTGGTGGGATGTGATATGGGATCTGACAAAATGACGTGTGCTCTCCCGGAGTATGCCTGACTCGGGAAAATAGAAAACCACGAAGTGAGTCAGTTAGGAAAGACAGAAGACTTCAAGACGCAAGACTACAATCCTTTTTTTTGCAGGTAACCGATGCCTCATCGGTTGACGATATATCCTTTGTTCTCGCTCCAGATGTAGACGGCTTCACCGGTCCGCTCGGGTTGGGATTCCCACATGAACCAACCGAGCGATTCGTTCCAAAGAAAATCGTAGAACACCAGGACCCGGTTTTGGCTGCCACCTTCCTTCCTGACTGCATGGATTGCCGCAACCCGACGCGCATAGCTCGCCTGAAACCCTTTCTCGCTCCCCAGTTTGCCATCGATGATGAACGGAATCTCAATCGCGTTCTCCGGCACGCTCGCTTTCATGGCGATCAGCTTTACCGCCACACGTGGATCAAGATCCTTGGCCGGTTCTGCCGCAATCGCAGCACCCATGAGCATCACAAGCACCCCAATGATGGCAACCGATAGTTTCTTCATCCCCGAGAGACGAAATCACTTCGGTTTTCATTCATGCAAAATTCTTGTCTGGTGCCGGGACGGCGGGGGGATAGACGATGATATTCTCCCTGTCACTCCGGCCACTTTACCGGCGGAACCTTGCCTTCCCAGAACGGCTGGGTGGGATCGAAAATATCCTTCCCGTCGATCAAGACCCGTCCGTCTGATTCGATGGGCAATAAGACCGCGCTGTTATCCACCTTTAAAATCAACGCATACCCGCCGTAAGCTTGCGGATCAAACGTGGTTTTTCCTTTCACCAGCGGTACGACCACCAACGGGCGACTTGTATTTCCGGAGGTCGATAATCCCAGATAGGCTAAGGAACATTTTCTCCATCAGGGTTATTTCGCCGGCAACCAGCCAAGTGAAACCAGGAACTTGTCCGCCTCGGCGAGGGTCAGGTCGTAGTATTTTCCAAGGTTGAAGAAGCCATGCCCCTGGTCTACGTAGGTCACGATTCTACAAGAGTTCCCGGCCTTGACTGAATTGGTTCGATAGAGCTCGGCACCCTCCAATAAACTATCGTCTGTCCCGAAAAACATGATGCATGGCGCCTGCTTGCTGGATGCGTAGGTCAGGGGTGACACTTTCTCCCGCGGGCCCCGCAGATTCTTGGCGTCCATATCGGCTTTGATCCTTGCCAGATAAATCTCCGACATCCGCGGATCGCGTGCCAGCGCCAGCGCCGGATTGAACAACACCATGACATTCGGTTTCGCGCTCACATTCAGATCGTCGGTTTTCGCATCAAACTCATCGATCACCGACACACAAGCCCCCAAATGCCCTCCGGCCGATCCTCCACCCGAGGCAATCCGGTCCGGATCCACTCCAAGCTCCGCCGCATGTCCGCGCACCCAGCGCATCGCCGACTTGGCATCCTCGATGCAATCCTCGACCTTGACCTGATTTTGCGATGTCAGCCGATATTGCGCAGTCACCGCAACCATTCCGCGGCTGGCAAAGTATTTGCACTGGCGCTCGAATTGGGACGGGTTGCCGGCTTTCCAGGCGCCACCGTGGAAGAACACGATGGCGGGTGTCTTCGCATCAGCCTTGTGTCCTGCAGGCTTGTAAACATAGAGCGACAACCTGGTATCACCGACTTGTTTATACACCTGCCTTTCGCCACCAACCGGTGCGGGCGTGGCTTGCGCATGTTCCTGATCGGTTTGACCTGTTCGTTTCACCTTGTATGCCATGGCCTCGGCCAGGGTGAGCACGCCGTCTTTGTCCGCATCGGCTGCGGGATAGATCTTCAGCGCCGCTTTCAAGCGGGGATTGTTTTCCGATGTCTGAGCTACCAATACAGGGCAAAGCAAAAGGCCAATGCATATGAGTCGTGCGATCATCAGGGTGTTGAACTCCGAAGTGATCATAAGGTTTCGCTCGTTCTGTAAGCGGTCATGGGCTTGATCGCAGCCAAATCGTGGATTGCTACGATTTCATCCGCACTTCATCATAACTTCACAACATCCGAGGAGTCTGCGCGCAATGAAAGTCAAAATGATCCTGCCAGCGCTCACCGAGGCGCGGAGTCCGCTCTTCCGACCGATCAAATATTCGCTCTTCCCTCCGCTGGGCCTCGCCACGCTCGCCGCCTATCTTCCCGCCGATGCGGAAATCACGTTGCAGGATGAACACGTCGAACACCTCGATCTGACGGATGAGCCGGATCTTGTGGTGATCCAAGTTTACATCACCAACGCTTCGCGGGCCTACCGCTATGCTGATCACTATCGGAAAAAAGGCGCGCACGTCTGCCTTGGCGGCCTGCATGTCACCTCGTTGCCGGATGAAGCGGCTGCACACGCGGACACGATCTTCCTTGGTCCGGGCGAGGATACG
>CAIVKO010000148.1 GCA_903906515.1 Akkermansiaceae bacterium
AGGAAAGATACCGGAATGGCACACCGCCGATGAGAAGCGCCACAATCGACACCGGAATCCAAACCAGCGCCGAGCCCATGTCTCCCATTTTCATGACGATCAAAAACGGCAACGCCGAAACCACCCCGATGATCCCGATCCGCATGATCGGCGCAGCAAACCAGCGGTGAAGCTTCGGCAAACTCTGGGTCAGCCACGCAATCAAGAGAATCCCGGAAGCAATCCCAAGCTGGGCCGGTTGAAACGTCTGGCCAAATAAAGTCAACCGGTGAACCGAGTCATCCTGATGCATCGCCATCCCCATCAGAACCATACTGCCCAGATAAAACGGAATGCCGAGCCAACGGATCCACCGGTAATCGATGAACGCCGCACCAAAATACGCCACGCTGCCGAACAGAATCCACCGCTTCTGCAGCGCCGCATAATACAATCCCGCGCTGCCATACTGACTGAGAATCTCCTTGGAAACCGGCAGGTGCCGCGCGGCACTCTCAATCATGAATACACCAAAAATCAGCAGCCCGTACATCACAAGGACGAGCACCCAGTTCATTCCCAGAATTTTACGCAGAAACGGTGTCATGAAAAACCGTGGCGACGATACGCGTCCCGACCTCCATGGCAAGGCGAGCGTGAAATTTCGAAGCGAGCTCATCCTAATCCATCTTGCTACCGTCCCGATCACTGCTAGCGTCACGCCATGATCCGAATCACCGCAGTTTGCATCGTTTTCGCCGCCTCCTCCATTTGCAGCCATGCCAAAATCGGCGTCACAAAAGTCGCCTCCGGCTTCGAACGGCCGGTTTGGGCAGGCATGCCGGTCGGAAACTCCGAAAAACTCTGGGTCATGGAGCAGGCAGGAAAAGTCTGGATCGTCGATCTGGCCACCGGCGAAAGGGCAAAAGAACCATTCCTCGACATCGTGCGTGACGTCAGTCGCAAAGGCAACGAGCAGGGCCTGCTAGGCCTCGCATTCGCCCCGGATTTCCTCAAAACCGGGCGGTTTTACGTGAATTTCACCGACAAGGAAAGCCACACGCGCATCGCGCGCTTCACCTCGCAAAACCACCTCGCCACCGACCCCGCCACGGCCGAAGTGCTGCTCCAATTCGATCAACCCTTCGATAACCACAATGGCGGCTGGATCAGCTTCGGGCCGGACGGCATGCTCTACATCGGCAACGGCGACGGCGGCTCAGGCAATGATCCGAAGGGCAATGGCCAGTCACTCGACACCTTGTTGGGCAAAATCCTCCGCATCGACGTATCCTCCGAGACCGGCTACCGCGTCCCGCCAGACAACCCGTTCGTCCACCGGAACCATGCCAAACCCGAGATCTGGGCCTACGGTCTCCGCAATCCCTGGCGCTGCTCGTTTGATCGGGTAACCGGCGATCTCTGGATCGGCGACGTCGGCGAGAACGCCTACGAGGAGATCGATCGGCTACCCGCGCCGGCGCTCGGCAAAGGCGCGAACCTGCAGTGGCCACTACGCGAGGGCAACCACAAGTTC
>CAIVKO010000149.1 GCA_903906515.1 Akkermansiaceae bacterium
ACCTCAAATACGACCAAATCAGCCAACGCACCGGCCTCAGCGTCGGCAACGTCGGTTACAAACTCCACCACGCCCTCAAAAATCTAGCCGACTCACTCCGCCGCCTCGGTATCGAATCCGCAGATGGCTGAGAGAGACACAAGACTTCAAGACGCAAGACACAAGATAAGAATCCACTCAGCGAATACCTCCGCGATCTCAGCGCCTCCGCGTTTCGATTTATTCCAACATCCGCAATTTCCATGAACAACGACACCCCATTCACCACCGTCGGCGACGAACCGATCGAAGCCCGTATTGTGGCTTGGGTGCTTGGCGAGGCATCCGGTTTCGAGGTCGCGGAACTCGAACGTCTGTGCGCGGAACGTCCGGAGCTCCTCGTCTTCCGCCGTCGCATGTTAGCCCTTCACGGACTGCTCATCGAAGCCGTCCAAGCCGACGACGGCTGGAAACTCTCGCCGGAAAAACGTAAACCGCTCGATGAAATTTTAGGTCAGGAAAAAGTCGTGAGCATCGAGGACGCGAAGGAGAAGCGCATTCGCCGCGCCGGACTCAAGGCGTTCTTTGCCATCGCCGCATGTGTGGTGTTGGCGATTGTCGTGCTGCAGTTGGTGCACCCGATCTGGATTACGCAAACTATTCATCCGCCAGCAAAAAGTGTCGATTTCATGCCTCCAAGGGGTAGCATCGTGGATCATGAAGAAGATGTCAGCTACTCCTATGGTGCCGGTGGCGAGGCGGATAGGTCGGAATTAAAAAGTAAAGTCCCCAGCCGCGAGGCCAATGTGGCTAAGCAGAGCAAGCCCCTCACCACGCCCTTGCCTCCCGAAGTCATCGAAGGCACACCGAGATCCATCATCGTTTCCGGCCTGGAAACTCCGGTCAATGGACCTGCCGGGCACTCGTCGATAGCGGCGTCCAAAAAGAAAAGCGGGGCATCAACGCTAACTCTCCGTGAAAACGAGGCCTCCAAAGACGCTTCTACCGACCCCTTCGCTGATGAGAAGTCCGAAGTGGTTGCTGCGGATCCTTTCGCGCCTGGCGCTCCGGCTCCTTCTGCGACTCCCGCCCCGGCGACTCCTGCCCCAACTGATATCGCTGCGGCTGAACCTGCAGCCAGAAGCCCACGTGCCCGCATCATCCCTCCTCCCGCCGGGAAACGCGTTTTTGCCGAGGGTGCCAGTTCGAGTTTCACCATCCCGGAACCGGGAGAGAACTTTGGTGAGATGTCCGCGCTGAGCTCGTTGTCTGGTCCAGGAATGTCGGGAGGTTTGGGTAGTTCGGGCAGTGCTACCGGTCGCGGCAAAGGTTGGGGCGGCAAAGGCGATAAAAACGGTCGTCAGAGTGATGATGATTCTCGACTTTCTGATAGCACTGCGCGCCCGGGCAGAAGCGATGCGATGAAGCTTCACAATTTCTCCGGTAAAAACACTTATGCCGGTGGTACATCGACAGCGGCGGGAACTCTGCAAGATCATGTGGTGGGTTTCACCGGAGAGCTTGCGGAGAATGGAAAAGACTCCACCCCTGATAAAGTCCCGATTTTTGGAGATGTGCCGATGGTGGGAAAACTATTTTCAGACAGATCGGATAAGCAGAAGGAATTGCAGGTTCCAAAAATCACCACCCGCAGCGTGGGCGATGACTTTAATGGAACGATTAACTATGGCTCGCCCATTTCTGGCGAGTCGGGAAAAGCGGATCAAGCAGGCGGCGGGCAAGATGCCAGCGCCACGGTGGCCCGGGCATCCTGCCCGGAGCCTTCTTCACCTGTTTTTAAGGTAGGGAAGAAGGCGAATATCGAAATCACCAGGGAATTCAAGTATCCGACGGAATATGAATCGCCGACGCTTTCATCGCAGACTGCCGCTGATGGAAAGGCTGCTCCTGTAACGCCTGAAAGTCCGACCTCCTTCATGAGTGATTCGAAGGACGGTCAATCAGATCCTGCCAAGGAGGATGCCGACGTGGAGACATCGAAGGTGGCAGAATCCGGAAAGCATTCCGGCGAAGTCGAATATGAACTCCATGCCGGGTATTCCAGCGAATATCTTTATCGCGGTAAGGATCTCGGTAATTCCGATTCTCTCCGCAAAGCCGTCCGCGAGCAGGAAGACAAAGTCGATGAGCGCCGCAAATTGCTCGCTACAATCGTCAACACCAAAGGCATCATCTATAAGGGCGCCGATTCGTATTATAATAAGAGCGATGTCGATGGAGATAAGGGAGCGAGTAGTGCTCTTCAGGAATTCGAAAAACTGGAGTCGGATAGGATGCAACTGCAGAGTCAGGTCAAGAGTCTCCAAAAGTATGACAAAGATCAGTTGATGAGCTATGCTTCGGGTCTTGATCTGCCGGATAATGTGGTGCGCAACACGCTTCCGCAATATCAGGAAGCCCAGCGTAAATTGGAGGAGTTGAAAATCGAGGGACTTGGTAAAGAACATCCAGTCCTCAAGGCTCAGATTGCGCAAACGGAAGCGTTGAAAAAACAACTCGACGAGGGTGTGGTTAATCTGCGCGCAACGCTTAATGCCCAGTTGGATCTTGCCGACAACCGGCTCAAGGAGGTGGAGAAGCGTAAAGATGAATTCCGGGAAGCGGCGATCAAGCGCGGACTCGACGCTCAGGACTATGTGGATGCGAAGCGGGATTTTGAAAAAGACCAGGCTCTTCTCCAACAACTCAAACTCAAGTTGCATTCCTCCACAAAGGCACCGGAGCCTGAGAAACCCAAGATTGACCTCACCAAGTTGATGGAGGAAGTCTCCGCTTCAGAAGATCCCTATTCCACGTTCTCCCTCAACATCAGCGACGCCTCGTTCAAGGTTGCGCAGGCGGCCTTGGCCAAGGGTGAGCGGCCTGATCCGGCAGGCATTAAGGTGGAGCAGTTTTATAATGCCGTGGATTATGGCGATCCCTCGCCACAGAATGGCCAACCCGTCGCCGTCAACATCGAGCAATCCACCCATCCGGTCATTCCTGGACGAAATCTGGTGCGGGTCGCTTTGAAAACCGCGGCTGCCGGGCGCTCTGCATCGCAACCGCTTCGGCTCACGTTGTTAGTCGATCAATCCGGATCGATGGTGCGTGCCGACCGCCATGCGGCGATGGACAAGGCGCTTGCCAGCCTCGCCGGCCTGCTCACGAAGAACGATCAAATCACTGTGATCGGATTTGCAAGGACTCCGCGTCTGCTGGCAGGTGGCATGATGGGTGATCAAGCTGGGAAACTCAAGGATCTGGTGAATCAGGCGGCCAACGAAGGTGGGACCAACCTGGAGTTGGCTATGAACCTCGCCGCGAAAAAGGCGATGGAATACAAAACACCCGGTGCGCAGAACCGTATCGTGCTTTTCACCGATGGCGCGGCCAACCTCGGCGACGCCGATCCCGCGCGCCTCGCGGAAAAAGTGAAGGCCCTGCGCCAGAGCGGCATCGCCTTCGATATCGCCGGCATCGCGGCGGACGAGCTGAACGATGATTTGTTAGGCGAGTTGGCCCGCAATGGCAACGGTCGCTATTACGTCGTCGGCAAGGGGGACGATCAGGATTTGGGCAAACAACTCGCCGGTGCCTTCCGTCCTGCGGCGGAGAACGTCAAGGTGCAGGTGCATTTCAATCCTGAGCGAGTGTCACGATACAAGTTGATCGGCTTCGAAAAGGACCGACTCAAGACCGAGGACTTCCGCAACGACGCCGTGGATGCCGCCGAACTCGCCGCCGAAGAGGCCGGGGTCGCTATCTATCAAGTCGAGACACTCCCCGGCGGCAGCGGCGAGATCGGCGAGGTGAGCGTGCGTTTCCGCGATACCGCTGCAGGACAAATGGTCGAACGCACCTGGGCAATCCCGCATGACTCCAAAGCCCCCGCCATCGACCGCGCCACGCCATCGATGCAGTTGGCGGTGCTATCGATGTTGGCGGCCGAGAAACTCAAAGGCGGACCGCTTGCGGAAGCCATCGATTTCAAGCAGTTCACCGATTCCCGCTCCAATGTTAAACGTTTCTATGGCAACTCCGGTCGCTCTTCCGAGATGCTGCAAGTGATCGATGCGATCAAGTGACCGTGGCCCGGGCATCTTGCCCGGAGGCTTCTACCCGTCTTGAGAAAACCATTTCGTAAAACAAAATTCCTGACAATGAAACCTCATGGCGGTCTGGAATCCAACCGGATTCCAAATAGGCGGCGGGCAAGATGCCCGCGCCATAACGCTAGCCGGTCATTCCTGCCCGAAGTCTTCTTTTACACACCATTTACACACGGCCACGTCCGGCCTGATACGATTCAACCCAACGCCTGACTCACATGAAAACACTGACCGCTGCCATCCTGCTTGTTGCAAGCACCTTCCTCCACGCTCAGGAACCCGAGGAGCGCATGGTCCTCATCCCATGGGGCAAGGTGCCGAAAGAGGCGGCCAAGGAAGCGCCGTTGTTTTTCTCCACCTCGGTGGAAGTTAAGGCAAAGGTGGCGTTGGAAGAAGTCACCAGCACACAGGAAATTGCCTTTGAAATCCAACAGGGCAAACCGGAGACCTTGTCGCTCGCTCTAACGGGTCCTGGTGATGTGCTGTCGGTCACCGGTGCAGGCCTGCGCGATTGGTCGGTGAGAGTTGGGGATCTAGGCGCTCGTTTCCTAGACATCCGCCCGGTGTTGACCCAAGGCAAGGCGGTCGATGGATTTCATGTCACGGTGACGACCCGGGCGAAGGTGGACAAAGGTAATGTAGGTCTGCTTCTTCCTGCGCCGGGAAGTACTGTGGGATTTTCTCTGGCGGTCACGCTGGTTTCCGAACCGGGTGTGGACGCAAAACTCACCCGCGCGGACGGACTGGTTCCTTTGGCGGATGAAAAGAAGCCGGTTGCCAGCGGCTTCGGAAAGCCGGAAGCGGCGGTGAAACACTATGTCGGCATGACCACGGCGGTCGCAGAGATCAGCGTCTCCAAGTCCGATTCCGACGCCCGCGATGTTGAGTTGTTGAATGTTTCTCTAACTGGAAAATCGGCCGCAGACGGAACGAGTGTCTCATTTCGCCTAACCGGCACCGTCCGCGCGAAGAGCGTGAAGGCCGCGATTGAATTGTTAGGAAGCGGAGCCGCGCTGGCGGAGGGTGTCTCCGGCGATGGCTGGCACGTGGCCCTGCGGAAAACGGGCGAGACATGGGCGTATGATCTGGTGGCGGAGCGCACCGGGGATTTTCCGCTGGACCTGACCTTCGAGGTTCCCACCGTGCGGCAGGGTGACTGGCGGACGCTTGGATTTGATATGCCTGCCGGTGTGGTGGTTCCGGTGATCCTTGGCGGTCTTGCCAAGGACGTGGAATTCGACAAGGACTTGGCCGTGGTTCCGGTATTCGGAGACAATCACTGGCGCGGATTTCTTCCGGCGAACGGTCATGCGGAAATGGCGTGGCATCCCGCAGGCAAGGTGGCTGATGGTTCGCTGTTTTTCTCCAGCACCGAAACCACCGACGTGCGGGTGGGTAGTGGACTACTGCGCCAGATGACCGTCGTGGATCTGCGGGTGCTGCAAGGAAAACTCACGGAACTCTCGCTCGCGCTCGATGGTCCCGCCGAGGTGCTTTCGGTTTCCGGAAAGACAGTGACTGGATGGTCTGTTAGAAACGTTGCCGGAAAGCGAGCGCTCGATGTGAAACTGGCTCGCCCGATCGAAGGAGCCGAGCGCATCGTGATCGAGGCACAGGCCGCGCTGGGCGGGTTCCCGGTCAAGGCGGATGCCTTGCGGATGGTGCCGACCGGGGCGCTGCGTCACAGCGGGTGGTTGCGGGTGGCCAACGATGGAGCGGTTAGGATCGAGGTGGCGGATGCCAAAGGCCTCGTCCAGCTTGCGCCCGGTCAATTTCCCGGTGGTGTCGATGAGAATCTCCGGCAGGTGTTTGTCTATCGGTTTCCTTCATCGGACTATGCCTACAACGTGCGTGCGGACCAGGTGTTGCCGGAGGTAGGTCTCACCGAAGTGACAGTCTATGAACTGGCCGAGACCGACCGCCGGGTATCGGCGGATCTGGAACTTGATATCCGCGAGGCTCCGCTGCGCGAATGGGAAATCGAGATTCCGGCCGATCTCGCGGTGGCCTCGGTGACCGGTGTGGAAGTGGCGGATTTTATGCCTGCCACCGAAGTGAAGGATGGGATGCGGCGGTTGAAAATCATCTTCAAACGGGCCGTGTCGGACCGCCAGTTGGTGAGCGTGATGCTCGAAAAGAACGAGGCCGCCAAGTCCGGGACGTGGGTGCTTCAACCGCTCGGATTTCCCGGCGTCAAGACGCGCAGAGGATACATCGGTGCGGTGGCTACTGCTGGTTACCGGCTGATTCCGGACAAGACAACCGGCACGGCCGAGGTGCCTGTCACGTTTTTCCCGAAGAAAACCAACGGGCTGCAACAGGCATTCCGGTTGCGAGAGGACACCTGGTCGGCAAGTCTTATCGTTGAGTCGTTAGGACAGAGCATCCAGGCGGATGTCTTCCACCTTTATTCGCTCAAGGCAGGTGCCGCTTATGGCAGTGTCCTGATGAACTTTTTCGTGGTCGGAGCGCCCGCCACGGAGTGGAGGATTTCCGTTCCGGAAAGCATCGGAAACATCGATGTCACCGGGCAGAATGTCGGCCGCGATTGGCGGCGTGATGGTAACACGGTGATCATTCCGCTTTCGCGTCCGGTGCTTGGCACGGGCACGGTGCTGCTCACTTTCGAGCAGCCGATGAACTCGCTGGGCGGCAAGCTTTCGCCCGGTGAGGTTAAACCGTTAGGTGTGCAGGGTGAGCGCGGCTTTGTCCAGGTGGTGAGTCCGCTGCAGGTGAATCACGACTCGACGAGCGAAGGCGCCTTGCTCGCGATCGATCCGAGCGAGCTGCCGGCGGAGTTCCGCTTGCTGAGTTCCGCGCCTTGTCTCGGGGTGTGGCAATACACAGCGCGGGATTTCAAGATCGCCATGAATATCAAGTGGTTCGAGCCAGGTGAAACCGTGGGCCAGGTCGTCGATTTCCAGAAGCTTTCCAGCCGGGTTTCCCGTGACGGCCAGTGGGTGACGGATGCAAGGATTTTCGTGAAAACGAGAGGTCGCGGTGCGTTACGCATGGTGTTTCCGCAGGGCGCGGTATTGTGGGAAGCCAAGGTGGACGGCGAATCCGTCAATGCCCGTGCGGATGGGGGTTCCACGCTGGTGCCGCTGCCTGCGCGGTTGGATCCGAACCAGGCGGTGGAAGTTTCGCTGCGCTACGGTGCGCGTTCCGCGAGCCCGACGCGTCCTGTTCTAACGGCACCTCGGTTGGACGCGCCGGTGGTGATCGGGGAGTGGACGGTTACCGGTGACGAGGGCAGGCAGCTTGTCCCGCGCGGTGGCACGGCGGATTTGGTGAGACCGGTGCTTGCCGAAAGCGGATGGGAGTGGCTGGCCCGCAACCCGGGCGGAATCGCGGCGCTGTTGCTTACCGGTCTCGCCGCGTTGGTCGTCGGGAGAGGAAATGCTTCGAGTGTTAGAAATGTCATATCGTTGGCGTGCGGTATTGTCTTTGTGGTGATCGCGGTGTGGACCGGTTTTTTTGCAATCTCGACGATGCGGGCCGGATCCGCGGTGTTGGAATATGCGGCACCGGTGGTGGCGGCGGATCGGGAGATGACGGTGAAGCTCGGTAATCTGTCGGTTTGGGCGGCCCGCACGGGATGGGGCGTCTGGTTGGGATGCTCATTGGGTTTCATAATCAGCGTGATTGGATTTGTCAGGAAAGACCGGTGGTGGATGGCCTGTGGAATGGTGCTGGTGATTTCCGCGTTTCTGTCCATTTGCGGTGGTGCTCCGCTGTTTTTCGCGGTGGTGGCGCTGGTGGGAATGGCATGGTGGTTGCCACGCGTGATCTCGACAACGCGTGGGTTTATGAAGGCAAAATCCGCCGTGGCGACGGCCGTGGTATCGATGTGGGTGATAATGTCGCCGTGGGATGCGCGTGCGGAAACCCTTCAACCCGCCAAGCCCGCGGAGTCGATGGTACATGATTGGCAAATCCGCGACGGACGGCTTTACGGCACGGTGGATGTGGCGCTGCGTGGTGAGGCCGGTGACCGGTTTCTGCTGATGAGCGAGCCTGCGGTGTTGAGCAGTTTCGAAGGTGCCGGCCTGCATGTGGTGAAGGCGAAATCAGATGATGCCGACTCCTATTGGGTGGTGATGGAAACTTCCGGAAAAGCAGCAGGCAAGGCGGTATTTGAAATGCCATTGGCCGATCCGATCAAAGGCTGGCTGGTTCCCGGAGGACCGGCGGCCATGCGGCGTGTGACGCTGAGGTGGGACCAGGGTGGATGGGAATTTTTCAGCCCGAATGCCGCCAAAACCATCAATCTAACGGGACTGAAACCCGATCAGAGCGGCGCGACATTGGTGCTCGGTCCAGCGGATGCCGCAACCATCATGGCGCGTCCCAAACAACGTGACGCCGCATCCGAGGAAACGAAGTTTTTCGCGGAGGTCTCCAATTTATTCCTCCCCGGCCCGGGTGTGGTGAACGGGCGGCATCTGGTCAATATCCGCCCGGCCCAAGGCCGCGTGACATCCCTGACGTTGAAAGTGCCGGATGGATTCACCGTGAGCGATGTGGGCGACGGTCCGGTGGGATCATGGCGCTTCGATCCCGCCAAGCGGGAACTCCGGATTCCGGTGGAGCCCGCACAGAACCAGGCGTTTTCTCTAACCGTCCAAACCCAGCGTGGTGCCGGAGCCTTGCCGGTGGAACTCGTGCTTGATCCTATCCGCGTCGATGGCGCGGCAGGCGAGGTGGGTTTCATGGCCCTCGCCTTTGGTGAGGAAGTGCAACCGGAGAAGGTGGATGTCGAAGGGCTTTCACGGGTCAATTCGGAGGATTTTAACAACAGCCTGCTGCCTCGCGATAAGGACGGACGAGCGTTGGCATTGCTCCAGCATGCTTTCCGCTATGGAACCGGCGTGGTGAAAGCCAAGGTCAAGGTCACGGCGGTGGCTCCGGAGTTGCGCGCGGAATCATGGCAACTCGTTTCGCTCGGTGAAGACCGACTGGTCGTGGCCACGGATCTGGCTGTTACGATCACTCGCTCCGGTGTGTTCCGTCTGGAACTCGATGTCCCCGAGGGATTGGAAATCGAAAGCGCCACCGGTCAGGGTCTCAGCCACTGGACTGAAGCCAAGGTGGATGGCAGGCGCGTGGTCACGCTGCATCTGTCAGGAAGGACGATGGGCCGGCGCGATTACAGCATCACTCTAACCGGACGCCCGACCGGTGCGCAGGAAAAATGGATGGTGCCACGTGTCACGTTGCGCGGGGCGTCCCGTGAGATCGGAACTCTAACAGTTGTTCCCGAAAGAGGGCTCCAGGTGGGTGTGGTGTTCCGCAGCAAGATCTCACAACTCGCGCCACGCGATCTGGCCGACGGACCGAAGGAAGCCGCCAAAGCCGCAGCAAGGCCGGGTGCCCTGGCCTACCGCATGTTGGTCGGAGATTCGGCGCTCGGGCTTTCCATCAGCCGCCTCGACCCATGGGTGACCGCGCGGGTTTTCCATGACGCGACAATTCGCGAGGGGCAGCTGCTTTCCCGCGTCCATATCGGATACAAGATTGAAAACGCCGCTGTTAAATCACAGCGTATCAAGATTACAGGACTGGACGGCACGTCCGCCGACACCGTGCGCGCCACCGGACCCGCCGTGGCGGACATGGTTGCCGTGGAGGGGGAAAAGGGGTTGTGGGAAATCCGCTTTCAACGCGGGATCGTCGGTGAGACGGATGTCGTGCTGGAATACCAACGACCGAATGCCGGAGTCTCCGGTGAGTTGATAGAACCGGTGATGTTGGAAAACGTAAGGCAGCTCACTTACTTCGCGGCGATTCGTGCCGGTGGCCGTCTTGAATTGGAATCCGGTAACCTGCCGCGCGGTTGGCAGCGCACTGACTGGTCGGTGGTGCAATCCACCGTCGGCCGTCCCTCGGGCACCTTGGCCCCCGCCATGGCATTTCGTGTTGCGGATTCCGAAGGCCCGCTGCCGGTGGTGCTCAAGCGCCACGAGCTCGCGGATCTGCGCAAACTCCGGGTTTCCCAAGGCTCGCTCACCACTTTGTTATCACCGGGTGGCGAATCTCTAACTGCCGTTGATCTGAAGATGCGGGTGCTGGCAAAAGGCGTGCTGCGTCTTAAGCTGCCGACAAAAGCGGGATTGTTCAATGTGTTCGTGAACGATGAAGCTGCCGCGCTTGTTCGCGAAGGTGGCGATTGGTTGTTCCATGTTTTTCCGTCACCGGAAGCCGGGATGCCGACATCCGTTCGTTTTGTCTATTCCGCAGTGATCGGCAAGGGCGGTCGCATCGAAGGCCCGCTGCTAGATGTGCCGATGGAAAACCTGACATGGCGCGTGCTCGTGCCGGAAGGATGGAAATTGGCCGGTCACAGTGGAGATTTCGATCTCAAGGCGCAACAAAGCATGGGCTCGTTCCGGCTTGAGGACTATCAATCGTTTGTGAAGGGGAAACGCGAGAGCGATGCGAAGAGCGCGGTGGCCTTGCTGGATCAGGCTAACGGTTACCTCGTAGCAGGGGACCAGGAAAAAGCCGGACTCGCGCTCGGCAACGCGGTGCGCAACGGTCAGCTCGATGCGGCATCCGGAGAAGACGCCCGCATTCAACTCCGAGAACTCAAGACCGAGCAGGCGGTGCTCGGCCTCAACACCCGTCGTCAGAAGGTGGTGTTAGATAATCGGATTTCCACCCAGCAGCAGGCGCAGAATCCACAACTCGACCGAGCGGCGGAAGTGAACCCGGTGCTGCGCGGTGCCTATAACTACGACCCCAAGCAGTTCAAACGTTTCCTGGAGGGAAACACCGCGGATGAAAACACCGCACTCAAGGAAATAGCCAACCGTATCGTCGCCCAGCAGCTCGCCGCCGAACCAGCGCCCGCCGCACTTGAAGTCGTTCTGCCCGAACGCGGCACCGTGCTGAGTTTCGACCGCAGCATGCAGGTGGATGGCGACCGGCCGATGTCGATTGAACTTGACCTGAAACGTTCCGACAGAGGATTCACATGGTTCGCTGTCCTGCTCTGCCTGTTGGTCGGTGCGATGGGTGTAATGAAACGGCGTCAGGATGCCTGAACTTTTTTTCAGCCCCACTTTTCGGCCCAATCGGGTGGCAAGCGCAGCGGTTTCCCCTCCGGCATTGCGACCAGCGAGAGGCACTGCCGCGCGGTGACCAGCGTGGCTCCGTCCGACTCACGGATCATCTCGAAGGCGCACCAGAAACGGGCGCGCGCCAATTCATCCAGACGCCCGCGGATGGTGATCCAGTCGCCAAGTTTCGCCGGGCGTTTGTAATCGATCTCGGTGCGGGTAACGACTGGGTAAACCCGGGTTTCCGACATGGCCCTGAGGTCCATGCCCATCATCGCGGCGAGGCGGGTGCGGCATGTTTCAATCATGCGGAGGTAGGCGAGGTTGTGGACCACGGCACCGCAATCGGTATCGAAAAACATCACTTCTTCTCGCGTTTCAAGTTGGGGTTGGGAGCTTGCCATGCGGGCAGTCTGTGAATTTTTTTGTGGTTCTGCAATGTTGGCTTGTGGGAAGGAGACGAGCAAGGTAGGAAAAAAGCATGAAACCGATATTGGGAATACTTCTTGGGGTGGCAGCCATGCTTGGGCCTGCGGCCCCGGCGCTGTTGGCCGGGGAATTCGTTCCTCCTGCCGAAGGGCCGGTGGCTTTCCGGCGGGACAAGGTGCCGTTGGATGAGGAGGCGATCACCGGGCTTTCCAACCAACTTGAAATATTGGCGCGGGGATTGCCTGCGGAATCCGCGGCGGAGCGCCGTGCCGCCGCGCAAATGTTGGCCTTGTCCCTGGCTCTCGACCCAGCAAATGGCAAGGCCCGGGAAATGGTTGTGGAGTACAAGGAAGACCGCCATGAACCACGATCATTCGGAGACATGCTCGAAAAGACCCGGGCGCGGATCTGGCAGTTGATCGAATGGCTGGAAACCCCGGATGCCGGCACTCAGGGGAGGGCTCTAGCGGATTGTCTGAAGGACGTCATCATCGTTTCTGACCCAAAAAACCCCAAGGCCGACACCCTGCGCGGAGCTGGAGAAAAGGGTGCCTGGACGGGTTGGGTTGCCGCGGTTTCATTCTTCGAAGATCATAAGCCGATCGCTCATATCGACACCCCACACGTTGACAACCCCAAAGGCAACGGGGAAAAACCGCCTAATCCGCGTCCCACGTCTAGCAGGCCTACTTTGGATTCCGCCCAAGTGCAGACGGTATTGTGGAAGAATGAAGGGGGTAATGATTCTCCAAAGTGGGTGCTCGCTCCCGCATCCCTTTCGATGTCGATCAAAAAACTCGAAGATTCCGGATTCGCGATCTCGATCGGTGCCGGTGAAAGCTGGGAGTTGTTTTCCAGAACCAACTGGATACTCCGGAATCTCCTCGCAAAACAATACAGCCCCCTGCCCAACGGCATGCAGGTGATCATCACCAGTAAGGACCTCGAGCAATCCATCCTGTCCAGTAAACGTCAGTCCGTGAGTGCTGCCGCCGGCGTTCTGGCTGGAGCCGCGGTGACCGGCGTCGAACCCGCCGCGATCATCATCGGTCAAATCGATGAATCCGGAACCTACAAGCTCTCATCGGGATTCTGGAGTCAGATCGAGGCACTGGAGAAGGGCAAGGGCGGACGGCTCATCCTGCCTGCCGAGGCCGCCATTCTGATGCCCTCAATGCTGGCCATGGAAAATCCGTCGTTTTTCATGAAATACGAAGTTTTGCTCGCGTCGGACTTTAAACAATTGCTCGCTCTGGCAGCCAAAAATCCGGACGCCTCGCTTGCTGCCACCATACAGAAATTTGGGGGAATCCGCGATAAGTCCGTGAATCAGGAAATCCGCCAATACATCGCCAATCCCTTCGTTCGTCAACGGCTCGCTGAGGTCTCGCAGGATGTTCCCTATCATCTATCCGCTAAAATGCTCCTTCTTCAGGCCGAGGGCAAGCGTCCCACTCTGATCGTGCGGAGAGTGCTTGCCAGCAAGCTGCGACAGGCGGTCGAACCGATGGCTTGGATTTCCGAAAATCCTGATGATGATTTGAGCGATTCGGCTCTCTCGAAGATAGGAGCCACCTACGACTCATGCCGCACTGGTATTGATGGTATCGAGCGCTATGCAGATAAAAATGACCGCACACTGATCGATCAAACACGGGATGTGGTCTCTACCGTGCGTAGCTTCGAACGGGCAGCGCGGACACGCGCGGAATACTACATTGTGAGGGATGCCATTAGAACCTCCCGTGAGGAGCTGATCCGCCAGGCCAAGGAACTCAACGAGATGCTCTCCCGCGAGGTCGGCGACGCGCCGACTGCCCCCTGATACCCCCCCGCTGACGATGACTTGGAGATTGAATATCTGCTACGGAATCACGAGCCGTGGAACTGCGTTTTTTCTCGCCGCATGGATGCTGGTGTCCTGCGATATCGTGCAGTCGCAGACAATCCGCGATATCGGCACGGATTCTCGTCTCTCTGGTAACAGCGAGACGATCAGCCCGCTGCAAAAATCGTTTGATCAACCGGATCCGTCCGACTTTGAAGCATTGCTGCAATCCGGAATCAAAGCTCCCACTGGCGGCTGGGACACCTGGATTTGGAAGGCCTTCAAAATGCGGGACATTCGGAAAATGCGCATCCTTCTCTCTCACGGTGTCAGACCGTCCAGTCCGGCCCGCCCAGGATCTTCCATGGTCGAGATTGCTGCACGCACCGGCCAGACAGGTCTGGTCAAACTCCTGCTCGACTACGGATGTCCGCCCGGACAGGCACTTTGGATCGCTTGCGATCGAGGGGACTCTCAACTCGTGGAAGTCCTGCTTGCCAGCGGAGCCTCGCCGACAAGCACCCGCTTCCCTAGCAAGGACACCCCGCTCAGCACGGTCATCCGCCTGAGACACGATGCAGTGGCGTTAAAACTCCTCGAATACGGCGCCGATCCGAAGCTCGCTATCCCGGAAGGTCAATCCACTCTGCACTTCGCCGTCGCCATGGGCTGTCCGCTCACCGTTAAACACCTGCTAGATGCCGGTGGCAATCCTAACGCCCCGTTTTCCCAGCCCGTATCGCCCGCCTTCTTCCGTTTGTTCCGCCCGGGTGCCATGCGCTGGATGCTGAAAATGGACCGCAATCCCACCCTCCTGATGGCTTCGGCGGATGTCGGAAATATCCAAATCGCGCGTTATCTCATACAGGCGGGTGCAAAAAAAACTCCCCGGACGCGCACTCCTGGTATGTGGGCGATCAATTTTGCGGCCAACCGTGGCGACGTCCGTATGATGCGCTTGCTTCTCGGGCAGGATCCCTATCATGAGGACCGCATCATCGAGATCAGCTTGTCCCAGCAAAAGGCGGTCATGTTCGATCACGAGGGTAAGGAGATTTTCAAAACCAAGGTGTCCACCGGAAAGCGCGGATTTTCCACCCCGGCCGGCGAATATGTGATCACTAACAAACACCGCGATTGGACGTCCACGCTCTACCACGCCAGCATGCCGTATTTCCAACGTCTGAGCTGCGCGGACTTCGGTATGCATCAGGGCGTGGTTCCTGACTACCCGGCATCCCACGGCTGCATCCGCGTCCCCGCCGCCAATGCCTCCAAGCTCTTCGGTGTCACCCAGGTCGGCGACCGCGTGAGGATATTGAAGTGAGGTAGATTCACTCCGCCTTTTTTTTCACCAGCTTGAAGCGGTCGTGGTATGCGCCGTTGTTGAACTTGCGGCAGCAATCATAGCAGGCGACGGCGCGGCGGATGGGTTTGACGCGGTGGATGGCGGTGAAGCAATGCGGGCAGAAGTAGCTGTGGTTGCGCTTCATGCGGCGGCGTTTGAAGGGCAGCGTGTGGTAGGGTTGCTCGCCGCCGATACCGAGATCAGAGCAGGCGGTCTTCCACTCCGGGCCGTGGGGTTCGATGCGGCGTCGTCCGCATCGTTCGTAGGCGACGAGGTGGGCGAGTTCGTGTTTGAGCGTGCGCCAGAGCTCTTCGGGCGGGCACTCGCGGAGTTTCGGGTTGAGTTCGATCGCGCGGTCCGGCCACCATGCGCGGCCGGCGGTGGTCTGCATGCGCGGGTTCCAGGTGACGCGCACTTTGCGGGCGAGTTCCGGCAAGAAGAGGTTGGAAGAGGCTTCCGAGCACCACGCGGTGAGCCCGCCATCCTCTCTAACAGCTTCGGTGCGGACAGGGGACGGGGCCTTGAAAACCCTCAACCAGGAGGTCCATCTGAATTCGAGTTGAGGCAATCCGCAGCCCATTGCGTAGAGCGATAACAGCTTTATCCGGGATTGCAACAGGTCTCCTCATAAAAATACGGAAAGTTTTCGATCATCACGGGACTGGCTTGCGCTGGCGGGGGCTGGGCGATAGTGTCCGCCCATGTCCGCCGAGACCCATACCCGATTTTTTGAAACCGGCAGCCCGGAAAACCCGGTGAGATTGCGCGATGGCGGAGTGCTGCCCGGCGTCAGGATTGCCTATGAAACATGGGGGAAGCTCAATGAGGAGAAATCCAACGCGGTGTTTCTTTTCCACGCGCTTTCAGGGTCGCATCATGCCGCAGGCTACAACCCCGGCATCGAGGGTGTGGGCGCGTTGTGGCAGGAGGAACTTCATGCCGGATGGTGGGAGGACATGATCGGCTCCGGTAAACCGCTCGATACAGACAAGTATTTCATCATCTGCGCGAACTACCTTGGTGGATGCTATGGCAGCACGGGTCCGGTTTCGGTAAATCCGGCGACCGGCAAGCCATGGGGTTCGACTTTTCCTGCGGTGACTGCGGCGGACCAAGTGGAGATGTTCAAGTGTTTGATCGACGATTTTGGCATTGACGCGCTTCATGCCGTGGTTGGTCCATCGGTAGGTGGATTGATCGCGCTCACCTTTGCCACGCGTTTTCCGGAGCGGGTGCGCAATGTGATCAGCATCGGCTCGGGCTACAAAACCACGGTGCTCAATCGCCTGATCCTTTTCGAGCAAATTCTGGCGATCGAAAACGACCCATATTTCAATGGCGGGGATTATTACGACGCGGAGGCTCCGTTGTATGGCTTGGCGCTTGCCCGCATGATTTCCCACAAGACCTTCGTGCATTTGGATGCCATTGAGCACCGTGCGCGCCAGGACGTAGTCCAACCGGACGACGTGCTTGCCTGGTATCGGGTGCGCGACCAGTTCCAGAGCTACATGCTGCATCAGGGGAAGAAGTTCGTTCGTCGTTTCGATGCGAATACCTACCTTCGCATCATCGATCTTTGGTCGCGTTATGACGCCACCTCGGAGGGCGACGCCGAAACTCCGGCGGATCTTTTGGAACGTGCGCGGCTCGCAGGGCAAAAGTGGCTGGTTTTCTCGATCGACTCGGATTTCTGCTTTTATCCGGAAGAACAAGCGGAACTCGTCAAGCACTTGGAAAACGCCAAGGTGGATGTCATGCACATCACCGTGCACTCGGACAAGGGGCACGACTCGTTCCTATTGGAGCCGGATTTGTACACGCCTCACATCGCGTGGGTGCTCGGCAAGTGATGCGACGTGGATTACCGAATTTCCATCGCCTCCTTGATCGATGTGCAGAGATATTCCATGTTGCGGGAGGTGATTCCGGCGACGTTGATGCGGCCTCCGCCGACGATGTAGATGCTCTTGTTTTCCTTGAGGAACTTCACCTGGGCGTCGCTCAGGCCGCTGAATGAAAACATGCCTTTCTGGCGTGAAATGAACGAGTAATCACCGGGAACCCCATGATCCGCCAGCGCGGTGACGAAGCGGGTGCGGATGGCTGCGATGTGGTTGCGCATGCCGTCCAGTTCGTTCACCCATTGTTGGTGCAGCGCGGTGTCGGTCAGGATGGTTTTTACGATCAATCCGCCGTGGGCGGGCGGGTTCGAGTAGTTTACGCGGATAGCGATCTCCACATTGCTGAATGCGCTGGCTGCGACTGCGGATGACTCCGCGACCAGCGTGAGGGCGCCGGTGCGGTCCTGATAGAGGCCGAAATTTTTCGAGAACGAGCTGGCGATCATGAACTCCGGACACTTCGCCGCAAGCGCCAGAACTCCGGCGCGGTCCTCGGCCAGGCCGTCTCCATAGCCCTGATAGGCGAAATCCAGGAATGGCAGCCATCCACGGCGCGCGGCGATTTCCGCGACGATTTCCCATTGCGCCGCATCCAGATCCACGCCGCTCGGATTGTGGCAGCAGGCGTGAAGCAGGACGATGTCACCAGCTGGTATGGCTTCGAGAGTTTCGCGCATCCGGGTGAAATCCAAGCCCTTGCCCACGGCGTCGTAATACGGGTAATCCGCGCTGCCAAATCCCGCTGCGGCGAAGACGCCCTTGTGGTTCGCCCAAGTTGGCGAGCTCATCCATACGGTGGCACCGGGCAGCGCTTTTTTTAGGAAATCCGCTCCCACCCTCAAGGCGGCGGTGCCTCCCGGCGTGTGGGCGGTGCGCGCGCGTCCGGATTTCACCACTTCATGCCCGGCCCCGAAAACCATTTCCTGCACACAGGTGCCGTATTCCGGAGCTCCGGAGATCGGCATGTAGGATTTGGTGGTGGCGGATTGCAGGATCAACGCCTCCGCCGCCTTCACCGAGGCGAGGATCGGCGTGTTTCCTGCGTCGTCCTTGAATACTCCTACTCCGAGGTTGACCTTGAGTGGATTGGGGTCGTTCTTCCAGGCATCAGTTAGGCCAAGGATGGAATCGGGCGGGGCGGCGGGCAGTGTGTTGAACATGGCGGGGTTTTGGTTACGGGATCCGCACGCGCTGGTAAAGATCAAACCCAAACCCGGCCAGATCACTTGCGGGATTGGGTCTGTCGGGACTTGGGGCTTGATTGTTCCGCGTCCGGGCCCTAGTTCAAGGGCCGCATGGATCCAATGCACCCTTACGAACACCTGACGCTTTTCCCCGTGGGCCTGATTCTGGCGCTTTGGCTGATTGGCACACACGCGCTGATGTTGGCCAAGCCCGCCATGGTCCAAGGCTTTCTGAAAAAATTTCCGCGCGATGTGATCTTCGGGCAGGTCCTGCTGGGAATCGGTCTGGCGTGGTTCTGGCTGCTGGTCGCGCCGGATCACTGGGGGATCTTGAGCTCGCTGGCGATGGATCTTGGTGAATTCAATGGAGCCAAGCCGATCCTGCGCGTGCTGGTGCCGGTATCGTTGTTTTTAGTGGCGATCAGCGTAAGGGATTTTCTTGCCGTGCGCGCACTGGGAGTGGTGGGATTGATGGTGGCCTCGCCGCTGCTTGAGTCGGCTTTTTTGAAAGATCCCTCATCACGTTTGTTGGTGCCGCTCTACGCGTATGCCTTGCTCACCGCGTCGATGTTCTGGGTGGGCATGCCTTATCTTTTCCGGGATGCCGTTACCTGGGCCACCGCGAATCAGAAACGCTGGACGCTGCTCTCACTTGCAGGTCTCGGTTACGGTGTTGCGACGCTGGTCTGCGCGTTCGCCTTCTGGCGGGGGTATTGAAAATGCGGACTCCCGGCTGAGTCGCCGGAAGTCCGATGCGCAAACCTGTGCATGAAGCCGGGTTTAGTAAACCGGCGCACCCGAGGTGTCTTGTCCGCCTGTGTTTTTGTTGGCGGTTTTTTCCATGCCTTCGCCTGCAATTCTCATGTCACGGCCCAAGCCGATGAATGTATTGCAGGAACTAGTCAGCACGGAGGCTATGGCAAGAGTCATCAAAATGATCGATTTCATCACACGCCCTAGATAACCTATTTTACGATTGGCGCAAGGGGAAACTGTAAGGATGGATTGATATTTCACAAAATCATCTGGCGAACTTGCGGAACTTCCCAGGACGTGGGCCGTCGGGGCGATTGGGATGAGGCTCCTTCGGCACGACTTCCTTTTCAAGGGTGGTATAACGCGCGTTACTGAGGTTTTGGCCGAGTTCGGTCTCGCCGTTCTTGCAGACGACCTTCCACTCTTCGAGAGTCTCCTCGAATTTGCGGTGCTTCCATTCGACTTCGCTCAGTTTGATTTCGCCGAAGTCGAGGGTGAGTTTTTCGTTGGGCTTCATGGTGGGAACCTTCAAGGTGCCCAGTTTTTCCTTCACGACTTTATCATGCTCATCGATCGAACGAGTCACCAACGCGTCGCCGGACAATACGGCTCCCTCAATCGTGGATGAGGTGGCATTCTGGATATCGACCCTGAGTGTGATGGTTTTCTCATGGGATTTCGAACGGAATCCCTGATCGCGTTCCGAATCGATCAGATGGCGCTTCACGGTCAGCGTCACGGAAGGTTTGGCAGGTTTGGGTGGTTCGGCGGCGCTCACCTGCGAGAACAGGGCGAGACCCATGGCGAGAATTGAAGTCAGTGTTTTCATCGAGAGTAGAAACTCCGGGGTGCAAGGAAAGTTTCTGAAAAATTGAGGAGGTGGTGAATAAGTCCGGACGTCCGAAAGTCTCTCATGCGGGACCAGTTCCATCTCTTTCAAAAGATAGGTCACATTTTCAGGATTACTAACCCATGAAAAGCATTATGAAATCTTCTCTGATCCTGACGGTCTTTCTGTCCCTCAGTCCCCTTTTTATTGCAGGGAATGCTGCTGCCCAAGCGACACCCACGTCAGTGGCGAGCCTGCGCAACACCAATCCCTACTATTACGTGGGGCGGGTGACCATGAACCATGGCAGTTCGTCGTATATCGGCAGCGGTACGGTCATCAAACCGTCGTCCGTCCTGACGGCAGGGCACAACCTATATGACCGGACCACCGGTTGGAGTACCAACGTGGTTTTCCAGCGCTCATACCATAATGGAACGTATGCCAGCACCACGAGCGCCAGTCGTCTATTCATTCTGGGCGGCTATTCCAGTGCGGTGGGCACTTACGGAAGCACAAGCTCTCAGGCATTTAGTCGCGACACCGGCGGTATCATTTGTTTCACTCGCCCCATGAACGGCGGCTACGCCGGTTGGTGGCAGAATCCGGCGATGCTCACGGGCACGGCCTACAACATGTCGCTGGGTTACGGCGGAGTGGTGCACAGTGGTAAAGAGTTGCTCCGTTCTTCTCCGACTCGCGTGTTCTATCAGGTTTACGGAGCGTGGTATCGGAACACATCCTATGGCATTGAAGGCGGCATGAGCGGAGGTCCGTTGTTTGCACAGTCTGGCGGCAACTGGTATGTGGTGGCGGTGAATGTCAGTGGCGATACCAACTCCATCAGCACCGGTAGCGGCGTCCGCGCCATCGATGTCGACACCGCTAACCTCATCAAAACCAATCTCCCTTGATGCGTTCCTCTCTCCGGTTTCTCTGAATGCAGTCTGCCGCAATGAAAAAGCATCTGCTCATCGCCGGATTTGTGGTCCTCGGAATCGCGCTCATTGTCATTCTGCTGCGGAAAGGTGATGCCCTAAACAGCGCCCAAAAAACCCCGGGCGGGAAGGGGCGTGTTGAAAATGCAGGCGCAGAACGAAAAGGCGCAAACATTGCGGAGGTGGAGTCAGAGGTAGGAGGACCCTTGGTAGAACTTCCCCGCCGTGTCATGACCCAACCTGAAATTCTAGCCCTGCTGGATCATGTGGCGGAAGTCCTGCGCTCCGGTGATCCGGTCGCAATCAAACAGGCACTCACACGACTGGATGAAGTTTTCGCCGGAAAACATCATGATGCTGCGGTTGGAATTTCGGCCATCGTTGAGTTTCTGAAATCCGGCAAGGACGCTGCTACCGGCGAGGGATTTGTCGTCGGTGAGGGAGGCGTTCTGGTCGAGTCCACCACACTGCGGGTTTTTCTAATGGATCAACTGGGCAGATTGTCCCGGGAAGCTGGCAGCAGTGCGGCGCTGGAAGTGGCACGCGTCAATCTGCTTCGTCCCGATTCTGCGGACGAGTGGGCCGTTTCCATGCGCAACGTGGCGTGGTTCGATCCTAACAGCCGCGAATTTCTTGCGGATCGCGTGTCCACGATGCTGGCTTATGAACCATGGCGGAAGAATCCGTCGCAGGGGATGCAGGAGGCCTTCGATCTCATCGTGTACACCGGTGCTCTGAACACCGTTCCGGAACTCGAGGGCATCATGACCGGTTTGGAATCCCCGCTGGGCAGGGCGGCCGCCGTCGCGATGGATCGCCTCGCCGCCTCTCAACCGCTCGAATTGATGACCCTGCTCAATCTGAAGCCGGAACTTTTCGCCTCCACGCCGCTGTTGCGGTCTGATCTGTTTGCCCACGCGGATTTGAGCAATCCGGCCCAGCGCCAACAGGCCGAAGCCTACCTTGTTAGGCCAGACGTGAATACCGATGAGCGCGGAAAATTCTTCGCCTCACTGCTGCAAAGCGGACAGTTTGTCAGTCACAACCTAACCACTCCATTTACCCCGCCGGAAACACCGGCTCAGGCGGGATCGCGCATGGAAGTCCTCAGCCGGACCCTGGATTCATGGCTTGCCGATGAGCGTTTCAGCGGCTTTCGCGGCGATCTTACCCGCATCGGAGAAGTGATCAAACGCATCGACGAAGAGATCAAGGCGGACGCGGTGAAGTAGGTCCCGGACGGTTTGTCTGCGGTGCTTTACGGAGTCAGTGTCACGCGGACGGAAGCCCTTGTGCGTAAACTGGGAATATGGTGAGCTGTGGACACATGAGATTCAGCCCGCCAGCGGATAAAGAAAATCCAAAAGGAGATGCCGGACGTCTGTTATTTGGGGATGGTTCCGGCGATGCCATCCTTTCCGATAGGGACGATTCCCAAGAATCTCTGATCGAAGCGGCCGTGCGCCCGTTTTCCGACAATGCAGAGATGAGGTGCTCCGCCGCAGGTCTCCTCGGGCAGCGGGTGACGGCAAATGCCGCCACCGCCGCCGCGATGGTGACGCGTTGGAATGAAGTGGACGGACGGAAACGAAAACCGTTCTGGCGGCTCGGGCTATGGATCTCGCTGGTGGTGGTCTCGGTGGCTACGGTTTGCTCGGACTTCGACGGGATTTCCCGGCTTGTAGAGTGGGGGAAATGGATCTCTGGCGGTTCCATTTTCACACCTCTGCCCGATTCCTCGCAGCGCGTCGCCAGTAAACTCAATGAATCTGAAAAACTGTTGTTATTCGGCGACCTCACCAAAGCCAGGAAAAGCGAGCGCAAGGAGACGCTGTGGCGCAGTGAACCTGAGAATCCCGCGTATTTCGCGGACTACGCCGGAGCATATCTCACGGACAACGACGGCAAGCTGCCGCCGGACTTTTTGGAAATCGCCAGGCGGATTGATCCCACCAACGCATGGTTCACTTACCTTGCTGCGGCGGTGGAGGCGAAGGATTCCGTGGAGAGCAAGGTCCGCAAGTGCAAACGGGTCGATGGCAAGATCATCTTTGAAGGCCCGCCCAAGTGGGAAATTCTCGATCAGGCACGTCTGGATCGCGTGATGGCGTTGCTTCGTGAAGCGAGGAATCAACCGAAATACAACGACTACAGAGCCGAATTGCTGCGAAGACGTCTCCCTTTGCTGTCACAAGAAAGCAGCATCGATCAAATTGACTCGATCAGTTGCCTGTCCTCCGATTCGGTGTTTTCGAGCCTCCAGTTGGTAAAATTGGCCAAGGCTATTTCCGCCAAAGCGAATAGCTTGGGAGAGGCGGGCGAGGCTTCCGGGTTTCAGGACATTTCCAGTGATGGGGATCTATTCCTCCAGAGGGTATGCAGCGCTGAAGCCGGGACTCTTGATGATGAACTGGTGAGATCTGCCAGCGCCAACCAAATCACAGAGAACTTCGGATATGCTGCGGAAAATGTCGGACTTGCGGGTGATGCGGCGCGTTGGAAAACCATCTCGAATCGACTCATCGAACGAAAATGGGGACCTGATTCCCGAAAATTCATCGTGGATGGCAAAGTGGTGGAGCCTGGAATGCGCACTGGCGGACTCATGGCTGGCACGCTTGAATATGTGGCCAAAAAAGCGGAAAACCAACCACCACTAACGGATGCGGATTTGAAACCGATGCGCTTGCATGACCATGAGTTTCTATCACGGTTATTCGGCTACGTTTCGTGGCTGGTGATGGTGTTGTGCCTCGGCTTTATCACGATCTATCGGTTTCGCGTGGCGGTGCTGTCCCGACGGTTGGCGCGGCGGATGGAAGATCTGCTGGAGTCGTCCGACTGGGGATGGATCATCGCTGTGGGTGTAGTGCTGCCATTTGCTTACGTGATGGCCGTCAACCGACTGACTCCGCTAGGCGGGCGTGATTTCGGGATTCGGGGCACGTTGATACTGATGCCGGCGGGACATTTTCTCGGGCTTTGGTTCTTGTGGTTGATCCTGCCGGCGCAGATCGTCCGCTGGCGTTTGGCGAAACGGGCGGTCGGTCTTGGTTTCCCACGACCGTCCTGGATGGGATGGTTGGCCTTTGCGAGCGCGGCGGCGTTTGTTCCCATGATCGGCTGGGCTGCGATTTCCCATTCCTACGGGGCATTCTGGATCGATTGGATGGAAAATATAGGGGTGAAAAATCCGGCAGCTCCCGGGAAAACGTTGGCATTCTGGCTGGCATCAGCGCTTTTGGGGGTGCTCGTGCTTTGGGTGATGATTTCGATTTCAGTCTCTCTGTTAGGAAGAGCAGATCGCCAGGTGTATCGAACCACATCATCGTTCGTGCTGATCAAAGCCTATGCGGCGATCCTGCTCGTCATCGTCATCGCCACCAGTGGTTTCAAGGCATCGCAGCACTATTGGTTCCAGCGGGACACGATTTTGAAATTCGATGCGTCCCGACCCGGTTTGAATGTGTACGAATACAAGGTTTCCTTGCAGATGAGAACCGAGCTCCGGGAAATTTTAGGATACGACTCAGCCCGCTGATCCACCCAGCGGCGCGCTGTCGATTTCCACCTTGAGGGTGGAGCTTTCGCCGGGAGCGAGGGTGATGTGGTTTTCCTTCACGTTGCCGGATTCCACGCAAACCATGTGCGGCCATTCGTCGTCGCCGAAGTCCAGCATGCGCTTGGATTTGTCGATCCATGGGTTCCAGACGACGGTGGATTTGGAGCCGGACTTGCGGACGAAGATGGAACGGCCGAGCGCGGGATCGCGGATTTCCGCAGTGGTGGTGGTGTCCTGATAGATTCGGTCGGTCTCCGAGGTGAAACGGATGGATTCCGCTTCCTCGACATGTTGCGTGGTGGTGAGGGAGTCCGTGTATCGTGCGCCTTTGAGGCCGGCGACTTCGATCGTGTGGATGTCGCCCACTTGAAAATAGGTGTGCAGGCAGTTTTCGAAGGTAAAGTCCGCGTTGCCGGTGTTGGTGACGACGAACTCCATGGTGAGCGAGTTGCCGACGGTGACGATGAACTCCACGTTCGCGGGTTCCGGGCATGGAAGGTGGAAACAAAGGCGCGCCGATCCATTCGGCAGGAGCATAGAATTTGTTAGGTCCCAAGGGGTGACACGGGCGGTGCCGTGGGCCGGGTGGCCCTCGCGGCCGCCGAACCATGGGAAAATGACGGGCACCCCGCCGCGGATGGGTTTACCCGGAAGGAAATCACTCGAGCCGCTCATGAAGAGCAGCGGAGGCTCGCCTTTCTTTTGGAATGCGGTGACGTGGGCACCGTGCGGATAGATTTCCGCCTCGCTGGTTTCCGTTTGGATCCGGATGGCAGGTAGGTTTCCCTTGCCGGAGAAAACAGTGACCCTGCCGGGAATGTCATGGTTTTTCAGGGAGTCCATCGTTTTTGGTGGTTCTTGAATCGCCCTTTGATGTCCGGTCTCAAACGTCTCGGCAAGACTTTTTAAAGTGACTTGTATCAAAAGGGCGGGCTCATTTCACGAGGTGGCAGGATCATGCCGTGCGTTTCCGGTGCATCGCGGCAGCTGTAATGGAGAGGATGAAAAGCAGCATGGTAGAGGGTTCCGGGATGTTGGGGATTTGTGGCGAGGCGGATGGGTCTCCGGCGATCAGACCGTGATCGGCGTATTGTTGCTGGGTTTCCAAGACCACGGCACCTGACAATGGAGTGACTAACTGATAATGCGCAGCGAGGGTGGAGCGGGTCTCGTCATTGGCGAATGTGGTGGAGTCTTCCGCAGTTTCGATGGCCCAGACACGGGCGAGTTGGTCCCAAACTTTTTTGCCGGGCAGTCCATCCGCTGTTGCCGAGCGCCGCCACAGCCAGCCCGGTTCCTGACTGGGTTTGCGCAGTTTGGCGAGGAAGCGTCCGAGGTTTTCCTCGCCGCAAGACGGGTCCGTAATCCGATGCAGGCAACCGCTGCGGTAGAGGGCTTCCACCAAGCGGTTCGGGCCGGTGACCAGTGCGCACTCATCAATCACCGGGCGCACCGATCCACGCTCCATCAACTGCTGGAGTTCCTCTCCCTGCGCCAGTTTCACCGCTTGTGGTCCGTGTAGCCACACGATGGGTCCGCCGCCATTGGATTTTGCGATGCGGATTGCCTCGCGGAGCGCGGGCTCGTTGTCGCGACCACCTGTGAAGCGGTATGCGGCGAGTTCCTCCGGCGTGATTTTCCTGGCCGAGTCGTCGGCTAACAGAAGAATGGTTTCCTCCGGTGTCGTGCTGTTCACGGATTTCAGAATCCGCGCCCTCTGTGAGGCCATCGAGGATGATCCGTCAATTACCACGATTGCTTTTCCCGGTCGGGCTGGGCGCGTCACCATTTGGGGTTCGCGGATAAGAATGCGCTCTTCTGGCTTGGAGCGGCCGTCCTCGCACCAGACGGTTTCCGGCGGAGTTGTTGTTTTTTCTAACGATACGGAAACTCCATTGGATGAAATAAATTCCGGTTTGAGGGAAACGCTGAGTGAGAAACCCGGGCCGTCCGTTGCCGAGGACTGTGGTCGCTCGCTGCCTGCCAGTTTGAATGCGGCATCCCCTTGCAGCCACAAGGCATGCTCCAATTTGGCGGCGGTGCCGAAGTTGCGCTCGATGATTCGCGGTAGCTCCCATGTCACTCCGGTCATGGGTGCGGTCACGCCGAAGCGGATTTTCATTTCTCCTTGAGCAGGCACCGGGAAACATTGGATCATCACCGTGTCCGGGCCGACCATGGTGGCCAACACCGGGTCCCGCCGCTGGACCACAGCCACTTCGCGATAGGCCGCCTTGACTTTGCCAACGCTGTTGAAAGCGGCTTCCTGCGGTATTCCGTTCACCCACAAGGTGAGGCGTGACACACGGCCATGTGGCGGCAGAAGCACCTGGCAACGGGCTTCTCGTTGGACCGCGGACGCGTTCTTGAAAATCATCGTCCATTCGCCGTAGCCGGTTTGCGAGGTCGCATCCAGATGTCCGTCGAATCGCGACTCCGCCAGATCCAGCCCTCTCACGCGCACCGCCACATCGTCGCCGCCGACGTGGGCGTCGAATTCGACGTCTCCTAACGAGTCGCCGCGTCCAAACGGGCCGGAACCGAGTCGGGTCTCGGGCGGATTGAGTGAATTGAAGGGTTTTCCGGTCACCCGGAAAAACACCTCGCGCACCTTCTCGGAGTCTAATGATTGCAGTCTCGCCAGGTTAAACATCGAGGCGGGGATCATCCAACTCTGCATCATCCAGCCAGCGATGTCGGTGGCTAACTCGGTACCACGACTGCCCTCGTAACAGGCCTTGAGCAGTGTTTTTTCCGAATGAAACCACCGCAACCGTGTGATCGCCGCGGGCGTGGGGTCATCACAGGACATGGCCGCATTCAAATTGACCCGTGTCCACAGACCCGGAGCTTCCAGCAACACGAGGATGGCGATAGCGACTGCGATTCCCCAGCGCCGCGCGCGGATGAAACGTGCGGGATCCGCTAGGTTCTTCCAGGTTCTTCGGCTGATCCACCATGTTTGGATAGCGGCAAGAATGGGAGTAAGCGAGAGCAGGCCCATCCCTAACCAAAGAAGCGCGATAACCGATAGATGGATGAGCGGCAGAAACAACAAGCCGTAAAAACCCGCGATGCCTATGGCCATGCCGGATGCCATCCCGCGGGTGGTGTCTTTGCCGCGTGGAGCTCCACACAGCATCCATGCATTGCAGCCCGGCACCATGGCCAGCAGCAACGCGTGCCACACCGTGGGCACCGGATCAAAAAACACCCCACCACAGAAATGGGCGATCATTTCGAATATCAACACTCCCAGCGGCAGCACCACTCCGGCCGTCCATGCCCAGAATCGTGAAAATCCGCGCCAAAGCCGGAAACTTCGGGGCTCCTCAGGGCCTACGGCCACGCTCGGGTGATATCCGACGTCGAGCTTGCCTAACAAATTTTCCAGATGCATCAGGCCTATTGCAACGTCTGGTGTCTGCTCCGCCTCTTCGTGGATGTGCCTGCGCAGGTCGTCCTTCAATTCCGCCGCGTCCTCGTCCTGGAATCCCTCTCGCCGTGCGCGATCCGCCAGGTATTCCTCCAGCCTCGCTTCCGCTTGTGTCGTCCATGTTTTCATAACAAATATTTTTCGTGATTACTCGGGATTTGGTGCGTTTGCCGTTTTCAACGTGAAGTCCACCCCGGCCTGCAATCCGGTCACCCCGCGAAGCATTTCGGCGAAATACAACTCCATCTCTTCGGCAAGCGCCCGGCCCTCCGCCGTGGCCAGGTAGTATTTTCGCGCCGGCCCTTCGTTGGACTCCTCCAACCGCGTCGTCACCAACCCCTGCCGCTTCAACCTCGCCAACAACGGGTAGATCGATCCCTCCGCCACTCCCACGCCGGGCACCGCCACCAAGGTCTTCACCAACGCATACCCATACCACTCCCGTGCCGAAAGCGCCTTCAGAATGCACAAGTCCAGAATACCCTTGCGCATCTGGACCGTCCAGTTTTCAAAGGTCTCTCTTGCGTTTCCCTTGTCGTGATCAGCCGTAGGCATTACGACTATGTATATTGCATTGCAAGGTATTGGCGATAAAAAATTTCGAGATTTTTAGGGGTGCTTTTATTTCGATAATTCCCGAGGTTTTCCGGAAGATATTGGATATTCTCAGGATTTCCAATTCAGCACGCCCTTTTTCAGTGCGTAGGCATAAGCCACCAGCAGAACGCCGGCAAATCCTGCCATGCTCGCCAGAACCACTGGTCCATTCGCGACCAAGTCCCTGAACTGCACGGCCCAAGGATACATGAACACCACCTCGATGTCGAACAGCACGAACAACATCGCCACCATGTAAAATTTCACAGAAAACCGTGGGGCACCCTCGCCGATCGGTAGCATTCCGCATTCATAGGGCGTGTCCTTGGTTGCATTCCGCTTGGCGGATCGGCCGAAAACCACGCTGGCCACCAGTACGAACGCCGCGAAGCCGAAAGCGATGAGAACCTGCAAAAGGACGGGAAGATATTGCTCAGACATGGGGATCCGTGGTGTGTCGGGCACGTTTCTAGACACTGCCTTGCCGTTTGGGTAGAAAAAAACCCGCGCTTTTGACAAGCGCGGGTTTCGGAAGAATTTCCGGGACGATCAAGTTCAGTCCTGGGCGGCGGCTTCTTGGGCGGCGGCATAAGCGCTCGACGCTTCATGCACGCGGGCCGTTCCCTTATATTCCTTGCCCAGTTTTTCAACCAGACCGCGGGTGACAAGGTTTTGAAGCTTCTCATAGGCACGCAAACGGAGCATTTCCTCACCGCCGCTCACCGCATTTCGCAATTTCAGATTTGCAAAAACCCGTTCGAACAGGTCGTTGAAACCGAAGATTTTCTTTTCGGACAGAACACTGCAAAGCTCATCGGTGACGTGGTCAGGTAGGCGCCGAGAGAATCGGGTACGTTTTGTGGTGATTGCCATAACGACGCGATATTACACCGGTATTTGGAAAAAGCGAATCCAAAAAAAGAGAAAAACTCCAAACCAATCTTTATTATTTGCAAGTCTTTAATTTAGATTTCATGAATTTTTTTCGGTTTGCCTACAGATGGTCGCTTGACAGCCCGGATTTTTCCGCCAATCTCCGCGTCCCGCCGCGTCGGAAACGTGGAGGGCATCAGAATTCTCATGAAAAAGGACATTCATCCGAAATACAATCCGGTCGTCTTCGTGGATATGACCACCGGCAAGCGTTTTATCAGCCGTTCAACCAAGACCTCCGATAAAAAGGAAGTCATCGACGGCGTGGAACACAGTCTCATCTCGATCGGTATCACCTCGGATTCCCATCCGTTCTTCACTGGCCTTGCCCAGTTTGTGGACACCGAAGGCCGCATCGATAAATTCCAAAAGCGCTTTGGCACTGTCCGTCGCGTCGGCAAGCCAAAACTCGACTGAGTTCGCCCGATTTTTTCATTTTCACCCAAACGCCCGTCCGCCCAGTGCAGACGGGCGTTTTGCTTTGCCTTTTGCTTGGCGTCCGTGTCTTCCCGCGCTTAGCTCTCCGCGTGCTCGCGAAACGTATCATTCCCTGCCTTGATGTCACCGATGGCCGCGTGGTCAAGGGTGTCAATTTTGTTGATTTGATCGATGCCGGGGATCCGGTGGAGGCGGCCATGGCCTATAATGCACAGGAAGCCGACGAGTTGGTGTTTCTCGACATCACCGCGTCCTCGGACAACCGCAAGACGATGGTCGATGTGGTGCGCCGCACGGCCGAGCATTGTTTCATTCCGCTCACCGTGGGCGGCGGCATCCGCAGCGTGGAAAACATGCGGGAAATGCTGCTCGCCGGCGCGGACAAGGTGGGCATCAACACCTCCGCCGTGAATCATCCGGGCCTCGTGGATGAGGGGGCCAAGGCTTTTGGCAGCCAGTGCATCGTGGTCGCCATCGATGCCAAACGTGAGGGTCCCGGCAAGTGGGGTGTTTACACGCATGGCGGGCGCAACCCTGTGGGACTCGATGTCGTCGAGTGGGCCAAGGAAGTCTGGCGGCGGGGAGCGGGGGAGATTTTGCTCACCAGCATGGATTCCGACGGAACCCAGGCCGGATACGATATCGAACTCACCGCAGCGGTTTCAACGGCGGTGGGCATTCCGGTGATAGCCAGTGGCGGCGCGGGCAATCTCGATCACATGGTGGACGTGCTCAATGCCGGCAAGGCGGATGCCGTGCTGGCTGCCAGTATTTTTCATTTCGGCAAACACACCGTGGCCGAGGCTAAACGCCATTTCGCAAGCCGCGGCGTGCCGGTGAGGCCTCCGTCGGCTTGTTTCGCCGGTTGAAATCAGCGTGATCGCTCGGCCGCTATATTCAGAAGTGGCAGGGACCGTCTCTCCGAGCGGTCCGCGTAAAAGAAATGCGAATGAGAAGTCGGCGCGGCTATTCATTCTCTGTCCATACGCACGGACCGCTCGGAGAGACTGTCCCTGCCTTGACTCACTAACCGCAACCCCACCCGCATAGTCAACCGCCGCGAGTCATCGGTGGTCTGGGATAACGTCCACGGTAATTTTCGATGTCGGTCTGGTGGCGACCTGCGCGGCGCGGTTGGGGTGGCGGTAATTCGTGGCGCAGTTGGCATTCTGCGGGCTTGCCAGTGCGGATTTCCTCTGCCAGTTCCTTCACGCTAGGGAGCACGCGCGTGGGTTGGTAAACGTAGCGTGATAGATCTTCCAGACGGGATGATCCCGTTAGAACCAGATACGCGCGGAGTCCCATTTCCACGCTGCCGCGGATATCGGTTTCCATCGTATCTCCCACCATGATCACACGGTAGCTGCCCGGATCTGTCGTGGTGTGGGCCAACATGCGGCGACACGCGCGGCTGAACATGAAGGCATTCGGCTTGCCCAAATAATAGGCGGGGCGTCCGGTACTGGCTTCCAGATAGGCGGCGGTTGCGCCTGCTCCGGGGCGTGTTTTGGTGGCCTCCACCGGGCACCAGTTATCGGGGTTGGTGGCGACGAGTCGCGCGCCTTTTTCAAGATAACCGTGCGCTTTGTTGAGTTTTTCCAAACTGGGATAACCTTCTCCGACGATGACGAAACCGGGTCCGATCGGATCGTTGGCGATGCCCGCTTCCTTCAGCGCGGCGAGCAGTCCGCCCTCGCCCAGCACGAAGGCCGTCGATTCTGGATAGGTCTCGCGTAGGAAATCCGCCGTATTCATCGCTGATGTGTAGAAATGCCGTGCGGAAAGTCCTTCCACTCCCAGATGCCGCATTTTAACGACGAGATCCTCAGGTGTAGGCATCGAGTTATTCGTCAGGAAAAGGAAGGGAATCCCGTTCTCACGAAATGCATCTATCAAATCCAGCGCGCCGGGAATCAGATGATCCTCCCGGTAAATCACTCCATCCATGTCCAGTAAGTAAGCTTCTTTCATCGACTCCCCACATGCACGTGCCGTGCCAGTCCGGTGTGTATTTCCAAACAGCGTCTCATCCAGGCCAATGAAGTGGCGGATTTGACTTTTCATCGGTCTCCGTCTGCGCCAACCTTGTTCGTGATGAAGGAAAAACCGAAACTCGTTGTGGATGATCCTTGGTTGGAGCCCCATCAGGACGCGATTGAGCGGCGGATGAAGCGGTTTGTCGATGAGTTGGAGGCGATCAAAAACCATGCGCGCAGCCTCGCGGTGCATGCCACCGGCCACAAATACGCAGGCATTCATTTCCACCCGCTCTCCAACGAGTGGACGGCCCGTGAATGGGCGCCCGAGGCTCAGGCGATCTCGCTGATCGGCGACTTCAATGGATGGAATCGCGAGTCGCATCCGTTGGAGAAATTTGCCGGCGGTGTCTGGCAGCTCAAGCTTCCCGCGGACTTGCTCGCACACGGGCAGATGGTGAAGCTCCACATTATCGGAGCGGATGGATCACGCCGCGACCGCATTCCCGCCTGCATCCGCCGCGCGGTGCAGGACCCGGTGACGCATGATTACTGCGGGCAGATCTGGAATCCGCCGGTGCCCTACGTTTGGAAAAACGAGTTTGATCCCAAATCGGTCGGCGCACCTTTGATTTACGAGTCCCACGTCGGCATGGGCGGTGAGGAGCCGCGGGTGCACACCTATCGGGAGTTTGCGGATGGCGTGTTGCCGCGCATTGCGAAGGCGGGCTACAACACGGTGCAGTTGATGGCGGTACAGGAGCATCCGTATTATGGGTCTTTCGGCTATCATGTTTCCTCGTTCTTCGCGCCGTGTTCGCGCTTCGGCACTCCGGAGGATTTGAAATATCTCATCGACACCGCTCATGGCCTCGGTCTCGCGGTATTGTTGGACATCGTGCACTCGCATGCCGTCAAAAACATTGCGGAAGGACTCAACGACTTCGATGGTTCCGGACACCAGTATTTCCACGAGGGGCCGCGAGGTGATCATCCGCAGTGGGACTCGAAATGTTTCGACTACGGCCGCCCGGAAGTCCGTCAGTTCCTCCTCTCGAATGTCCGTTACTGGCTTGAGGAATTCCGTTTCGACGGGTTCCGCTTCGATGGCGTCACCTCGATGCTCTATCACTCGCGCGGCAACAAGGCATTCGGAAGTTATGATGACTATTTCGGCAGCGATGCGGACGAAGAAGCGATTCTCTATCTGAATCTGGCAGCCGCGTTGATCCAGGAGGTGAAACCCGGAGCCATCGCCATCGCCGAGGATATGTCCGGTATGCCCGGACTTTGCCGCCCTAACAACGATGGCGGAATCGGTTTCACCCACCGCCTCGCCATGGGTATTCCGGATTACTGGATCAAGCTACTCAAGCACAGTCGCGACGAAGACTGGAACCTCGACGAGTTGTGGGGCGTGCTTTCAAACCGCCGCTACGGGGAAGCCACCATCGCTTATGCCGAGAGTCACGACCAGGCTCTCGTCGGCGACAAGACTCTGGCGTTCTGGCTGATGGATCAGGAGATGTATTGGCACATGGGCAAGGATGATCCGCATTCGGTCATCGACCGCGGCATGGCCCTGCACAAGCTCATCCGTCTGGTGACATTGGTGTTAGGCGGCGAGGGCTGGCTCAACTTTATGGGCAACGAGTTCGGTCACCCCGAGTGGCTGGATTTCCCGCGCGAGGGGAACGGTTGGTCTTTCCACTATTGCCGTCGCCAGTGGTCGCTGGTGGACAATCCGGATTTGAAATATGGTCAGCTTGCGGCATTCGATCGCGAGTTGATGGATTTCGCGCGCCGGACAAACCTGCTGGCTTCACCGCCGGCACAGGTGTTATACATCGATCACGGTCCGAAGATCCTGGTTGCGGAGCGTGCGAACCACATTTTCGTTTTCAACTTCTCGGTCGGTAATTCGGTCTTCGGCTACCCGATCCGTGTACCTTGCGGGGAACCCCGTGAACTGGTGCTGGACACCGATGATGCCGATTCCGGTGGCCACGGCCGTGTGGACCCAGTCGTCCACTATCCTGTGGACGCCGAGGGCATGATGAGGATTTACAGTCCGTCACGCACGGGTCTTGTGTTCGCGAAAATGTGAGAGCGCAGAATTGTAACGGCGGTCATAGACGCGCCGCTACAGGATCGAATGCACCTCATCAGGCGTCTGAATCCGTTTCTTTTTTCCGATACATGGCGATCAGTCCGGTGGCTAGGCCGGAGCAGAAGCCGAAGATGTGTCCGAGGACGTCGGTGTTGCCGCCCGGGCCGCCGCCGCCCATCATGCCTAACAATACAACACCGGCGATGATGGGTGCGGTGGTTTTCGCCAGCGGGAGACGGAGTCTTGACTGGCGCATGGCGGAGAACCCGAGGCCCGAGAGAATGCCGAGAGCGCCGAAGACGGCGGTGGATGCGCCGAGCGAGACAAAGGATTCCGGATAGGTGATGATCGAGGTGATGGCATTGCCCACAGTGCCGGATGCGAGGATCATCGCCCATCCGCGCCATGGTCCGAGTGATCTGGAGACGAGGGTTCCGAAAAGCAAGCCGCTGAGAATATTGCCCATGAGGTGCTGGGGATCGGCATGGAGGAAGAGGGCCGTAAAGGGTCTCCACCATTCCAAATTCCGGATCAGCCCGATGCTGGACGATGCTGCGCGTTCCACGAGCATGGGGTCTTTGTTCTGCCAGAAAAAAACCATCAACACGCAGAAAACCCAGATTCCGGCGACGTCCCAACCCGCCGGGTAGCGGAAGATTTCCTGTTGGGGTGGTGTCTTCGGCGCGGGGATGTCCTGCTCCTGATCGTAATCGTGCAATTCCCGTGAAACGCGTTCGGTGACGGATGGTTCGACTAACAACGAATAACCATCGAGGTTTTCAAATTTGGCAACCCAGCAGGCCTCTCCCATGGCGAGGATCACCAAGCCATGCTCGTACGCTTTTTCCAAAGATGGGAATGTCCCGACTTCGGCCAGCTCCTCCCATGGTGTGGAAGCGTTTTCATCGGTGTCGCTCATCGCAGTTGGAAATCCGGAGCGATCAAAAGCACTTGTGGCTTCTGGAACGCCTCCACACGTGCGGCCAGGCGTGATATCGCGGATTTTGCGGGCTCCGGCAGAGTTCCGGTGATTCCGCTACCTAACAGAGCCGCGCGGAGTTTAGCGGATGCGGTTAGACCGGTGGGTGCCCGGATGATTTCATCGTCTTTTTTCTTTTCCGGTTTGGCAAAAAGCCCCTCGATGCCGCTTTTGGCTTCCGGCACCAGCATGACTTCCGGGTTTTCCAGTTTGGCTGCCGCAGTGACATGGGCGATGGCGTCATGCAAGCCGCCGATTTGATCGATGAGCCCGATTTCGAGAGCCTGGGCCCCGCTGTAAACCCTGCCGCCCGCCAGCGGTTCCAGGTCGCCCTTGAGTGACTTGCCGCGTCCGTCGGTCACACGTTTTTTGAAGGTGCCATAGGTTTTGAGCATGGACTCCTTCATGATGCGCGCTTCTTCCTCCGTGAATCCGCGAGTCATACTCATTGCTCCGGCATTTTTTCCGCGCTGCGTGCTGTGTGTGGCGATGCCGAGTTTTTCCATTGCTCCGCCGATCACGAATTTCATGCCCACCACTCCGATCGATCCCGTGATCGTGCCGGCTTCGGCGAAAATGCGGTCGGCCCCGCTGGCGACATAGTAACCACCGCTCGCCGCCACACCACCCATCGATACCACGAACGGCTTGCCGGAGGATTTCCACTCGTTGGTGGCTTCCCACAGTACTTCGCTGGCCATCGCCGATCCGCCGGGCGAGTTGACGCGCAGGACCAGCGCCTTGGCTTTGGGGTCCTTCATGAGTTTGAGGATTTCTGTTCTAACGGGAGCTACGGACTCATCTGTGATATCGCCGTCCAGAGCGACCACCGCCACGAAATCCTTGAGGCTCTTGCCGGACTTCGCGGAGGAGAAGGCGAGTTTGAAAAGATCCATCATGCCTTCGATCTCGGGACCATCGAGATCTGGAAGTTCGTATTTGCGGTTGAATTTGTATTCCTTGCCATAGGTTTCATGGAGTTTTTTAACGAATTCCGTGCGGAACATCAGGTGGTCCGCCACGCCCGCTTTCACCATGCCTGCGGCATCGATTGATCCGTCATCAATCACCGCGCGCACCTTCGCTGGATCCAGTTTGCGCCCCTCCGCCACGGAGGAAACGATCTGGCCGAAGATGGAATCGATGAGTTTTTCCTCCTGCAGTTTTGCCTGATCGCTGGGACCGGTGCGGTAAAACGTTTCTCCGTAACTTTTAAAATCGCCGATGTGGATGACGTCGGCACGGACGCCCACCTTGTCGAGCAGGTCTTTGAAATACATCGATTCCGCGCAGATGCCGTGGAATGAACAATCCGCTTCCGGCATCAGGGTGAAGTGATTGGCGGCGCTGCCGAGAATGGCGATCCCGTTAGACAGGTGTTCGCTGTACATCCAGACATCCTTGCCCGCCGCACGCAGGGCCAGCAGATGGCTGCGGATTTCCTGGATTTGGGACAAATCGATCTGTGCACCGTCCGCATCGATCACCACTGCCTTGACCGCACTGTCCGCGGTTGCCTTCTCCATGCTGCGGCTCACATCCAGCAGGGTGAGCGGGCGGGACGCATCCATTGAGAAATCCAGCGAAGAGTGCTGCCCTTGCCCGGATTCGGAAATCAAACCTTCCAGATCGTAAACCGCGACCACCTGCTTGACGGGCTTGTCCGCCGCGCTTGCGATAACCGTGAGCAGGGAGAAAACAACAAGGTGGCGGATGATCGAACGTTTCACACTGCCTCCTTAAATCCGGAAACGATACAGGTCAAGTGCGCGTCTCCGATGACACGGCCGCTCATTTCAGGAAATTTTCCAACAATCGCTTGCCGTCTTCCGTGAGAATCGACTCCGGATGGAACTGGACACCGTGGACCGGGTATTCCTTGTGCATGAGGCCCATGATTTCCCCTTCTTCGGTCCATGCCGTGATTTCGAGGCAATCCGGCAAAGTCTCACGCTTGACGATGAGAGAGTGATAACGGGTGGCGATGAAGGGATTTGGCATTCCCTCGAAGACGCTTTTGGACGAGTGATGGATGGGCGAGGTTTTGCCGTGCATCAGGCGGTCCGCGCGGACGACATCGCCGCCATAAACCTGGCCGATCGATTGGTGGCCGAGGCAAACGCCAAGGATGGGTGTGGTTGCGCCGAGTTCGCGGATGAGATCGAGGGAAATTCCGGCTTCGTTAGGTGTGCATGGCCCGGGAGAGATGCAGATGCGCTCGGGCTTGAGCGCTTTCACTTCCTCCACCGTGATCACATCATTGCGGAAAATTTTCATCTCCGCACCAAGCTCGCCGAAGTATTGGACGAGGTTGTAGGTGAAGGAATCGTAGTTATCGAGGATGAGGAGCATTTTGGGTAAATTTGAAATTTTCAACCGCAGATGGACGCAGATGGACGCGGATAAAGAAGAATAAGGAAATTCAAACGAAACAAATGGACCCATGATTCTGATGAGGATTTATGTAAAATCCCTTTATTCTGAAATCTGTGTCCATCTGCGTTCATCTGCGGTTCATTTTCTCTTAGAATCAGTCTTCAAGCGTGCGTGCAAGGGCGATGGCGCGGAGCATGCCTTTGGCCTTGTTGACGGTTTCGATGTATTCGTAGGTGGGATCGGAATCGGCGACGACTCCGGCACCGGCCTGCACATAGGCCTTGCCGTCCTTCAACAAACAGGTGCGCAGGGTGATGCAGGAATCGTGCGAGCCATCGAAGCCGAAATACCCGACCGCGCCGGCGTAGGCGCAGCGTTTGTTTTTTTCCAACGAGTTGATGATCTGCATCGCCCGGATTTTCGGTGCGCCGCTGACGGTGCCGGCCGGAAACGTCGCTCTCAGGACATCGTAGGCGCTGTGCGTGGGATCAAGTTCGCCGGAGACATTGGATACGATGTGCATGACATGGCTGTAACGCTCGACGATCATGAAATCATCCACTTTCACCGCGCCGTGTCTGGCGATGCGTCCCACGTCGTTGCGGGCGAGATCGACGAGCATGAGGTGCTCGGCGCGCTCCTTGGGATCGGCTAACAGATCAGCGGCGAGAGCGTCGTCCTCTTCCGGGGTTTCTCCTCTCCAACGGGTGCCGGCGATCGGGCGGATGTCGATGCGTCCGTGGATTGATCGCACGTGGACTTCCGGGGAGCTGCCGACCAGCGAGAAATCGCCGAGTTCGAGAATGAACATGTAGGGCGAGGGATTCACCAATCGCAGCGCCCGGTAGAGATCCACCGGCGGCAGGGTAAAATCGGTTTCAAACCGCTGGCTTGGCACGAATTGGAAGATGTCACCGGCGGCGATGAATTCCTTGCCGGCGCGCACGATGGTTTCGAATTCCTCTTGGGTTGTGTTGCTGCGGGCATCCACCGGTTCCACTTTCACCAGGCCATTGAGGGCGGGTACATGCAGTGGTCGGTTGAGGATTTCCACGATGGCGGCCACTTTGCCACGGGCCTCGGCATAGGCGTCCTCAAGGGTCGCAAACTCGTCGATGAACGCATTGGCCACGACCTGAAGACGACGCAGGCGGTGATCAAACACCAGTAATGTATCTGCCAACACAAACATCGCATCTGGTATTCCGAGCGGGTCAGGCGGCGGCGGGCCAAGCGTCGGTTCGAACTGGCGCACCGCATCGTAAGACATGTAGCCGACCATTCCGCCGGAAAACAACGGCAGCGCACCGTGCGTGACCGGTTTGTAGGTGGCCATTTCGCGCTCCAGCGCGGCCAGAAGATCGTCAGGCGTGGTGTAGCTCCGGGTTTTGGAGCCCTCGCGGATGGTGATTTCCTTGTCCCTTGCCTCGAAAATCGCGCGGGGTCCGCTGCCGACAATCGACCATCGTCCACCCTTTTCGGTGCTTTCCGCGCTTTCGAGCAGAAATGAATGATGATTGTCCCGCAGTTTCAGGTAGGCTGAAAGCGGGGTCTCGAAGTCTGCGGCGAGCTGGGTGTAAACGGGGATGACATTGCCCCGCTTTGCCAGCCCGGCGAAGGCTTCCAATGATGGTTCGACCGGAATGAAACTCACGACGCGCCGAACCTTGACCGGAAAACGCCGGAGGGCAAGCTCGGAGCAGGGGGAGGGAGTGCGTTTTTGGTGATCCCACCCGCCAACTCCCGCGGATGCCATCCGCAATCAAACGCCGATCAATACTTCCACGCCTTTTCCCTGAATGTCCTCGATAAATGCGGGGTCGGCCTTGGCATCGGTAATCAGGCAACTCAGGTCTGTCACCGCAGCGAAGAAAAACGAGGCCTTCTGGCCGAGTTTCGAGTGGTCCCCCAAAAAAATCACGTCTTCCGCGCTGGCGATCACGCGCTCTTTGAATGCCGCCTGGCGGGAATTGCTCTCGCTGACCCCGCGCTCGGGATGCAGGCCGCTTCCTGACAAGAACATGCGGTGGATATTATATCTCAGCAGGGACTTTTCCGCCGTGAGCCCGATGAACGACTTCGACTTGGCATCGTAAATTCCGCCTGTGCAGATCAATTCCAGATTCGGGCGATCCGCCAGAGCCGTCAGCACGTTGAGCGCGTTGGTCAGAATTGTCAGCGGTAGATCGGGCAAAAACTCGGTCAATGTCAGGACCGTGGAACTCGCATCCATGAAAATCGTCTCATTCGCCCGGACCCGTCCGGCGGCCAATTTTGCGATCGCCTGCTTTTCATCACGCCGCACCGCCTGGCGCTCGGTGAACGGCAAATCCTCCCGAATCTTTTCCGGACGGCTCGCCCCACCGTGAATCCGGATCAGCTCCCCGCGCTTTTCCAAAACCTCAAAATCCTTTCGAATCGTCTCATCCGTCACTCCCAAACCCTCGGCCGTCTCGGACGTCCGCAAAGATCCCGCTCCATTCAGGAGATCCAAAATCCGGCGTTGACGTTCGATTGCGAGCATAAACTTGTGTATTTCTGTGTTTTGTTGGGAATTTTTGGGAAAAGTAATAATTTTGTTTGACTTGTCAACGGAATTCCAGAAAAACCAAAGCAAGTCATGGCCGAACCGCTAAAACAATCCACCCCACGCGCCGTCATCGAACACATGGTCCGGGAGCAGGTCTATGCCCGCCTCAACCTCAATCTTCCTGCCGCCGCAAAAGCCCCGAATGCTCTTCTCGTCAATATTTCCGCCAGGCATTGCCACCTCACCCAGGCAGCCGTGGAGGCCCTCTTCGGCCCCGGCCACAAGCTGACGCCGATGAAAGGACTCTATCAGGAAGGGCAATACGCCGCCAAGGAGTCGATCACCCTGATCGGTCCGCGCAGTCGCGTGATTTCCAATCTCCGCATCCTCGGCCCTTGCCGGAACCTCAACCAGATCGAACTTGCCTACACCGACGCGGTTTCTCTCGGCTTCGATATCCCGGTCCGCATGTCCGGTGACATCAAGGGCACACCCGGTTGCATGCTGATGGGACCTAACGGTTATTTCGAACTCGAAGAAGGCGTCATCCGCGCCCAACCCCATGTCCACATGCGCCAGGAGGATGCCACTTTCTACGGCGTCAAACATCTCGACGTCATGAAACTCAAGGTCCACGGCCCGCTCGGCATGACTTTTGACAAACTCGTCGTTCGCGTCGATCCCACCTTCAAACTCGAAGTCCACATCGACACCGACGAAGGCAACGCCTGCGGCCTCAAGTCCGACACTTTCTGCGAACTGATCAAATAACCTCGAATCCAAAACCACGAATCTACAACCCCACCAACACACACCACCATGAGCACTGCACTCGGCATGATTGAAACCAAAGGCTACGTCGGAAGCGTCGAAGCCACCGACGCGATGGCCAAAGCCGCCAACGTCCAACTCGTCAACCAAATCCAGATCGGCGGAGGCTTCATCACCGTCATCGTCAAAGGCGATGTCGGCAGCGTGAAAGCCGCCGTTGATGCCGGAGCGGACGCCGCCGGCCGCGTCGGGGAACTCGTTTCCTCCCACGTCATCGCCCGCCCTCATTCTGAACTTCTCGCCCAATTCGGCATCGCGTAATACAGTCAATGGTCATCCGGCAACCGTCATCGGGAAGAAATCGTAAAGCCACTTCTTCACTAATGACTAATGACAAATGACCGGTGACTGCCCGAATGTCTAAATTTCACAAACCACCAAACATCTAACGAAATTATATTATGGCCAAACAAGCAATCGGCATCATCGAAACCAAGGGCTTCATCTCCCTTGTCGAAGCCTCTGACGCAGCCCTTAAAGCCGCCGACATCAAAATGACCGGCTGGGAAAAAATCGGCTCCGGCCTCGTCACCGGGTTTTTCGCCGGCGATGTCGCCGCCGTCAAAGCCGGTCTCGACGCAGCAGCATCCGCCGCCGCCAACCTCGGCACCGTCACCTCCGTGCAAGTCCTTCCCCGCCCGCACGACGACCTGTCGAAGCTCGGCTCGTGGATGGGGTGAAGCCAAGTTAATAGTTATTGGTTAAAAGTTAAAAGGAAGTGCATAGCTCCCCTTATAACGAATAACAAATAACTCATAACCATGAATATCCTCGTCGCCAACCTCGGTTCGACCTCATTCAAATACCGCCTCTTCCGCATGGACGAGAGCGGTGGCGAGGTCGTGGCCAAGGGCGGTTACGAGCGGGTGTCCGATTATGCGGCCGTCATTGACGATGCCATCGCTACCTTACAACGCGATGGAGTCATTACCGGCCCGGATGATATCGATGCGGTCGGTTTCAAAACCGTGCTCGGCAAGGATCTCAGCGGTTGTGTCGTTGCGGATCAAAAGGTGATCGATGCGTTGGAAGGTTTCGCCGCAGTCGCGCCGGCTCACAATCCACCGTATGCAAACGGCATCCGCCAGTTTGCAAAATCACTGCCAGGCGCGAAACTCGTCGCTCTCTTCGAGACCGCTTTCTATCAATGGACCAGCAGCGCCTCGGCCAATTATGCTATTCCCCGCAGTTGGCGCGACATCGGCATTCGTCGCTACGGTTTCCATGGTGCCAGTCACAAGTTCATCGCCGAACGCTCCGCCGAACTCAGCTCACGCGATGATGTGGCGGAAATCGCCCGACGCCTCTATCTTGATGGACCGCGTCCCATTTCAGGCAAACCTTTCCGCGTGATTTCCTGCCATCTCGGCGGATCCAGCTCTGTCACCGGAATCCTCAATGGAGTCGCCATCGGCACCAGCATGGGTTTCTCGCCACAAAGCGGACTGCCACAGAACAACCGCGTCGGAGAACTCGACTCCGGGGCCATTCCCTATGCCATGCGCACTCTCGGCATCTCGCTTGATGAGGCCGAACGCCAGCTCACCAAGGAATCCGGACTGCTGGGCACCTCCGGAATTTCCAACGACATCCGCGATGTCAAACAAGCCGCTAAAGACGGCAACCCGGACGCACAACTCGCCCTCGACCAACTCGTTCACTCGATCCGTCATTGGATCGGTGCCTTCATGCTCGAACTCGGTGGGATCGATGCGTTGGTCTTCACCGCCGGCATCGGCGAAAACGGCCCGGATATCCGTGCGTCCGTCTGCGCCAATCTGGAAAACTTCGGAATCCGCATGGATTCCGTGAAAAACGACGCCTGCCAGGCCGTCGAGGCGGACATCAGTTCCGCCGACTCCTGCGCGAGGATTTTCGTGATCCCCGCCAACGAGGAACTCGTGCTTGCCCGCGAGGTCTTCCGCAAACTCTCCTGAATACCACTCTGAACACTGAAAACTAACAAACCAACAAACTAATACCATGGCCAAACAAGCAGTAGGACTTCTCGAAACCCGCGGTCTCGCATGCCTCGTCGTCGGCGTTGACGCGATGCTCAAATCCGCAAACGTCGAACTCGTCGGTCCGATGAAACAAGTCGGCAACGCTCTCTGCAATGCAGTCGTTTCCGGTGATGTCGCCGCCGTCAAGGCAGCCATCGATTCCGGTGCGGCCGCTGCCGTCGCAGCAGGCGGCGAAGTCATCAGCGCGCATGTCATCGCTCGTCCGGACGATGCGATCGACGGCGTTTTGCCCAAGGAAGCAGCCCGCGCCCCGCGCAAGTAAGTCATCGGTCAGCAGTCATTAGTCATTGGGCAAGAGTTGACTCTTTCGCCATTGGCTAATGACTTACGACCCATGTCACATAACCCCTAACTCATATGTTCCTAGCCGAAGTCATTGGACAAGTCGTCTCGACCAAGAAAGACGAACTCATGGTGGGCAAAAAACTCCTGCTGCTTCGTCCCAAGCTGGTCGATGACAAGGATCCCACCAAATTCAAGGATGGCCAGAGCACCATCGTCGCCATCGACACCGTCGGTGCCGGCGAGGGGGAACTTGTGATGTTCTGCCAGGGCAGTTCCGCCCGCGCCGCCCATGGCCTCAAAACCATCCCGGTGGATGCCGCCATTATCGCCATCGTCGATCGTGTCGAAGTCCACGGAAAAACCCTCTACAAAGGCGGGTGAAGGTTTTTTTGAACCACAGATTACACAGATTTCTCAGATTATGAGCGAAGAGAACCTTCATGCTGAACTAACCCAACGCATTATTGGTATTGCGATGGAGGTTCATCGTGAACTTCGCAATGGCCTTGATGAAAAATTATATGAAAATGCCATGTGTATCGATTTTGCAGACCAAAACATTTTTTTTGATCAACAAAAGAGATATACGGTGTTTTATAAGAAACGTCCCATTGGGAATCTCATTCCTGATTTAATTATCGATAACTCTGTTATCGTTGATGCCAAAGTAGTTGAATCCTTCAACGATGTTCATCTTAGTCAAATGATCGGCTATTTGAAAATTACCGGGCTCCGAGTCGGACTTCTACTCAATTTTAAGCACGCGTCTCTCAAAATCAAAAGAATAACCATTTAATCAATCTGCGAAATCTGAGTAATCTGTGGTTAAACCAATCCATTACCCCAAGACCTTCCCCACTCTCATGAATCTCGATCAAGCCCAGCTCAAAGTCATCGTTGAATCCGTAGTTGCCCGCCTTGCTTCCGCGCAGGGACAACAAGCACCGGCACCAACAGCGCCCGCGCCCGCCGCCAAGGCTTCCTGTGGCTGCGGTAGTTCATCCTCTGGCGGAGAGCGCGGTGTATTCACCTGTGTGGAAAAGGCCGCCCAAGCCGCGAATGACGCGCATCTCAAGATGAAGAAACTCGGCGTGGCTGGCCGCGCCAAGGTCATTGAGATCGTGAAGTCCCTCGCCGTCGGCAACGCCGAAGCCTGGGGGAAATTCGAGATGGAGGAAACCAAGATCGGCCGTCTCGACCACAAGATCGGCAAGCTCCTCATCACCAAGAACGTTCCCGGTACCGAGTGGCTCCAACCTTATGCGATGAGCGGTGACGGTGGTATCACACTGGAAGAATATGCGCCCTTCGGAGTGATCGGTGCGATCCTTCCCGTTACGCATTCAGTCCCTACTCTAACTGGAAACGTCATCAACATGGTGGCTGCCGGAAACTCGATCGTTTTCAACCCGCACCCCGGTGGTGCCCGCAGCGCTGCCATGGCGGTGCGTGCCTACAACGAGGCGATCGTTCATGAGCTCGGCATCGACAATATCATCACCACCATCGAGTCGCCTACGCTGGAATCGTTTGATGCCATCTGCAAAAACCCCTTGATCCCGCTGCTTGCCATTACCGGCGGCCCCGCCGTTGTGGGTGCCGCGATGAAATCCGGCAAGCGTGCCATCTGCGCGGGCCCTGGAAATCCGGTCGTCGTGGTCGATCAAACCGCCGATCTCGCCAAGGCCGCACGCTCGATCATCGAGGGTGGAGCGTTCGACAACAACCTGCTCTGCATCGGTGAAAAGGTCGTCTTTGTGATCGGGTCCGTCTTCAACCGCTTCTGCGAGGAACTCACCAAAGCCGGTGCCGCGCGTATCAACGCACAGCAACTCGAAAAACTCACCGCCGCCGCATTCAATATCACACCGGGAACAGGCGGCGGTTGCGCGCACGCCTCCGTGAACCGCGCGCTCGTCGGAGCGGATCCATCGAAACTCGCCGAATACGCCGGAGCCACCATTCCTAACGGAACGCAGCTCCTCTTCGCCGAGACGGATGCCGACCACCTCTTCGTGCAGGAAGAGCAGATGATGCCGATGATGCCAATCGTCTCCTGCCCGGACTTCGAAACCGCGGTGCGTCTCGCTAAACAAGCCGAGCATAACTACCGCCACTCCGCCATCATCCACACGCTGGACGTCAACCACATGACCTACATGGCCAAGGAAATGGACACCACCATCTTTGTGAAAAACGGCGCATCTGTCGCCGGTCTTGGCCTCGGCGGTGAGGGTTATCTCTCCTATTCCATCGCCACCACCACCGGCGAAGGCATCACCACCCCCAAAACCTTCACCCGCATCCGCCGCTGCGTCCTCGTCGAAAACCTCCGTATTATTTGAAGAAGACGGAAGACTCTGAGACAGAAGACAGAAGATAAGAATTTTCCCAATCCATCACCATTCAATGACAGTAAGATCACCATCATCTCCGAGGTCACTTCACACTGGTTGCCGTGCATCGCTTGCGTCCGGTCTTCTGTCTTCTGTCTAATCATCTTCTGTCTTTACCATGATCCCCGCCCAAGTCGTCGGCCACGCCGTCAGCAGCCATTCCCATCCCTCCCTCAAGGGATGCAAGATGCTGTTGTGCCAGCCGCTCGGGTTCGGCGGAAAACCGGAAGGCGCCCCGATCGTCGCCATCGACTTGTTCGGAGCCGGTCTTCACTCGAAGGTCTTCGTCTCCACCGACGGCGTCGGTGCCCGTCATCTCGTCCACGACGAGAAATCCCCAGTTAGAAATTTCATCCAAGGAGTGGTCGACTGAGACAGAAGACCGCTCCGCTCCCAGACAGAAGACAGAAGATGAAGAAACCACTATTACCCGCACGAATCAGCTACAGCAGTTGCTACAACATGCCTGTTCCAGTCTTCTGTCTTCTGTCTCCAAATCTTCAGTCTTAAACATGCGCGTCGCACAAGTCATCGGCCGGGTCACTCTGAGCCTCCAGGATCCCTCCCTCAAAGGAGGACGCTGGCTTGTGTGCAATCCGCTGGATGCCGTGCATTTCAACACCGCCTGCCAGACGGCTCCTCCGCTTTCCTCCCAATTCTCGATGGTTGCCTATGACAACATGGGTGCCGGGGAAGGGGATATCGTGGGCATCGTCGAGGGAGCTGAAGCCACCGCGCCGTTTGATCACGATATTCCGATCGATGCCATCACCGTTGCCATTTTTGATTCACTAAATTACCAAGCCGCAGATTCCAATCCATCCTAACATTCAAATCCCATGAGCAAGAAATTATTCACCGCCGCCGATATCGAAGCCCTTCTCAAGTCAGGTAGAACCGTTGCTGACATTCCCGCCGGAGCCGTGCTCACACCATCGGCCAAGGACGTGCTTCGCGACGGCCTCGGTCCGGTCCGTGCCGGTGGTGGCTCGTCCGTTTCTGTCAGTGCCTCTGCGGAGCCGATCCTGCCTAACTACGAATATCACTGGACTCCCGGATCAGACCCCAAGACCCCTGCGGAAATCCAAGCTTTCTTCAACTCACCGGCCATTGTTGAAATCAAGCAGCGCATGGTCGATATCGGCAAGCGGATGTGGGCTCGTGAATACACCGATGGTAATGGCGGCAACCTCACCATCCGTGTCGGTGACAACCTCGTGCTTTGCACGCCCACTCTCGTTTCCAAGGGATTCATGACGCTTGAGCAGATGTGCCTTGTCGACATGGAAGGCAAACAACTCGCCGGGAAATTCAAGCGAACCTCCGAGTGCATGACCCACTTGGCCATCATGAAGCGCCAACCCAAGGCCAAGGCCTGCTGCCACGCGCATCCGCCGCACGGCACTGCTTTCGCCGTCGCAGGCGTGCAACCGCCGACCTGCATGATTCCGGAAGCGGAAGTTTTCCTCGGTCAGATCGGTCTGGCGGAATATCAAACTCCCGGTTCTCCCGCCAATGCCGAGGTTGTCGGTAAGGCTGCCGTCGATCACATGGCTGTGCTCATGGTCAACCACGGTGTGATCACCTGGGGCAAGGACATCGAGGACGCTTATTGGAAAATGGAGAATGTGGAGTCGTATTGCAAAACCGTCTGGGTGGCATCCCAACTCAAGGGCGGCAGCCTGCTCACCATCACTGGTGGTCAGGCCAAGGAACTCATTGCCCTGCGCAAAACCCTTGGCATGGACGACAAGCGCGCCAACTGGCAGGAATGCCAACTCTGCGACAACTCGGATTTCCAACCTGGCACCGTTTGCCGCGTCCCGGATCAGGCCGCCCCATTATCCGGCAGCCCGAAGCTCGACCCCGAAGCGGAAAAACTCGTGCAAGCGCTCACCGACCAGATCCTGGCATCGATGAAGTAAGCGCTGTGTTTATCCCGAAAACTGAAATTGAACCACAGATTTCACAGATTGACACAGATTTTGAAGAGGTTGTGAAAACGATCCTGAAACCTATTTGGTGAATCTTTCAATCTGAGTAATTTGAGCAATCTGTGGTCAAATTCCAACGCCTTGACCCTGCAACTTCGGATTCCGGGTTAATCAGAGCGTCCGCTCGGTTATTCCACCGCGTGGATGCCGATCTGATGCTTGTCGCATAGCTCCTTGATGGCGGATTTTTCCAGCAGGAGTGTCTTGCGGGCTTCGATGGCGATGGCGGAAACTCCCGCTGCGGCGCAAGTCTCGATGGTTTGCGGGCCGATGACCGGCACATCAAAGCGGAAATCCTGATTGGGCTTGGAAACTTTGACCAACATCACGTCCTTGCCGTGACCCATCTCGCCGCCACGGCGGATGCAGGCGTTGGTGCCTTCGAACGCTTCCGCAGCAAGCACCGTCCCATGCCGGACCACTACGCTTTGGCCGATATCGAGTGCGCTGGTCTGTTTTGCGATACGGTAACCGAACTCTGCATCGGCGAGTTGGCGTTTTTTGAATGCGGGACCGCAAACATACCCTGGCCCCGGCAGGTGATCTTCCAGGAAAGTCGTCGCGGATAGCACCTCGATATTCTCTTTGCTGAGTTCGTCGGCGACGGCACCAAACAAAGTCTCCGCATTGCGCTCCTTCAGGCGGGCCAGAATCATCAACACCCGCAGGTCGGGACGTAGATCGAAGAGGTTTCTAGGCGAAATCTGGCCCATCATCACCGCCTCCGTGGTCCCCTCACGGCGGAAAAACCTGATCATTTTACCGAGTTGGCCGACGCGAAACCATTCGATGGCATCCGCCAGATCGGAGAGTTCCGGCCGGGTTTCTCCATGAAAGGCGGCCACCACCAACTTCACCCCGGGGGAATTGCGTCGCGCGGCAGCAATGAAAGTCTCCGGATAAACTCCGTTGCCTGCGATGATTCCGATGGTTCGTGGTTGGGCCATGCCGTGGGTGTCGGGAAAAACGGCCGACCCGGAAAAACGGGAAGTAGCGGCTGTGGGACTCGAACCCACACTCGTTAGAACTCGATTTTGAGTCGAGCGCGTCTACCAATTCCGCCAAGCCGCCTTGGTGCGCGGCAATGTGGCCGCTTCCGCTGGGGAGGGCAAGCGGATTTTACGATTTTGGTCGGGTCTCGGCTTAGCCTGACATTCGTTCTGACTTGTAGTTACCCGCCTTTATCGGTGCCGGTGGCCAAGATGGTCAGCCTCAGCGGGTTGAGGATGCTGGAGAAAGCGCCGCGCCGTGGGAGCGGAGGCAGCAGCCGTGCCGAAGGTGTGGAGCGGGAGCGCGGGGAAAAGGAGGCGTTGCGGATTCTGAGGGAGGGCAGCGGTTTGCTTGGATTGCCATTGAGCAAAGCAGATTTGGAAGCCCTAAAAAAAGCGACGCCCGCAAGGTCCAACTCTCCATCTTGTTGCGGGCACACACCTCGGTGAGCAACGGATGGATTGCCCAAAAGCTGGCGATGGGGCACCCTGGCTCGGTGAGCCGGTCCGTCTCGGACGGCAGAGTGGACAGGAAGATGAAAAAATCGATAAAAAATGTAGAAAGAATGTTAATTCGTATACTCTGATGCCACTCTCTAACCCCAGAGACTGGTTCTATTCATTATTGAAAATTTTCTTGCGTGCATGACGGGTCGTCACTATCTGTTTTTTTGCCGCACTGCGAGTTTCTATCAAATTAACAAAAATAAATCTGCCGTTAATTTTTCGCTATGGAAAAACCAATATTCCCCACTAACACCCGCCGCCTGAAATACGCTCTCACCACTCTTGCGCTGTTCACCGCGCTAGCGGCAATTCCCGCCTACTTTCAGACATCTTCCGGCGAAACCAACGCGTTACCACCCATGCCACCGATCTGGAGCATCCTGGAGGATGCGGACCAGGATGGAATGACGGATGTCGATGAGCTTCTCTGGGGCATGGACCCTCTCGATCCCTCAGACGGCCTCTCAGACCTGGATGGCGACGACATTCCCTTGTCATGGGAGTTTGCCATCGGTACGAATCCGGACATGGCAGATACCGACATGGATGACTGGAGTGATTCGGAGGAATACCTTCTCTATGGCACGGATCCCCTCGATCCACTCAGTTTTCCGGAAGGCGGCACTCCTGAAAGTGGCGGAACCACCGATCCTCCAAACCCTCCCGGCGACATTTCAGATCCAGAACCCACACCTCCGCCATCACTTTCCAATGGTGATTTCAGCAACGTCGGGAACATCACCACCTGGAAAAGCATGCTGACCTCAACCGAATACCAAGGTCATGGTTTCGAGTGGAACGCTGGAGCGATCGGCAGTTGGACGGCCTACTTTGGAAGCACTGTGGAAGTCTGGAACGCGGGCGGAGAAAAATTCGTCGAGCTGGACGGTAGCCCCGGCAACTACGGCATCAAACAAGCCATCGCCAACGCCATGGCAGGTGGACATGTTCTGGCTTGGAGGGAAAGCGGAAGAAACAGCACCCGAGCCGGCTCCGATCCCTACCGGGTGCGAGTCTATTACATGAACGGCACCAGCGAGGTTCAGATCGGTCAATCCGCTGAATTCTCCGGCTTTTCAAAAATGCAATGGAAAGACAATGCCTTCGGCTTCCAAATCACGCCAGCGCAACTCGCCGCCGCAGGAACCAACCCCATCTACGTCGCCTTCATCCCCACAGGAAGCCTGAACACCTACGGAACCTTGATTGATAAGGTGAGGTTCGTCCCAATTGAAGTAGCTGTGGATGCGAATCGCGATGGAGAAATCACATTCGATGCGAAAGATAAGACCACCGCCGAGAAGCCGTTCAGATTCTGGATCAACAATGACCAAGATAATGTAGATAAAGATGAACCCAGCAATGTCACATTGCCTGATTCAGCCGGAGCAGATATTAGCACTAAACGAGATCTCGAAGACTTCTGCCGCTTACGGATTTCGATAGGAATAGACAATGCCCAGTTGCGGTCTGGCAATTTTCTAGTAGGAGTGAAATTCGCCGGAGGCACTCCAGAAGGTCCGAGCATTCGCTGTTGGGAAAATCAATCACTCGAAGGAGATAATACTTATCTAACTAATGCTGATGCGGCTGCCCGACAGATAGCCTTGACCTGGTTCAATCGTAGTTACGATACAGGTATCACAATGATTCCGTCTACATATTGGGCCATGCGCAACGATTCCAACGCAAATATTATTTTTGAAGGAGTCGAAAGAGGAGTTGGGAAACTTGTCGTCACCATCCATGATGCGAATGGTGTCCTCCTCGGGGAAGGAGGTGAAACATGGATCAAACTTCTAGACGTGCGCGAAATGTACCAACGAGCCCGCATCGTAAATGAAGCGGAACAAATTCCCGAGCCTTGGGTAAATCAGTATCCGCCCGCCCAGACATGGCTCTGGGATCCAAATGGAAACCAATACATTGAAGATCCTAATGCGACAAACCAAACTGTGATCTTCGTTCACGGCTGGCGATTGACATATAAAACCTATCTCAACTGGGCTGACACGAGCTACAAACGCCTCTGGCACCAAGGCTTCAATGGGAAATTTTACACATTCCGCTGGGCAACCTTCAGTGGGGATAACAATGGTTTGCCAGATGAATATGATGATTGGCTGGAGGGGTTGGATTTGGGTAGTGTTCCAGTTCCACGCCCTGGAGTATTAACCTATAACCCCAGCGAATACCGTGCATGGTTGTGCGGTCCGGCATTGGCGAATTATGTGAATCAATTACCAAATCTTGGAAGACGCAGTCTTTTTGCCCACAGCATGGGTAATGTCATTGCTGGTTCGGCTTTGAGATCGGGGATGAATATAGACCATTATGCATTGTGTAACGCGGCCGTATCAGCGATGTGCTACGACTCAAGTTCTTTACTGCATGGAAATGCGAATATTTGGTGGCCTCTTACCCCAGAATACCTTCGGGTGACCCCAGACACTAACGCGAATCCATGGTTAAGACAATACGGTTTAAATAATAAGTTCAATTATAACAATTTGCAGATGCATAACTTTACATTGAGTGAAGACAATGCTCTCAGCACTTGGATATTAAATAATCAAATTTTCAAACCGGAGTTGTCAACGTATTCATACAAACCTCACGATACGAGTCTTACCTGGCCGCTGAATTTTCAGCCCTTTGGTATTCCCCCTCGGCCGGTTTATTCTCTTCCTGAGGCTATGAGTTATGTCACAAAATCCCTGACCGCTCCAGTTGGCCGTACACCCTCCACCCGGGGTGCAATCGACAGCACCGTGGGCATGGATAGTTGGTTTGTCGATCTTCACAGTGCCCAATGGCGTTTGAATTATTTGCAAACAAATCAATTCTGGTTCAATCTCAAAAAGGAACTGCGGCTTGATGTGAAGTAATAATTTATATGAAAAAAATGAAACCCAAACACCTGTTGGTTGTAGCCATTTTATTAGCGGCGTTTTTGACGTCGTGGTTTATCTATAAAGCCAACAAGAGCAACTCCATCCCGACATCTGAGCGGCAAAGATCTGGTTCTTCTTCTCCTTCGAGACCAGCCGCCGCTGCTCCGACGGATTCTTTGAAGCAGTTTTTTGGTGCATTCAAAACATCAATCAATCTTTACGGAAAAGTCATCGATCAGCATGGCGATCCTGTTGTGGGGGCAACGGTGAATTTAACACCTGTGGACCGAGCCTTCGCCGACCAGTCGAAATCCAGGACGATCGTAGTCACAGACAGCAGTGGGCTGTTTTCCGTGACAGACAAGGTGGGTTCCGCAATCGGAGTTAGGGCATACAAAGAGGGTTATATGACCTATCCTGGCCTGCCAGGGCAACCCCTGTCTGGCACCACGGTCGATTACGCTTTTCAAGCGGAAGGCGGAAAGCGTTACAGCAATCCATCGACTCCTTTGATTCTTACTCTCCTCAAAGTCGGTCCGGTCGATCCAGTGTTTTATGTGAAGAATGTCACCTGGGGGCTAGCATTAGACGGCACACCAAGAAAGATCGCATTGGATTCGGAAAAAGGAAAAGGCTCTCATATCATTGAATTCCGCCTAAGAAGCGATTGGACCACGTTGCCTAACACCAATGAAAGATACGGCATGATCTACGATTGGAATTTTGAAGCGAAGATTCCCGGTGGTGGTTTTGTTCAGGTGGATAGCGACTATAAGTTTGAGGCCCCCGAAACAGGATATCAAGAATCCATTCAATTTGGTTCCTTGGCGTCCTTACCAAAAGATAAATGGACGCGAAGCATCAAAAGACGTTTTTTTGTGAAGTTCGCAGACGGTAGTTTTGGTAGAATATTCTTGGATGTAGATGCTGGCTCTGACGGCCCCCTTAACATGACATCATGGCTCAATCTCAAACCCGGTTCTCGCAATCTATCCTCGAACGAATGGGATCCATCGAGAGTCTCAGAATAAACTCACTGGGTTCAGTGAGTGGAACCAGTGAGTGGGGAACCAGATTACACGGATTAACATATTTCTTGTTCCGCTGACGTTTCAGATCCAGTCTTCCGCATGGCTCGCCAACAGAGCCGGGTGGCTCTACCGACTCGGGCTGGAAAACGGAGCCAAGGGCTTAATTAGGGCTTCCTGAAAAAGTCAGAACTGGGGGTCACTGCAAGTGTCACGCCGCCGCCCGCCATGTGTCCGCCGGGATGCTGTCTCTCTGAATGCTTGCCATACCACCGGAATCCCTGCATTTTCCAGCGCATGTCACGTCAGCACCGCATCACCATTCTCGCCGGAGACGGCATCGGACCCGAAGTCATGGCCGAGGCCGTCCGCGTTCTCGAAGCTGTTGAAAGCAAGTTCGACTTCTCAGTCGAACGCAGCGAACACCTTGTCGGCGGTGCCGCCATCGACGCCACCGGCCACCCGCTTCCACCGGCTACCGTGGCGGCTTCGGAACAAGCGGATGCCATTCTCTTCGGGTCGGTGGGCGGCCCGAAGTGGGAATCCCTGCCCCCGGATATCCAACCCGAACGCGGCGCGCTGCTCCCATTGCGCAAGCACTTCGGCCTCTTTGCCAATCTCCGCCCCGGCGTCTGCCTGCCCGCGCTCACCCATGCCTCGCCGGTCAAACAGGAACTCATCGCCGATGGTTTTGACGTGCTCTGCGTCCGCGAACTGACCGGCGGTGTCTATTTCGGCTCACCGAAAGGCCGCCATGAGGAAAACGGCGAACCCGTGGCCCTCGATACGATGATTTACAAAAAGAGCGAAATCCAACGGATCGCCCGTGTCGCCTTCACCGCCGCCATGGGCCGCAAGAAGCGCTTGCTTTCGGTGGACAAAGCCAACGTGCTGGCGTCCTCCGTGCTCTGGCGCGAGACCGTCGTGGAAATCGCCAAGGAGTTCCCGGAAGTCGAGCTTTCACACATGTATGTCGATAATGCCGCGATGCAACTCATCCGCCGTCCGGGTTCCTTCGACGTATTGGTCACGGAAAACCTGTTTGGCGATATTCTATCCGACGAAATGGCGATGATTTCCGGTTCGCTCGGCATGCTGCCGTCCGCCTCGCTCGGTACAAAAAAGGAAAATGGCCTCTACTTCGGCATGTATGAGCCATCCGGTGGTTCCGCCCCGGACATCGCCGGCCAAGGTGTCGCCAACCCGATCGCCCAAATCCTCTCATTAGCCATGATGTTGCGCTTTTCGCTCGGCGAAATCGCCGCTGCAGACGCCATCGAATCCGCCGTCGCCCGCACCATCGCCGACGGATACCGCACCGGCGACATCGCCACCGGTCGTGAGGGCGAGACCAAAGTCGGTACCCGGGCCATGGGCGATGCCGTGCTCGCGCGGATTTAGAAGAAGACGCAAGAGAAGAGGAATGCGCTCTTCTTTACCTGGATTTCGAAGTTACAGGGGTGATTAGTTGGATTTTAACCACGGATTACACGGAATGACACGGATTTAAGAATGCACCAAACAGGTTTGGGAATCATTTCCACAACCTCTTCATAATCCGTGTTAATCCTTGAAATCCGTGGTTTTATATCGGTTTTCGGGCTTGAAAAATGATTCTGTCCAAAATGATTCTGTCATCCTCTTCAATCACGGAAAAAGCGCAGAGCTGAATCCGATTTCGGCGATTTTCACCTCCGTTCTTGCGCGGATGGCCATGCAGCATTAAGCCTCTGTCCGCCATGGCAGCCATCAATTCCAACTTCCTCAAACTCAAAGCCGGTTATCTCTTCCCTGAAATCGCACGCCGCGTGAAAGCCTACAGCGAGGCGAATCCCGACAAAGCCACGCGCATCATTCGCTGTGGCATTGGCGATGTCACCGAACCGCTTCCCTCCGCCGTGGTTAAGGCGATGCACGAAGGTGTGGATGAAATGGCGTGCCGCGAGACATTCAAAGGATATGGGCCGGAACAAGGATACGAGTTCCTCCGCCAGGCCATCGTGGACAACCAATTCGCCGACCTCGGTATATCGGCTGACGAGGTTTTCATTTCGGACGGATCGAAGTGCGACACCGGCAACATCCTCGACATCTTTGGCAAGGGCAACACCATTGCCATCACTGATCCCGTCTATCCGGTTTATGTCGATACCAACGTGATGGCCGGGAACACCGGGGATTCCGACGAAAATGGAGCCTACGCCGGTTTGCTCTATCTTCCCTGCAACGCCGCCAACGGATTCGTCGCGGACGTGCCGGAGAAAAAGGCGGACATCATCTACCTCTGCTTTCCTAACAATCCCACCGGAGCGGTGGCCACGCGCCCGCAGCTTGAAGCATGGGTGGCATACGCGAAGGCGAACGACGCCGTCATCCTCTTCGACGCCGCATACGAAGCCTTCATCCAGGACCCTGCGATTCCACGGTCGATTTTTGAAATCGAAGGCGCGCGTGATTGCGCCATCGAATTCCGATCCTTCTCGAAAAACGGTGGATTCACCGGTGTGCGCTGCGCCTATGTGGTCATCCCGAAGTCCGTGACTGGCAAGGCGGATGACGGCACCCGTGTGCCGTTCCATCAACTTTGGAGCCGGCGCCACAGCACCAAGTTCAACGGTGCTTCCTATCCGGTTCAAAAGGCGGCTGCCGCAGTGTTTTCCGAAGAAGGCAAACAACAGGTCTCCGCGCTCATCTCGAACTACATGGGCAACGCCAAACTCCTCCGCGAGGCCGCCAAGGCCGCCGGACTTCCGGTTTTCGGTGGAGAAAACGCCCCCTACGTCTGGGTCGGCTGCCCGGCGGGTCTCAGTTCGTGGGACATGTTTGATAAAATGTTAGGTGAGGCTCAGGTGGTCATTACTCCGGGTTCCGGATTCGGCTCGGCCGGTGAGGGATATTTCCGGATCTCCGCCTTCAACTCCCGCGCCAATGTGGAGGAAGTCTGCCGCCGCCTGAAATCACTGGTCGCGTGACGTGGTCCGGGCATCCTGCCCGATCCTGTCAGTTTAAGAATTTTCAACCGCAGATAAACACAGATACACGCAGATGAAAAACATCAATAAAGACTGCGTTTTTATCCTCTGAATCTGTGTTCATCCTGTCCATCTGCGGTTAAATTCTCTTCTTTCAAAGCGCTATCCTACCCGGAACCATTAAAACCAGATCCGCAATGCCTCCCGCCTTCGTGCTTGTTCTTGAAACCTCCACTCCCCAGGCCTCGATCGCGCTGGTGGGGCCGGACGGTTTCATGGAACAACGGGAGTTTTGCAGCGATCGTAATCACAACGCGATGTTGTTTACTCCTCTTCAGGAGCTGTTAGTTGATCGCGGTCGGCCACCCATCAGTCTTGTATTGGTGGGCAGCGGTCCCGGCAGTTACAGCGGCACCCGTGTGGGAATCGCCGCCGCACAGGGAGTGGCGATTGCCGCAGGTTGTCCGGCGGTGGCCGTGCCATCGATCCTCGCCGTGCCATCCGCTCAGGACGGAGCCGCCTGCCTTGCCATCGGCGATGCGCGGCGTGGCTCGTTCTGGACTGCGATGATGGAAAACCATTCTCTAACCAACCCTCCCGTACTATGCGACATTGCGGAACTCACCGCTCTCATCTCCAATGCCGCCAATGCCGGAATTCCGATCATTTCTTTCGAAGAACCCGGTCGTTTCCCGCTGCCTGCCGATCTGTCGGAAATAGTGCGTCTTGAATTTCCCAATGCCGCACGTCTGTGGAAAGTCTGGCAGCAAACGGGCGATGAAACCCGCTTAAAATGGTCTGCGGAAATCCCGCAACCGATTTATTTGAAGCCGCCTCACATCACGCCTGGAAAACGCCAGAGCCTGATCCGGACGTAGATAGGCAAGCCGCCGCACGCACATCCTGAATGATGAGTTGCAGAGTCGTCCGTCCGCGGAAGGTATTGCGGTCGATGGTGAACGCGATGTCCCACGGTGGATCCGGCAACGGATGTTCCCCGCCGCCGAAAAATACCGCGTCCTGTTCATGATAGCCCTGACGCAGCATGAATCGCAGGTGGTGGTTTTTCATGTGCAGTGGAGGTCGGCTCAATTCGACTTCGCGGGAAATAAACACCGGCTGCGGGTTGCCGCTGCCGAACGGTTGCAGAAGATCGTAACTTGATAGAAACTCCAATGAAAGCTGGTCAAAGGAAATCTCGGCATCGTATGTGAGTTTCGGTTGACGTTGTTCTTCGGTGGTATGGCTGAGCACATATTCAGCGAAATTTTTGCGGAAAGATTCGATGTGCTCTTCCCCCACAGAGATGCCCGCAGCCATGGCATGGCCGCCGCCCGCAATTAAATCCCCATCGCACGACCGGATGGCCTCTACCAGCGAAACCCCGTCGATGCTGCGCCCGGAACCTTTGCCAATCCCATTTTCGTCAAAGGCGATAATGAAAGTCGGTTTGTAATACTGGCGCATCAAACGGGAGGCCACAATGCCCACCACGCCGTGATGCCAATCGCGCGAACCTAACACAATCACCGGATCGCGCGACGGGTCGAAATCACTGGCAAGCATCTCGACAGCCTCCCGGCGGATCAGCCCTTCATGGGACTGACGCTCTTTGTTATACGCGTCGAGTTTCTGTGCGAGCTCCGCGGCAAGCCGCCGGCAATCGGTTGTTAGGGTGTTAAGTGCGTCTTCCGGAGCATCCATGCGACCCGCCGCATTGAGACGCGGGCCGATCCGGAATCCGACATCCATCGATGTGGCCGTGCCATTCATGCCGGTGACATCCTGCAACGCCCGCAGTCCGGGATTTAGGGTGTTAGGCAGGTGTTTGAGTCCGTGACGCACCATCAGACGGTTTTCTCCGATCATCGGAACGATGTCGGAAATGGTCGCCACCGCCACGAGATCGATCAACTCCTTGAGGTCGAGATCGGTCTGACGGGTCTTGAGCAGTGCGTGACCCAGCTTGAAAACCACGCCTGCTGCGCAAAGGTAGGTGAACTCCGTGCCGCACTTCGGATTGACCAGCGCACAGCAGTCCGGTCGTTCGCCGGGGTTCGGCTCATGGTGATCCACGATCAAAACATCGATTCCCTCCGCCCGCAGCGCGGCGACTTCCGGGATGGAAACCGTGCCGCAATCCACGGTGATCATCAAATCAGGCTTGGGTCCTTCTTTCATGCAGCGTTCCAGCGCCGCCGTGCTGAGGCCATACCCTTCCGGTCCGCGTTTCGGAATGAAATGCCGCGGCTCCAGTCCGTATGCCATGAGGATTTTCCGCATCAGCGTGATCGAGGCCACTCCATCGACGTCGTAATCACCGTAAATGCAGATCTTTTCCTTCCGGTCGACTGCCAATAAAATTCGCTCCACCGCCGGTTTCATGTCGGGCAGGAGAAAGGGATCGGCCAAATCCTTGAGTCGCGGGCGAAGGTAACCCTCCAGATCCATCCCGGCCGGAAGCCCACGCTGCCGAATCAAGTGTTCTAAAATCGGCGGAAACGAACCCGGCGGACCGGTTTCCTGTTGAGTGAACGGTTCGCCTCGCGCGATCCATCTGAAAGGCTGAGCTCGCATGAAGTGTCACGCACCATAACGACCAATACACACCGGGTTCAAGGTCGGATACAAAAAGTGTGCATTTGCGCCCGTAGAGACAATTTGACACGGTAAAAGCGCGACAGGTTGTCTTGAATGGGTAATTTTTTAGAGGGTTGCAACAGGGTTAAAACGATTTAATCAACTGGTAATGAATAGATTGCATCACATATAATTTGTTTTGGCATATTCCCTGCGAAAGGAACCCCGAACATCACTGCCCAACCGGGCATTCACCCAACGGAAATCAATCTTATGTCTAAAATCCTCGGAATCGACCTCGGTACCACCAACTCCTGCATGGCCGTCATGGAAGGTGGCGAACCCACCGTGCTTGAAAACTCGGAAGGTGCCCGCACCACACCCTCGGTGGTCGCCTTCGCCAAGAATGGCGAACGCCTCGTCGGCCAAGCCGCAAAACGCCAGGCCGTCACCAACCCGAAAAACACCATTTTCTCCGCCAAGCGCCTGATTGGCCGCAAGTTCGCCGAACTCACGGAAGCCGACAAGCGCATGCCCTACACGATCGTGGCCGCCTCCAATGGCGATGCCCACATCCAAGTAGAAGTCGCCGGAGAAAAGAAGACATTCTCGCCTCAGGAAATCGCCGCCATGGTGCTCGGCAAGTTGAAAGCCGATGCCGAAGCCAAACTCGGCGAGTCGATCAAGCAGGCTGTCATCACAGTGCCCGCTTATTTCAACGACTCCCAGCGCAATGCCACCAAGGCCGCCGGTGAAATCGCCGGACTCGAAGTGCTTCGCATCATTAACGAACCTACCGCCGCAGCTCTCGCCTACGGCCTCGATAAAAAGGCCGATGAAAAAATCGCGGTTTATGACCTTGGTGGCGGCACTTTCGATATCTCGGTTCTTGAAATCGGCGATGGCGTTTTCGAAGTGCTCGCCACCGATGGCGACACCAAGCTCGGCGGCGATGACTGGGACAATACGCTCATCCAATGGATCGTCGGCGAGTTCAAGAAAGACCAAGGCATCGATCTATCAGGTCAACCCGACGCGCTCCAACGCATCAAGGAGGAAGCAGAAAAAGCCAAGATAGCCCTTTCCTCCACGCAGTCCTACGATATCAGCCTGCCCTTCATCACGGCCGATGCCACAGGACCGAAACACATCCAACTCACGCTTTCCCGCTCGAAGCTGGAACAACTCACCGATTCGCTTTTCGAGCGCACCAAGAAGCCCGTTAGAGACTGCCTCAAGGAAGCTGGCGTCACCGCATCGCAGATCAACGAACTTGTTCTCGTCGGTGGTATGACCCGTATGCCGAAGGTTGTCGATGTCGCCCGCGAACTCGCCGGCCAAACCCCTCACCAAGGCGTGAACCCTGACGAAGTCGTCGCCATCGGAGCTTCCATCCAAGGCGGCGTGCTCCGCGGTGATGTGAAGGACGTGCTTCTGCTGGACGTGACTCCGCTCACACTTTCCATCGAAACCGAAGGCTCCCGCGCCACTTCGATGATCGAGCGCAACACGACGATCCCGGCCAAGAAATCGCAGGTGTTCTCCACCGCCTCCGACAACCAACCCGCTGTGGACATCCGCATCTGCCAAGGTGAGCGCCCGATGTTCATCGATAACAAGCTGCTAGGAAACTTCAAACTCGACGGCATCGCCGCCGCCCGCCGCGGTGAGCCGCAGATCGAAGTGACCTTCGACATCGACGCCAACGGCATACTCCACGTTTCCGCCAAGGACAAACAGTCCGGCAAGGAACAGAAAATCTCCATCCAGGGATCATCCGGTCTCTCCAAGGACGAGATCGAAAAAGCCAAGCGCGACGCCGAAGCCCACGCCGACGAAGACAAGAAGCGTGTCGAAAAAGTCGATGCCAAGAACAAGGCGGAAAACCTCGTCTTCTCTGTCGAAAAACAACTCGGTGAACTCGGCGACCAAGCCCCGGCCGAACTCAAGGAAATGCTCGAAGGCAAGATCAAGGCCGTCAAGGATGCGATCAGCAGCGACGACGTGAATCAAATCAACAGCGCCGTCTCCGACCTTGAAGGTTCCTTACAAGCCCTCGCTCAAGCCGCCCAAAGCGCCCAAGCCGGAGCAGCCCAACCCGATGTTGAACCCGCCGCCGAATCCGGTTCCAACGAGCCGAAACAAGCCAAAGGCAAAGTCGTCGATGCCGAAGTCGTGGATTAAGACAACGTGGCGGCGATCACCGGTCGCCGCGAATCGCCACAAAACACCCGGCGACCAATGATCGCCGCCACAAAACAATCCCAACCACCTGACCAACTCTTCCTCTCTGATCTTTTGTCTTCTGTCTCATAGTCTCCTGTCTCTCCCACCAACACTTTCCACTCCGTGAATGCGGGGTGGCTTCTCACAGTAAACTGAACAACAACAACCGAAACTAAACACATATATGGCTAACATCAAACCACTCGGACAACGTGTCCTCGTCAAACGCATCGAAGCTGATGCCATCAGCGCCGGCGGCATCGTCCTTCCGGACACCGCAAAGGAAAAACCCCAGGAAGCCGAAGTTCTCAGCCTCGGCACCGGTGGCAAGGACGACAAAGGCAAGGACATCGCGTTCACCGTCAAGGTGGGTGACAAGGTCCTCATCTCCAAATACGGCGGCACCGAAGTCAAACTCGACGGCCAGGAAGTCCTCATCATCAACGAATCCGACATCCTCGGGATTGTCGGCTGAACCGCTGAGGCGGAGAGATTGGAAATTGGGAAATTGGATAATTGGGAAAGCCCATGAATCCGCCCCATATCAAGCCGTTCCGCCCTTAATCACTCAATCATCAAATATCTAATATCCAAATAAAGTTATGGCCAAACAACTACAATTCGACGAATCCGCCCGCCAAGCCCTGCTCCGCGGCGTGGAGAAACTCGC
>CAIVKO010000150.1 GCA_903906515.1 Akkermansiaceae bacterium
GGGAAATCACTTTCATCTGTTGATCGAGACTCCGCTGCCCAATTTGGTCGCTGGAATGAAGTGGTTGTTGGGCACGTTCAGTCAGGGGTGGAACCGGGCGAGGTTACGGCAGGGGCATGTGTTCCAGGGGCGCTACAAATCCGTGCCGCTCAATAGTAGCGATGCTGACACTTACTATTTTCGAATAGTGGCGGATTACATTCATCTCAATCCGGCGAGGGCGGGACTCGCAGGCTGCCGTGCAGGGAAGTTGGCGAACTACCGATGGAGCAGTCTGGTTTCGTATGCGGGCGGCAAGGTGCCGCCGTGGTTGGAGATGGAGCGAGTGCTCAATTCCTTCGAACTCGCCAAGGACGGGCGCGGACGGCGAGCCTACGTGGCATGGCTTGAGGCGCGGGCGGCTAATGACGACGGCAACATTGACCCGGTGGCGCAGGAAGCCTTGCGCCGAGGTTGGTATCTCGGTGAGGAAACCTTTCGTGATCGCCTGCTGTCGCTCGTGGACAAGGCAAAAGGAATCAAGATGCGAGTGAGTAGAAAAGCGGATGCTCTTGAGAAAGATTACAGCGAAAAGGATGCCGAGCGGATCATTCAGAGGTGCGGACCGGAGTTGGGCTTGCCGACGGGTGAGAAGGACTTGGGCCACCTCAGAAAAGGAGACGAACGCAAAGCTTTGATGGCCGCGCTGATCCGCTGGCGGTCAGCGGCAAGCACCGAATGGATTGCCAAGAGACTGCAAATGGGCCACCCTGGCTCGGTGAGTCGGCAAGTAGGCATCGTCAAGAAAGATAAAAAACTACGAAAAAAACTCAATGATCTTGAAAAAATGTTCCACTGCGGGGACTGACCCCATAGATAAGATCCCTGTCCCAAGTGGAAAGTTCAGTGAAAGTCTGGATGTCGTCCCGTTGCTGGTTTACGGAGGCGAAGCTAAAGCCCACAAATACCACAGCGGCCAGTTTAGGTCCACCATTCAGAGAAGGTGGATATGTTGGGAAACTGCTTTGGAAAACATGATTGGGGTCAGAGTACACGGATTAACATCTCTGGGGTCCCCGCAGTGAAACAAATGCGTCTTCTTTGATAGGTAATTGTGCCACTGCGGGGACCCTAGAGAATGATTTCACCCGCGTCCTCGACCGCAGCCAGGACACTCTAGGCCGCAGCACCGCCTTCCAACTCAAGGACGGCACCACTCTCGAAAACCGCGCGGATTATTCCTACACCCCAACCGACGGGCGCCTCCAATCGATCAGTGGCGGCGGTTTGCAACCGCCAAGCCCAGCCAACACCTTCACCTACAACTATCTTCCCAACTCGCACCTCATCGAAAAAATCTCCGGCCCCATCCACGATGTCAACAATACGTGGGAGCCCACCCGCAACGTCCTCGCCACCAAGCAAAATAAAGTTGGCACCACGGTCGTTTCGCAGTATGACTACACCGTGAATGCCATCGGCCAGCGAACCAATCTCGCCACCAGCGGCACTGCCTTTGCCAACGCGCCA
>CAIVKO010000151.1 GCA_903906515.1 Akkermansiaceae bacterium
AGGGTGAAGGAAAGGGTGAAGGAAAGGGTGAAGGAAAGGGTGAAGGAAAGGGTGAAGGAAAGGGTGAAGGAAAGGGTGAAGGAAAGGGTGAAGGAAAGGGTGAAGGAAAGGGTGAAGGGAGCAAACCCGGAGCAGGCTCAACTGGAATTGCCAGTAAGAACGTCTATGGGGTGGCTCCGGCGGCTGATAAAGCGACTTGGCGGTCGCTGGATGAGGTGGATCGTGCGGGCTTGGGTGAGAATTTTGCCCGCGAACTTCCTCGCGAGTATCGCGACATGCTGAAGGCCTACTACGAGCAGTTATCGAAGTGATCTATCAGAAATCAACATGACATTCTTGCAGCCCATGCGAACCTACACGACTCTGCGGAGGAAGGCGATGACAGCCATGTTTTCCGTCTTCATGATCACGGTATCGCCCCTCACCGGGCAGGACGTAAAGGTGGCGGAGCTACCACCGGAGGTGGAAAGCGCGATCGCCCGCGGGCTGCAAGCGTTATTGAATAGTCAGCATTCCGACGGCAGTTGGGGCAATCACAAGGTGGCATCGACATCACTTTCCCTGATGGCCTTCATGGTGAAAGGGCAATTCCCCGGACGACCCCCTAACGGACAAAGTCTCTCGCGGGCCGTTGATTTCCTCATTCAAACGGCCAAAAAAAATCCGGACGGTTATATGGGTGCGAGCATGTATGAGCACGGACTCGCCACACTCGCGCTCTCCGAAGTGAGTGGCATGGTCAATCGCGCGGATGTGCATGATACCCTCAAGAAGGCCGTTGGCGTGATTCTCAAGGCGCAAAATTTCAAAGGAGGATGGCGCTACAAACCGCAACCGAATGATGCGGACTTATCGGCGACTGTCATGCAGATTGTTGCTCTGGCCTCCGCGAAGGAAGCGGGCATCATGGTTCCCGACGAGACGATCAAAAAAGCGATTGGATTCGTGAAATTTTGCAACGACAAGAAGAGTGGTGGATTTGGATACACCGGGCCCAGTGGACCTGCGTTCGAGCGCTCGGCTGCGGGTGTGATGTCGCTGATGATGTGTGGCGAGCGGGATTCCGAGATGGTCAAAAATGGGATCGCCTATCTCGTGAAGCAGCCCATGGGTATTTTTACAAATACCGAACATTATTACTATGGCCACTACTATGCGATCCAGGTCATGTATCAGGCTGGCGAAGACCATTACCAAGCCTGGTATCCGAAAATTCGCGACGCGCTTCTCAAAAAACAGGGCGAAGATGGAAACTGGAAGGATTCCCATCAAATTGGCACACAGATGGCGATTCTGATTCTTGGCGTGCCCTACCGATTTTTGCCAATCTATCAGCGGTGAATCACTTTAACGCTTCACCGCCTTCACGATCTTTGTTTCTCCATTCACGCGGACCGTGACCGGGCGTGGATCGGTGGAGGAAATTTGGTAGTCGGTGACCTTGCCGTTTTTCCACTCGATATCGACTTGATAGTTTCTCCGCCCTCTGGTCCGACTCAATGGATGTTTCAGAAACCTCCCGCAGAAAGCAAATTCCTGCAATGCGCCATCCGGAGACTCATCGCCGCAGAGCCTAAATCCGCGAACGGATTTCTCAAGAGCTTTGCCAACATCACTTGCCGACCACTCCCACTGCCGCCGCGCCGGTGGCGTCGTTGAAGAGGGTGCCGACGGGGTCGTTGTAAACCCCGAATTCCGTGATGGCGGGATTGCCTGCGGTGGTTTGCAGGACCCGCAGCCGGACTTTATTGGTGTTCCGGCTGACGATCGGCGCAATGAAATTCCCGCCGATCCCGCGACCATTGAAACAACCCTCCCATTGGTTGGTTTTCGCGTCCCAATACTCGATCACGTAGCGGCTGATCGATGAAGCGGGATCTTCCTTGAGGCGGAATTCGTTGATTGGCGTCGCGGAGGCGAAGGTCAGTTCAAGCCACTGTGCGGTTGCTTGCGCGGCCTTCCAGGCGGTTTCCGCTTTGCCATCCACGGCCTTGGCGGCCTCGCCGCCGGCAGCCGCGCTTGAGGCGGTCACGCGCGCCCGCGCGGCGAGGTTGGTCGAGCTGGCGGCCTCGGTTAGATTCTTGTAGGCGCAAGTGACGAACTTGGAGCGCTTGTCCTTCTCCGGGTCCATCACCTTCATCACGACCTCGCCTGGCGAGAGGTAGAAGCGGCATTTTTTCCACGTGGCATCCGTCCAGTCGGTGGTGTTGATAATGGCGGCGCGGACGCGGGGCTGGAGGGGGCGCTTGGACTTGGCGTTGATGACGCAGTTTTCCATGAGGATCGTCTTGTTCGGGTTGCCGTCGGAGGCGTAGCAGCAGAGTAGGAAGCCGGGGCCGTCCGTGTCATGGAACAGACAATTCCGCATGATCATGTTGTCGCAGTTGCCCTCGAAGTCGAAGGCTTCGCCGTCGCCGCTGCCGAGGCCGATGTCCACGAATCCCCACTCGCTGTCTTCAAAGACCCAATCCTTGCAGCGGAAAAACATGCCGCCGGCGACGCCGTTGAAGGACCTGAAGCCGCGGCCGATGTCGTGCGTGACGCAGTTTTTCACGCTGCCGCCGTCCACGCCGCGGATGCCGAGCTGCCACTGGTAGCCTTCCTCGAAAAGGCAGTTCTCGAAGTGGAGGCTGGCGAAGTTGTAAACGAAGGAGGCGTTCTTGTTGAAGTTGTCCGGGCTGTTTGTCCAGAAGCCCGACGCGAGGCGGCGGAAGACGCAGTTTTTCACCATGATGTCCTGCATGACGATCCGCTTGCCGAGTTCCCACGAGAAAAGGCAGATGCCGAGGCCGATCTTGCGCTTCGGGTAGTCCTCGTAGTGCTGGTAGAGCAGCGAGTCGTGGAAGTAGCAGTCCTCGATCCAGAGGTGTTTTTGGGTGGGGGCACCTTTGGCGTATTCAGCGTAGATGCCGGTCATGCAGCGGGCAAATTCGAGACCGACGATCTTGTAGCCGCCTTTGTTGTCGAGGCGAATGCCGACCCGGTCCTGATTGAAATCCTGGCGGTCGATCACGGGCTTGGGACCCTTGCCGAAATAGCCGATGATGATGGGTTTCTGGGCCGTGCCGTTGCCCTGCGGGGTGAGTTCTTCGTCCCAGGTGTCGCCGCATTTCAACATGATGCGGTCGCCGGCGACAAGCGGGGTCGCGGAGGCCTTGGCCAAGGTTTTCCACGGTCCCGCTCCTTTACCGGGTTCTTGGGAGAGGCCGGTCGCACTATCGTCACCGGTCGATTGGCTGACGTGGTAAACCGTCGCCGGCGCCGACAGGGTGCCTAACGAAAGAACGGCGGCGATCGTGCCCAGCATGGCGGCGCGCTGATTGCTGAATTGGGTGGGGTTCATGAATTCTGATTCTTGGTTGCAATGCTCGCCTCGCAGCCTGGCGGCACCTTCCGGTCTTTCAGCGGTCCGGTCAGGTCCGCCCCTCCCGGGCCGCCAGCCGCATCTGCGAACCATACGAGGCGGCCCTGATCCGGGACGGAAGAAAGACGGACCCAGATGGAGGCGCCATTTGAATCTTTTCCACTAGGCGCCATGGAAGCCCAGTTGATTCCGATTCCGAGCGGGGCGTTGGTGCTTGCCCCCCCGTTGCCATCCGTCGCCTTCATCTTCAGTTTCGGACAGAAGAAGGTGGAACCGGCTTCAGCGTAGGTTGAGATGAGATCCGGCCAATGGGGGGCAGGCTTCAATTAGCGACGGCGGCGCAGGAGCAGGATGCCGCCGAGTGCTCCGATCAGCGCGGAGGCGTTTGGCTCAGGGATGACGGTGAGGCTGAGCACACCCGAGGATTCGGTGAACTGCCAGGTATTGCTGCCGTTGGTGAGATCCCACACCCCGTTGAGATCCCCATCCAACAAACTGCCGGAATACTGGTCGGCGAGCGTGATGGTGGCGAAGGTTCCCGTTTCGCTGGCCATATCAAACAGGTTCCACGCGTAGCTGCCGACTCCGAAAACAACTCCCATGTCGAGCGTCATCGTACCTCCGTAGGTGAGGACTCCTGCAGGTCCGATACCCGTCAGGTTGACGAAATCATGACCGCCCGCGACGCCAGCTCCAGAAATGCCATCGATTTCCACCACGTCGGTACCGTTTAGGCCCAGTGTATTGACGAAAGTCATGGTGCCTGGGCTGTTTCCGACGGCGAGTGTGCCGTTGATGACGGTTGAACCCACGGTGCCCGAGCCACCAAGGGTCGCGCCAGATGCCACGGTCGTCAGTAGGCTGGTGAAGATGTTGCCGTTCACGATCAGCATGCCTGCGTCCACATTGGTCGCGCCGCTGTAGGTGTTGGTGCCGGATGGGTCAGAGTATTGGTGCTGAGGCTGCCGAGGGTGAAGCTCCCGGCACCGGCGATCACCCCGGCGTAAGTGCCGGCGACGGTCTGGTTGACGGTGAAGTTGCGGCCGGTGCCGCCGTTGTTGATGGTGGCGGTGTTGGTGCCGCTGGCCGGTGTCGAAATGGTGCCGCTCAGGCTGCCGACCGTGGTATTCACGGCAGTGGCGAGGTTCAGGACGGCATTGGTTCCAGCCGCCGTGTTGTTGTTATTGACCGTGAGCGCACCCGTGCCCGCCCCGAGCGTGCCGCCCGTATCAATGGTGAGTGTACCCTGGTTCACGGTGGTGCCGCCGCTGTAGGTGTTCGCGCCTGATAGAGTGAGCGTGCCGGTGCCGGCCTTGGTGAGCGTGCCGGCGGCGGCAGGGGAAACGGCATCTTGCAGCACCTGGCCAATGGTGATGTCTTTTCCAGTCCCCACATTGAAGTTTGCGCCGTTGGCCGTCAGGTAGGCGTTGGTGAAGGTGCCGGCAGGCATGTAAACGGCGCTGGCCGCAGCCGGCGCGAGGAAGCCGCCGCCACCTGTCGTGGAATCGAAAGTGATGGTCGCCGTGGAATTCGTTCCCTTAACGATCGAACCGAAGGTGCCCAGTGTAACCTGCGCGGTGCCGCCGATGGTGATGAAGGACGAGTTGGCATTCGGGACGGTCGCGGCTCCGCCGGCGGAGAGCGAGGCAATGGTCGTCGCGCTGAAGGTGCCGCCGGTCAGATTGAGGTTGGCAATGATCGGGCCCGATGAGGCGTTGTCTGTTGCGAATCCGCCGAGACCCAAGTTGGTGATCGTGGTCGTGCCTGCGGTCTGAGTGAAGGTGTTGGTAGTATTGAAATAGCCAGTACCATCGTAACGGCCGATGCGCAGGGTCCCGGCCGTGAGGGTGCCGGTGCCACTCACGGTGATTGTGGAAGTATTGGGGCTGACCGCACTGAATCCGGCGTTGGTGCCCAGACTGATGATATTCGTCACCGTGAGAGCGCCGCCACTGAGATTGTAAGTCCCGCTGGTGCCCGCAGTGGAGCCGTTGCCCAGGATCAGGTTATTGACCGGAAGGGTGATGGTCCCGGCGGTATGATTCACCGTCGCGGTCGAGCCAGTATTACCGACAGCGAAATTGCCGCCTGTAATACCGTAGTTCCCGTTTTGGATATTGAGCGTCTGCGTCGTCCCCGCCGCCCCATAGACGGTGTAGGTGCCAGTAGTGGTCACTGTCCGGTTTCCCGTTAGCGTCAGCGTGCCCGCGCTGACGGTGGTGGCACCGGTGTAGGTGTTCTCGCCGGAGAGGACCGTCGTGCCGCCCACGCCGTTCTGAGTCACGGAGCCGTTGCCACTGATAATGTTCGAGAGCGACAGCCCGGCATTGGTCCGGGTGAAGTTCAGGTTGGCCGCGCCATTGAGCACGATGCCCGAGGTATTGGTGCCTAGATCGCCTGCGGTGCCGGCGCCAACCACGAGCATGCCGCCGTTCACCGTTGTGGTGCCCGTGTAGGTGTTCGTGCCGGAGAGAGTGAGTGTGCCGGTGCCGGACTTGGTCAGGGCATTGGTGCCGTTGGCAAGGATCGGTGAGCTGATGGTCAGGGTGTCGGAGCCGAGGTCGGTGCGGATGACGAGTTCGGCATTGTTTGCCGCCTGGATGCCGGTGCCGCCGCTGATGGTGCCGCCCGCCGCATTTCCGGATTTCAGGATGCCGTTGACCGTAAGAGTGGCACCACCTGCAAGAACGAAGTTGTTGGCGTTCGCAAGATTCAGGCTGGTGATGGTTTGCGTTGTCTGGGCGGTGATCGCGCCGCTGCCGGTCACCTGCTCGTAAAGCTTGCTTGCGGTAAATGCTGCGGTGGAAGCCGAGATGCTCTCGGAATTGGTATCGGTGCCGTAGGTGATCCCGCGAACGTAGGTTCCCGCGGCATTCATCCAGGCGTAATTGCTGCCACCATAAAACGTCCCCTGGTCAATGAAGCCGATAGTCGTGCCCGTGAGGTTAAACCCGTTGGCGGCGCTGTTGGTGCCGGTGTTAACGAAGTTGCCCGTGGCTCCTGCAGTGCGTGCCGTGAGCGAGCTGAATGTCAGCGCCTGATCTTGGTTGGCCGTGCGGGTCGTCTTCACCGTACTGTCGCCGGCGCCGAAGGAAAGGGCACCGAGGCTTTGGCTGAGAGCGCCTCCTGCGCCGGTGTTGTCCATGTTGAACGTGCCGCCTCCCATCGTGAGCGCGCTGCTCGTGCTCAGTGAACCCGTTTGCCGGTTCAGCGTCAGCGTGCCGGCGTTGACGGTGGTCACGCCGGTGTAGGTGTTAGCGCCGGTGAGGGACAGGGTGCCCGCGCCGGCTTTGGTCAGACTGCCGTTGGAGATGACGCCGCCGACCGTCAAGGTGCCCGCGTTGGTGGTGACGGTGCGGGTTGCGCCGCCGAGGTTGACCGTGCCGGTGCCGAGGTTGAGGTCGCGTGTGCCGGTAAAAGTGAAATTGCCACCCCATGTTTGGTTATAGTTGAGGGTGGTGATCGCCGCGCCTGTGGTGTTGTTAATCGTGCCGCCATTGATTGCGAAGGTGCCGGCGGTGGTGCCCAAGGCCCCGGCTTTGTTAATATTGAGCGTGCCGGCGGTCAGCATGACGCCGCCCGTGAACGTGTTGTCAGCGCCAGCAGCCGTCCCGAGAGTCGCGATGCCCGTGGTGTTGACAATAATGCTGCCCGCTCCGCCCGAGACAATTCCCGCCAGGACGGTTGTTCCAGCAGCATTTGTCCCGCCCAGGGTCAATGTTTTGCCATTCAAATTCAGTGTCCCGGATCCACTGGCCACGGTCAGCGTGCCGGCACTGTTGACGTAGAAGCCGGTGCTGTTGGTGAGCGTGGTGGTGGTGAGGTTGCCGATGGTGAGGCTGTTATTTGTGCCCGTGGTGTCGTTAAGCAGGATGCCCGCGTTGGTCTGACCGCCGAGCGTGGCGGTGCCGGTGATGTTCAGGATTCGCGCGCTGGTCAGGCCGGTGATCGTCACGTTCTGCGTGGCTCCGTTCGCGAGCCAGATGCCCTGGGTCGTGCCGGTGGCCGCCAATTGCGGCTGGAAGGCCGCCGTGAAAGTTGAATCGAACAAGGCGCTGACAGTCGCCGAAGGAACGCCGCCAACCCAATCGCCGGCAGTGGCCCAATCGACCCCGACGTTCTTCCATGCGGAGGTCGTCGTGTCAGCACCTAAAGCGGTCGGCACCGCGAGCAACGAGGCGAGGGCGGAGGCGAGGGGGAGTGAGAGGCGGGCGGTGGATAGGATGCGGGGTTTCATAGTGCGGGGTTTCTATGGTGGAGAGGGGGAGTGTTTGAGGTGGCTTTTTAATGCCAGCTTTGGGAATTACGGCTATAACTTAGAATAGTGGCTACAGGGCGGAAGAAGAAAAACGGGTGACAAACGGGTGACAAAAAAAGACCCCAAAAAAAGACCGCTTGCGCTCCAAGACGGCAAGACGCAAGAGAAGAGGATTACCGGAGCCCTCCAGCCACGCCCTGAGGGCTGGCTGTGGCAGACTGTCTCATACCATTTTCCATGAATCACATGCCATTCTTTGAACCGCAATGCCCAGTAAGCTTTAGCGAACTTCAACTTGAGCGAAGCCTGTCAGCAATATTAACGATTTCCACGCTGCTGCGGATCAAACTCTGTGCTCTCTGCGTCGGCGCTCCGGCTTGGCTCTGTGACACCCCTCCGTCTCCTCGTTCATTGTTTGGCTTTCGAGCGGGTATTAATGGGCGGGAGCGGGCGGAGTAACAAACGGCTTTATACCCATGTCTCTGAACTCGATCATTGTATATATAGTCCCAAACTCTTTGCGCTCGTCGGGAAAGCCAAAATACACCATCCGCATGCCGGGCCGAATCTGGGAGCGAGCTTGAGACAGGAGCTTCGCCTCGGACTCCACCACGATCGCAACCTTCGCATTGATAAATCCCTGATCGACCACGACCGCTTTGGTGACACTCCCGTACGCTTCCACATTATAAACGGTCCCGTCAATTTGCGCCGCTATCGCTCGCGGCGAAGCATTAATAAAATGGGCCGAGTTCTTGGGATGAACCGTCTCCGCATCATCATAAACCCACAGTTTGTAGGTGGCCAAAGGCCCCACCCCATCCGGCGAAATGGCCACCCATACATCTTGCTGGTTGGCTGGAAATTCGTGTTGGGCCACCACCGGATAGGTGACATCGCCTTTGGGGGAAATCACCTTGCGCACCAACTGTAATTTGCGCGTTCGATTGATAAAATAGGGCTCCCCGACCTCACGGAAACTGGCCGCAACCGGCCATGCTTTTTTCTCCTCCATGTAATATAATATCTCCCGAATAGGTTTCAGCGCGATTAATCTGAAGGAGATCGACGTCGCCGTTCGCTCTTGGCTGGTCTCTCCGACGAAACTATAGTGTTGATCGCTTTCATCATTCACCGGCGGCGGCTGGGCGTGGACGGCTGGAGCCACCCCCACCCCGCCAATCACTGCTAGGAGCAATAATAACCGAGCCGTTTTAGGGTATCTGGACTTCATGAAATTTAAACTGGGGTTTATTTAGTTGAGGGACCTATTATTGACCGACGACTTGGGCGACTTCCGCATCCGACAACCACCGAAACATCACCACTTTCATTCGCCGACCAAAAGGATATTTGGCCTTGAAGGCCGTGCCCACGGAGCTGCCGGGTTGGATCATATCGTCCGCGCTATCGACTGTTTCGGGTATGCGCTGCACCACGGCCTCGCACCAGGCGTGAGCGGTGGTGGAACCGGTGGCGGGATTGGTCACATCGCCATAGGTGCGCACCACAAAGGTGTCGCCGCGCACCGTCAGGAGCGGAGCGATGGCTTGCAGTACGTCGGCCTGCATCAGATAACCAGGCCCGGAGCGGTAGGCCACGGCGTACCGGTTCGAGGGTGTACCGCCGTTCATGTGCTCGCTCATATCAACCTGCGAAGTCTGCCCGGTGTTGCCCAGTTTCTTCCAATCAGTCCCATCGCTGGATTTGAACGGCGCAAATCCTGCAAGATGATATTTGGAATTAAGGATGGGCGTGTTGACCGATCCATCGGTTTTGAGGTTGTTTTGGGTCACCTTATCGATCGCCACTTGGAGGGTGCCGCCCAGACCCAACCAATCGCCTTCTTCATCGGTCTGGTCGGAGATCAAGCGCCGATTCACGAAATCGGCCAGCGAGAGGAAGGGGCCGCGGCGCTTCACCTCTTCGACAATGGCCGTTGCCAATAAATCGACTTCGCGCTTCGAGGCAGTCGCGCTGGAATTATCCAGCGATTTTGCCGCCCCCCAAGCTGCAGGGTAGAGGATGCCGGTGGTGGCAGTATCTTCAGTCACAAGCGGCTTGGGGGTGCGCGGAAAGACCGTGCGGTTCGCTGCGTTGCTGACCGTACCGCTTAACGAAGGCGTAACGGTGCGGTTATAGGTGCCTGAAAGCAGGAGCTTCCATGCCGCCACCGAGGTGCTGTTGACATTAAATCCTCCGTCAACCCGCACATAGCTAGCGGCTTGCTCAAAGGCGGTGGTGCCGCTGTTCAAGGCGCTCCAGGTCGGCAACGTGCCCGTCTGCGGCGCGGTGACCAGGTGATTGGAATTGGGCAGACTACTGTCAGTATTAAAGCTAAAGCTACCATCCTCGTAGGGGAGCGTGCTCAGGAAAAACCGGTCCCACAGGGAAACATTCAGGGCCGTCGAAATATCGAGCAAGGCGTTGTCGGCATCAATGGCGGTGCGACTGATATCGACGCCCGTACGGGTCGACGCCGAAACCGCAGTTGAGGGGACGGGAGTAGTGGTGCCGAAAAACAGATCGCGTTGCACCGCCATCATCGGCGAGGAATTGCCAAACGGGTAGTGCGGCATCCAGAAATGAGGCGAAAAGTTCACATGCTGGAGCAACCCCAGCGAGCCAATCGCTTCGCCGGGATCGGGCAGATGATAAAAGCAATAGGTGGTCGGTAAAACTGTAGTATTACCGGCATGTGCGAAAGAGTTGGCGGAAACATGCCCATAGGAATTATTGTAGCTAATCCAACCGGTAGCATTCCCAACACCGAGCAGCCAAACCGGTATGCCTGAGTTGCCGGCGACTGAATTGACCGAGGGAAGCCACTTATAGCCGGATAAACCCACGCTGTCGAAGTTGGTGCCCATCGAAGGCGCTCGGGCGTTTTGCAGCATCCAAGATAATGTATAATAGGGTCTGTATGGAGCATTAACCTGCCCCAGATAATCCATACCACCAATCGACATCATGTAGGTGCGCCCAGTAAACATGGTTGGGGAGGTATTGGCATAATAGCTGTTATCACGTATCGCTTGAGGCCAGGTTGCGGCACTTGTTGTTGTCCCGTCAAGCTGTTGAATAACAGCCCCGCCGGAGAGCGGATTTGCGCCCCGACTCCAACCGTTGGGGGTAGAGGTAAGGGGTGGGGTTGCTGATCCATCCAGCGCATTTTGCATATACGTTTTGACGACATTTGGGGTGTAAACACCCGTTATGGTTCCGCCGGTACCTGAGCGGTAAGTACCCGATGAGAAGTCCTGGACAATGGAGACGCCGTTCGGGTCGCTCAGCGACCACAGGCGGAACCGGGTCGGCTCAAGCGTTGTGTTGGAGGTGTTGGTGGTGGATCGGCGTATCCAATAATAACCCCAAAAGTTCGTGTGGGTCGCATCGAATTTGGGGCCGTCGCCGTTGAGGTTGGCCGCAGTCAAACCGGTGGTTATATTATAGCCATTGAGACTATAGATATCGTTACCCAAAACGTTGCCCGCTTCCCTGTCTGTGCTAGACTGGGACACATACCAGTCGGCTGATTGATTGTTATACGCCCGGTCATATTTAGGCGTCAGCATGATCGTTTCGCCGGGCTCCAGCCGTTGCCCCCTCAGCACAAAATTCAACCACTTGACTTTATTGGTATTAGTAAAAGGCGCCGCGCTAATTTGCGCATTATCCCCCGGATCAGCGAGCAAGTAACTGTATAAATCAAAGTCGGAATTTATTTTATAAAACTCCGGATCGGTGAGCGGATTGACCTCGTTCAATCTATTAGTGGTCAAACCTTTGACGCCAATAGGATCGGTACCGGCCCCGATGTATTTGAAGTCGGGCCGTAAGATCATTTTTAAATTGCCGGAGAGTTGGAACAGGTAATCCGCAGCGGCGATCGGCTGGTCGTAGGGATTCCACAGCACAAAGGCCGGCTTGAAGCGCCAGGTTAAGCTCGCTGGTGTACCAGTGCCCCCGCCCTCGAGGCCGGGTTGATAAGTGAACCCCCAGCGCAAGACGATCGGCGCAAAATGCTGCTTGCTGCGCATGTCCTGTTTTTGCGGCAGTGGCGGGTTGCTGGTGTCGGTGGTCAACCGGGCCCAGTTTTTTATGAGGCCAAAGGTGGGCAGATCGAGACCGTTGGGGTTAGACGCAAGCTGCGGCCCCGAATAGGTGGTGTCGGACGAGCTGCCGCGAATGACCGGATCGCTGTTAGCGATGGTGGCGCTCCGGTTCCCCAGATACGCCGACAAGTCCTGTTTAAGCCGCCCCTGCGAAACATCCACAGGGATAGTCTTGGAGTAAGTGGTGATGTCGCCAGCCAACGGGGTGACGGCGGATTGAAAATCCGTGCCGACAAGCTGGACCTGATTTGGCGTCAAAACCTTGGTCAAGGACGTGGCCGCGGTGTCGGGATCCAAGGCAGACTTACTGGCGGTGGTGTTATCAAGGACGCGCAGGTCGGTCTTATTGGCCAAGGAAAAATCAAGGGCCTTTTGCTGGGCAGTGGACAGCGTAGGGCTGGCCACCGGCACCTTGTTGACCTTGGCTTTCAAGCTTTCGTCGGTCACCCACCAGCCGAACCCGCCGGAGGTGGCCGTGGGGAAATTGGGGTCGGTTTTCAAGGGGACATAGCCAACTTTGACGGAGTCGATCGTGGCGGTCGAAGAATCCTTGATTTTGACCATGGTGATTGCGCGAGAACCAGGGGTGGTGCTCACCAGGTCATCCACGGTTTGGGTCAGAGCAAGCGAAGGAGAGGCCAAGGGAGTGGGCAACGAGGCCAGCCACGTTACCTGGGAGGAAGTCGGCGGAAGATCGCCGGCGAGGTTGTTTTTCGTTTCGTAGCCCACGTTGGCCGACCGGATCGCCTCCAGATTAGCCATCAGATTGGAAGCATCGCGGGTTTTGAAGACGCCCAGCCAGTGCGGATTTACGACGTCGGCATTAGCCAGAGAGTTAGGCGTGTTGGTAAAAATGGCTGCATTGGCGGTGGAGCGCTGGTCAGGCCCCAGATTTTTTTGCAGCTCACCGAGGGCGATAGCTAAGGCGAGGCGGGCGTTGGCGCGGGCGGTCTCCTGGGCTTGGGATTGGGTCGAACTGCGCAGGGAAACGCTTGAAAGCGTGAGCAGCGAGACGGCAATGACGGTGAGCAGGATTATCAGCAAAAGCGTGACGACCAGCGCGAAACCGCGGCTACGGCAGCGAGGCATCCCATTGCGGCGTTGCGAATGGGTCGTCTCAATCGGAATCAGGCCAGTGCTTTTGAGGGTCATTGCTGGTAATTCACAAGTGCCGTAGGCACGTAATAATATACAATGTGGTTGCACGGCAGCAGGCCGAAAGAAAAATTACGGGTGACAAACGGGTGACAAAAAAACATGACCAAGGGACAGGCCTTCAGTCATGAATCCGGGCATGACCAAGGGACAGGCCTTCAGTCATGAATCTAGCCATAAACAGCAAAAAGTGCGTAGCAACTCAACGAGTTGCGCGGTAAAGCTCATCACATCAAAAGCGACTAAACGATCAAAATCCCGACATCAAAATCTTACACACCCCCTTAAATACCCTTGATTTTGACAGAAAATACTGTATAGTTTCTCTCGAAAAGACGCGCCGCCATGAAAAAACATGCTGATTCCATTGACGCCGCCATCCTCGACCGAATCCGGTCGGGGCCGCAGGACCATGTCTGGACTCCACTGGATTTTCTCGATCTCGGATCGAGAGCGGCAGTGGACAATACCCTTTCCCGCAACTGCAAAAGCGGCCTCATCAGTCGTGCGGGGCGCGGTCTTTACCACGTGCCTCGGAACCATCCCGCACTTGGCCCACTTGGTCCCAGCTACGATGCCATGCAGGATCTCGTCCAACGCAAGGCCGGCGGCGATGTGTTCCCCACCGGTGCCCACGCGGCCAACGTGCTTGGACTCAGCGACCAGGTTCCCATGCTGAGCTGGCACCTCACTACCGGCCCCAGCCGCCGCATCCGCAGTGGGAAATCGGAAATAGTTCTCCGCCACGTTTCCCCGCGCTTTGTTTCCACCAAAAACCCGAAGAGCGCCCAGGTCATTCTCGCCCTGCGCTGGATCGGAAAACGTGGTGTGGATGCCGCCGTCATTTCGAAGCTGCGCCGAAACCTCTCCCCGGCCGATCGCGCCGCTCTTCCCGCTGATGCCGCCAGCGCTCCCGCCTGGATCGCCGATATTTTCCACCGCGTTGCCAAAGACCTGCCTGCCGCCTGACCATGGATGCCTTGCTGAAACTCACCGCCGACAGCCCCGACCTCCTCGCCATCATCAAACAGGAAGGCAAAGTCTGATCATTCCCAAACATCCGCACGACCATGAGCAACGAAATCACACCCTTTGAGGAAATCCGCCGCACCAACCCGGCGGGCTACGAATTCTGGTTCAGCCGGGACTTCGCCAAAGTGCTTGGTTACGCCGATTACCGTAATTTCTAGTCAGTCATCGAATACGCCCGCTCCGCCTGTTTTAACAGCGGCCAGCGGGTGGAGGATCATTTCGTTGACGTCACCGATATGATCGCCGTTGGCAAAGGTGCGAAGCGTCCGGCGAAGACCGTGATGATGTCCCGCTACGCCTGCTACCTCGTTATCCAGAACAGGCTGCCAACCTCTTCCGCGCCACCCAAGCCGAAGACAAGCTACGCCGCGAAAAGATCACCGGTAAAGACAAAGCTAACCGCGCCCACCGCGAAGTGGGAGCCAAAGTCCGCCAGACCATCAAGGAACTCATCGAACACGGCGGAAAATCCGTCCTCCTCCCCAAAGATCCGGCTTTCCATCCCGATGGGAAGGGGCTTGAGTGGCGGTGTCAGAGGTTGACCGCCTGATACCGTCCCATGCCTGCCAAACGCAAAGCCTCTTTCATCGCCACTGTGAAAAACAGGATCGTGAAGAATACGAGGAGGATGACCTGAAATCCGGTGAATCTTTCCACTGAGTGCACCGGAAAACGACGCGCTAAAGCCCAAAAAATTAAAAATATCAATCAATGACAAGTATCCAACAACGCGCCGCTCTCCAGCGGCAGATCTGGCAAATCGCCAATGACGTGCGAGGCTCGGTCGATGGCTGGGACTTCAAGCAATACGTCCTCGGCACCCTCTTCTACCGCTTCATCAGCGAAAACTTCGCCGCCTACATTGAGGCCGGCGATCCGCACATCCATTATGCTCAGTTAGCGGATAGTGTCATCACCCCGGAGATCAAGGACGATGCCATCAAAACCAAGGGCTACTTCATCTACCCCAGCCAGCTCTTTGCCAAGATCCTCGCCACGACCAATACCAACGAGAGCCTGAACACCGACCTCGCTGCGATCTTCTCCGCCATCGAGAGTTCCGCAAACGGTTATCCTTCTGAGCAAGACATCAAGGGCTTGTTCGCGGATTTCGATACCACCAGCAATCGCCTCGGCAACACCGTCAAAGACAAAAACCTGCGCCTCGCCGCCGTGCTCACCAGAGTCGGTGAGTTGGACTTCGGCAATTTTGAAGAGAGCAAGATCGACTTCTTCGGCGATGCTTACGAATTTCTCATCTCCAACTACGCCGCCAATGCCGGTAAATCTGGAGGTGAGTTCTTCACGCCAACTCACGTCTCCCAGCTCATCGCCCAATTGGCGATGCACAAGCAAACCAGCGTCAACAAGATCTACGACCCCGCCGCCGGTTCAGGCTCTTTGCTGCTGCAGGCCAAGAAGCACTTCGACGCCCACGTCATCGAGGACGGCTTCTTCGGGCAGGAAATCAACCACACCACCTACAACCTGGCGCGGATGAACATGTTCCTGCACAACATCAACTACGATAAGTTCAACATCCAGCTCGGCAACACCCTCACCGATCCCCACTTCCTCGGCGACAAGCCGTTCGATGCCATCGTTTCCAATCCGCCCTACTCCATCAAATGGAAAGGCAGCGATGACCCGACTCTCATCAACGACGACCGCTTTGCGCCAGCCGGCGTGCTTGCCCCGAAGTCGAAGGCCGACTTCGCGTTCGTCCTCCACGCCCTGAGCTACCTATCCGCGAAAGGCCGCGCCGCCATCGTCTGCTTCCCCGGCATCTTCTACCGCGGCGGAGCCGAGCAAAAGATCCGCCAATACCTGATCGATAACAATTACGTGGAAACGGTGATATCCCTCGCGCCCAACCTCTTCTTCGGCACCACCATCGCGGTCAATATCCTCGTGCTCTCCAAGCACAAGCCCGACACTCGCACCCAGTTCATCGATGCCAGCGGCCTTTTCAAAAAGGAGACCAACAACAACACGCTCACCGATGATCACGTCGGGCGCATTATGGAGGTCTTCGACACCAAGGAAAACGTCCCCCACTTTGCCCTCTCCGTGGATCACACCACTGTCGCCGAGAAAGACTACAACCTCTCCGTCAGCACCTACGTCGAAGCGAAAGACAACCGCGAAGTCGTGGACATTGCCGAGTTGAACGCGGAGCTCAAAACCACAGTCGCCAGGATCGACCGCCTGCGGGCGGACATCGACGCCATCGTGGCGGAAATCGAAGGATCAAAAGATCAACCCAAGCAGGTGGAAGCATGAGCAAAAACCGAAAAATCCAAGTCAATGAGACCGAGATTTCCGTGATCATGAAGGACGAGACGGACTACATCAGTCTCACGGACATGACCAAAGGCTTCGATGAGGGCAGCGGGTTGATTGGAAAATGGATCACCAACAAGAACACCCTGGAATATCTGGGCACTTGGGAGCGGATCAGCAATCCCGCCTTCAATTACCCTGAATTCGGGGTAATTGAAAACGATGCCGGCGTGAACCGCTTCATCATGTCCGCCGGTCAATGGATCGAGCGGACGGCTGCCGTGGGCATTCTGGTGAAAGCTGGTCGCTACGGGGGAACCTACGCCCATCGGGACATCGCCTTCCATTTTGCCATGTGGCTGAGCCCCGAATTCCAGATTTATCTGGTGAAAGAATTCCAGCGCTTGCAAGAGACGGAGCAAAAGCAACTCGGCTGGGATGTGAAGCGCAACCTCACCAAGATCAACTACCGGATCCATACCGACGCCATCCGTGCCCACCTGATCCCGCCCGAACTAAGCGGAAAACAAACCAGCCTGATCTACGCCAGCGAGGCCGATGTCCTGAACATGGCACTCTTCGGGAGAACCGCAAAAGACTGGCGCGATGCCAATCCGAACGAGAAAGGCAATATCCGCGACCAAGCCAACGCTTCCCAACTCGTCTGTCTGGCTAATCTGGAAAATTTAAACGCCCTCTTCATCAACGAAGGCATGCCACAACCGCTCCGCCTGCAAAAACTCAACCGTATTGCGATTGAGCAAATGGAAATTCTCACCGGTGAATACAGCCGCCGACTTTTGGGGGAAGGAGAAACGAAATGAGTTATCCAGTGGATCGACTCGCTGAAAATTCAGTTGTCCGGAATTTCCGGATCACTGCCATCCATGCCCTCGAAGCCCATGAAGACAAACCCGATCCGAAAGGCGGGCACGCAACCGTCAACCAAAAGTTGACAGTTCAAAAACAGGCGAAAAAGGCCACCCGCAAGAAAGGAGACAAGCATGAGTGAAATGAGCTACATGGAGAAACTGCTAGAAGGGGTTGAGGTGGAGTGGGTGGCGCTGGGGACAGTTACTCAGATCAAAACAGGACAGTCCGTTAACAAAGATATGATCGCCCAGAACCCCGGCGATTATCCGGTTATTAACAGCGGTAGAGATCCATTAGGCTACATTGATCAATGGAATACTGAAAATGACCCAATTGGGATTACTTCACGGGGAGCAGGTGTAGGCTCCATCACTTGGCGGGAAGGCAGGTACTTTCGGGGCAACCTGAATTACGCGGTAAGCATTAAAGAAGAAGCTAACCTGAAGACTAAATTCCTTCTTCACCTATTGCTTCAAATGCAGCGGGAAATCCAAGCTTTATGCACGTATGATGGAATTCCTGCTCTGAACGCGGGTAGTTTGAAAGAGCTTCAAATTCCCATTCCCTGCCCAGAAGACCCAAAAAGATCGCTCAAAATCCAGTCCGAGATCGTCCGCATTTTGGACACCTTCACCGAGCTGACCACCGAACTGACCACCGAGCTGACCAACCGGAAAAGACAATACAACCACTACCGTGACCAATTGCTCAGCTTTGAAAACGGCGATGTGGAGTGGAAGACGCTGGGTGAGGTGGGTGAGTTCATTCGTGGTAAGCGCTTCACAAAATCTGACTATGTGGAGCGCGGTATCAGCGCCATCCACTATGGCGAAATCTACACGCATTACGGAACTTCAGCGACTGAGACGATCTCACAAGTTCGCAGCGAGATGGAGCCAGCATTACGTTTTGCTAAGCCTGGAGATGTTGTGATGACAGGTGTGGGCGAGACTGTCGAAGATGTCGGCAAAGCAGTTGCATGGTTGGGATTGAAGCCAGTGGCGATTCACGACGACAGTTATGCATTTCGTCACACCATGAATGCAAAGTATCTGTCGTATTACATGCAGACTGGAAAGTTCATTAGGGAGAAAGAAGTCCATGTAAGCTGTGGAAAAATGAAACGGCTTTTGATCAGTGGCGTTGCCAAGATTTTCATACCCATCCCATATCCAAAGGATCCAAAGAAATCCCTAGCCGAGCAAGCCCGCATCGCAGCCATCCTCGACAAGTTCGACACCCTCACCCACTCCATCAGCGAGGGCTTGCCGCGTGAAATCGAGTTGCGGCAGAAGCAATACACGCATTACCGCGACCTGCTGCTGAGCTTTCCCAAACCCGGAGTTGCCGCATAACAACAGTCATTCCCACAGAGAGATTGCCAAGCCGTTAAGCAGACCATGATCGAAACCAAAACCATCGCCGAGACCAACCGCTTCATCGTCCTCGACCGCTATGATAAGGACTGCAAGCTGTGCGAAAATTACCAAAGCGAGGACGCCTTGGAACGGGAGCTGATCGCAGATCTCTTGAACCTCGGCTACACCTTCGACGGCCTGAACTCACCGGAGAAACTTCTGGCGAATGTGCGCGTCCAGTTGCAAACGCTGAACAACGTACAATTCACCGAATCCGAGTGGTTGCGTTTCGTGGAAACTTATCTGGATCGCCCGAGCGACAACATCGTGGATAAGACCCGCAAGATCCATGATGACTACATCCACGATTTCGTTTTTGACGATGGCCATATCCAGAACATCTACCTGCTCGATAAGAAGAACGTGTTGCGCAACACCTGCCAGGTCATCCGGCAGTTCGAGCAAGCAGGCAGCCATGCCAACCGCTACGATGTGACGATCCTCGTCAACGGTCTGCCGCTGGTGCAGGTGGAGCTCAAAAAGCGCGGGGTGGCGATCCGAGAAGCCTTTAACCAAGTCCACCGCTACAGCAAAGAGAGTTTCAATAGTGGGAATTCGTTGTTCAAATACCTACAGTTGTTCGTCATCTCCAAC
>CAIVKO010000152.1 GCA_903906515.1 Akkermansiaceae bacterium
CCGATTCAACAAGGCGCAGCAGGACGTGCTGCTGCCACACATCGAACGCGGTATTGTTAGGTTCATCGGTGCCACCACGCACAATCCGTATTTCCATGTGAACTCGCCGCTCGTCTCGCGGTCACAGATTTTCCAGTTGGAACCGGTGCCTGTGGACGACGTGATCCATGTGATGGAGCGCGCGCTTGCCGACGCGGAGAGGGGACTCGGATTTTTGAAAATCGAGGCCGTGCCCGAAGCGCTTCGCCACCTTGCGGAAAAGTCCGATGGCGACGTGCGCAAGGCGTTGACTGCTCTCGAACTTTCTTCTCTAACCACACCCGCCGGTGATGACGGCGTGGTGCATCTCACGCTCGAAGTGGCGGAGGAATCCATCCAGCGCAAGGCGGTGGTCTATGATGCGGATGGCGATGCGCACTACGACACTGCATCCGCCTTCATTAAATCCATCCGCGGTTCCGATCCGGACGCCGCGTTGTATTGGTTGGCTAAAATGATCCATGCCGGCGAGGACCCGCGATTCATCTCCCGCCGATTGGTCATCGCCGCCTCGGAGGACATCGGCCTCGCGGATTCCGGTGCGCTGCGGGTGGCGCTGGATGCCCACCATGCGTTGGAATTCGTCGGTATGCCCGAGGGCCGGATTCCGCTTGCTCACGCCACCGTTTATCTGGCCACGGCACCCAAGTCCAACACTGCCTACGCCGCTCTTGGCAAAGCCATGGACGATGTGGAAAATGGCCGCACGCTCGCCGTGCCGCCGCATCTGCGCACCGCCACCCGCAAGAAGCTCGCCGCCGCCTCCGGTGAATCCGAGGAATCGATGCGCTACCTGTATTCGCATGATTTCGAGGGAGCCTACGTCCCTCAGGCCTATCTGCCGGAAGGTCGGATTTACTATCAGCCCGGTGACCAGGGGCTGGAAAAACGCATCAAGGAACGCCTCGATTTCTGGCGCGCACAAATCGAATCCTGATTCGGTCAGCGAAGGCAGGGACCGTCTCTCCGAGCGGTCCAGTGCATGGAGCGTGAATGAAGGGCGAATGCGTGGTTCGGTAGATCTTTTCATTCGCCAAACATTCGCTTCCCATGCTCTGGACCGCCCGGAGGGCGGGTCCCTGCCTATCGCTCGTGGATCACACTCTGAATGGCAGGGACCGTCTCTCCGAGCGGTCCGTGCGAATGAGGTGTGAATGATCGGCCATGAGATGATTTTTAAGCATTTTCATGGTCGCCCGCGTTCTCATACCATTCGCTGGACCGCCCGGAGGATCGGTCCCTGCCTTGGCAATATGCAGACAGCCTCCTCAATGCGCGGCCTTGCGGAGCCGGTTGAGGCGATCAATGGCCGCGCCGCTGAGGATCATCTCGCGGGAAATCTCGATGCCCTCGCTCATGTCGTCGGCGAGTCCGGCGCAGGCGAGCGCGGCACCGGAGTTCATCAGGACCATGTCGCGTTTCGGACCGGTTTCCTTGCCTGATAGAATGGCCTCAAGGATGGCTGCGTTGGTTTTTGCATCGCCTCCGCGCAACTCATCCACTTCAGCGTGTTTCAGGCCGAAGTCGCGCGGGCGGACCTCCTCGTCCACGATGTCCTGATAGAGTCCGGATTTGCAAATCCGTGTCGAGCCCATCAGGCTGACCTCGTCCACGGATCGTCCGTCGCCAGTGGTGCCAAACACCACCCATGCGCTGTCGCGCCCGAGTCGTTGTAGGATTTCGGCGAATGCCGGGCATAGCTCGCGGGTGGAAACTCCGACGAGTTGGCATTGCGGTTTTGCGGGATTGAGTAGCGGACCTATCAGATTAAAAATCGTCCTCACGCCGCGGCCGGCGAGTGATTTCCTGACGCCTGCCACCGCCTTGAACGCGGGATGATAGACCGGCGCGAACATGAATCCGATGCCGGCTTTCTCGATGCATTTCCGGAAACCATCGGGTGGCAGATCGATGCGGATGCCGAGCGCCTCCAGCACGTCCGCTCCGCCGCTTTTCGAGGTGATGCCGCGGTTCCCGTGTTTCACCACGACAGCTCCGGCGGCTGCTGCGATGAACATCGCGGTGGTCGATACGTTGAAGAGATCCAACTGGTCTCCACCGGTTCCGCAAACGTCGAGCGTTGGCTCTTCCAGTTCCAGCAGGCCGAGATGCGGATCCACCGCATGATCGAGGAACGCCTCAACAAAACCGGTGATTTCGGCCGGTGTCTCACCCTTTTTCGAGAGGGCTTCGAGCAATCTTTCCTTCTTTTCGTCCGCCACCGCGGGGTCCAGCAGCAACTCAGCCGCCACCGTCACCTCGCGTGGTGACAGTTCTTGTTTTTCTTCGAGGTGGTGAATCAACGCGTCCATGACCGGACCCTAGCATGGCCGCGCACCAATAAACCAGAAAGATCGGGCGGAAAACGCGGAACTCAGTCGAGTTCTGCCGCCACCTTGCGGATCGCGGCGGGGTAGAGTCGGTGTTCCGCCATCTGGATGCGGGCGTGCAGCGATTCCGGGGTGTCTCCCGCGAGCACCGGCACCCGCTCCTGAAGGATGATCGGGCCGGTATCCATTCCGTCGTCCACAAAATGCACGGTGCAGCCGGATTCGGTAACCCCGGCATCAAGTGCCTGCTTCCACGATTCCAACCCGGGAAACGCCGGCAACAACGCCGGGTGAATGTTGAGGATACGACTGGGAAATGCCGCAAGCAGCGGTTGTTTCACCAAGCGCAGGAAACCCGCGAGGCACACCAGTTCTACGCCGGCTTCCTGCAGTCGGGCAGCGGTGATCGCCTGGATTTCCTCAGGAAATTTCGTGCGGAATCCGCCGCAGTCGATCACCCCGGTTGCGATGCCGCGATTTTTCGCGCGTTCGAGAATGTAGGCCTCCGGATTATCCGATAAAACCAGAGCGATCCGCGCATCCAGCGTCCCCGCGTCGATCGCGTCGAGAATCGCCTGCATGTTGGATCCGGAACCAGAACCGAGAACGCCGAGCACCATGCCCTTGGTGTAGTCCACACCACTCCCGCGGCCAAGCCCCAAGTTCGACATTGCAAATTTGAGAGGAAATCACGGCCCGTGCGGGAAAATTTGCTCGCTCCCCGTTCCTGCACGACTATACCACCGCCAATGAGCGATACGCCGAATGATCCGCAACGCCCCCGCGTCAACGTCCGCCGCCCGGACGTGATGGAACTCGTGGCGGCGGAAGTCGCCGTGCATTTCCACTCATCCATCGTTGAAAACCTCCGCGACCACGGCGGAAAACTCACCGTCGGCAATACCACCGTGCTGCTCGCCGAGCAATTCGGATTCTGTTATGGCGTCGAGCGCGCGATCGACCTCGCCTACGCCTCACGCCGCGTATTCCCGGATAACCGGATTTTTCTGATCGGTGAAATCATCCATAATCCCGACGTCAATCGCCACCTGCGTGAAATGGGTATCGTTTCACTTCCATGGCAGGAGATGACCGCTGACTATGATGATCTGCATCAGGACGATGTCGTGATTGTCCCGGCATTCGGCGCGCCCACCCGTTTCATGGAAAAGATGGAGGAGCGTGGTTGTTACGTGGTGGATACGACTTGTGGCGACGTGATGAAAGTCTGGCGCAGGGTTCGCGGA
>CAIVKO010000153.1 GCA_903906515.1 Akkermansiaceae bacterium
CCCGAAAGCTCGCCGATGCGGGCGGTCAGGGTGGCGATGCGGTCGCCGCCGTTCTCGGCGATCTGACGGTTGAGGTCGGCTTCGTCGCGGCGAAGAGAAGCAAGGGTTTCCGCGATCCCCTGAATACGGGAAGTCTGGCGCTCATGCTCGGAGTCGAGGGTGGCGGCGCGTTTTTCCAACAACTCCAGCTTGAGCGTGGCAAAGTGAGATTCCAGAAATTGGCGGGCGGCGCGCAATTCCTCGACTTCAGAGCGGAGTTCCTCATGCCTGTCACAATCGGCGACGATGGGTTCCAACAGCAAAACCTGGCGTTTGGCGCGGATGACGGCGGCGTGAGCGCGGTCGAGATCGTCGAAATGGGCGATGAGAGCGGTGATACGAGATTCGACATCGAAGGGTTCGAGCATGTGGCCGCGGACGAAATCAGTGAGATTTCCCACGGATTTCATCGAAACCGTCTGGTGGAACAAATCGAGCGCCTGCTCGGTCTCGATTCCGAAGCGGCGGCGGAACCACGAGCTGTAATCAGGGAAAGTGTCGAAGGTCTGAGCGTCGTTCTGGCGGAGCCTGCGGCGAAGTTTGGGGATGTCCGCATCGAAGTCGGAGAAATCGGCGATGATCGTGAGCGCCTTCTCCGCGCCGACGTAGAAGCGGGCCGGCTGGCCGGCGGGGTCTTTCATCCAGAGCACGCAGGCAAGGGTGATGGTCTGGTCGAAGCCGCGGTTGTGGAAGACGGCGAGAATGACAGAGAACGCGTTAGCATCGCGCAGGCCGACCGGTTTGGCGGCACCGACGCCACTTTCCGAGCGTTCCGTGCGATGGTAGCCGAGGACGTAGGAGCGCAGGCTGCGTTCCTTGAATTCCGCACCAGCGGCCTTGTTGTAGGCGATGCGGTTGGCGGGGACGAGCAGCGTGGTGATCGCATCGACGAGGGTGGATTTCCCCGAGCCAATATCTCCTGTTAGGAGACAGTTGCGACCATCGGGATGAAGGCTCCAAACGCGTTTGTCAAAGGTGCCCCAGTTATACACTTCGAGGCGTTGCAGACGGAAACCCGTGAGGGCATCGTCGGCTGCGAATTCGAGCATCGGCGGATCGGAATCAATCATCGGAGTTTTCTTCGCCGGGGTTTTCGAGGTGGCGGCGGTAGGCATCGAGACGGGCATCGAAATCCGCAAGCCATTGGGCATCGACAAAGGCCTTGAGGATGCGGCGAACTTCGTAGTTCCCGGTTTGGGATATGGAGGACGAAGTCTTGAGTTTGCGGATGAATCCGAGTTCTGCGATTCTGTTGAGCTGGGTTTCGATCTGATCGGTTAGGCGCGCCTCATTGCTGTTCGCAGGCAGGAAAACCCGGATCATCTCGACGATTTCATCACGGGAAAGGACAAGCCGGGCTTCACCACCAGAGGCGTCGAACTCTGCGAGTTTCTTTCGCAGCAGAGCAAGTAGCAGGCTGACGGGAAACGACAACTGACGGCGAGGGAACAAGCGCGGCGTGGCGGCAGGCTTTCCGGTCTCGCTCTCATCAGTCTCCCGGGAGCGCAGAAAAGCATATCCTTCCGCTTCATCGAGCACGAGTTCGAGATCCAGCACGCGTACGTAGTCCCGCACCTTGGCATCAAGGGCGACGAGACGACCCCAGAGAAGAGGATCGTTTTCCTGATAGATGACACCCTTGAGCAGCGGAATGACCACAGCAGAGAGCGTGGGTTCGTTCAGAGATTCGGGCGTGTCCATTGGGTGGATGATGCGTGGGATTCAGACGGCAAATGGATTGATGACGCGGACTCCCGCATAACTCTGTCCATGATTCAGATCTTCCGAATAAACGGTATGGCATCCGAGCTCCAAAGCAGCCGCAATAATCGCGGAATCCCAGTAGGAAAGCTGGTAGCGTTCCTTGATCTGTAATGCGGCCCAGAACACTGCTTCCGTGAGAGCCAGAACCGGATACGAATCGAGCGACTCAAGGATTCCAACCACCTTGTCATGGGGCAGTTTGAATTTGCCCGTGGCGTTGACATAGAACTCTGCCTGCACCTGCACGGACAAGCCGCCACCTTCCATCGCCAGCAACTCCCTCGCTTTGGTTCGCTTGTTTTGTTCGGATTTCGCGCTGGATGCCGCGTAGAGCAGGATATTGGTGTCGAAGAAAAATTCAGCGTGCATTGGCATCGGCTCGGGTGAGGCGTTTGGCAGCGGTGATGCCAGAAGTCTTGTCCATGGCAGCGAAGAGCTTCTTGGCCCGGTCTTTGGCTGAAACTTGCTTCTCCGAGATCACGCGCTCCAAGCCCTGAACCACCAGGGCGCGCAATGTGGTTTGACGCTCGGCAGCCAGCAACCTCGCTTGCCGGGCAATGGAATCAGGAATCTCAATTGTTGTTTTCATGGACCGTAAATACGGCTCTACGGGTGGCTTGTCAAGAGGTGTCCTGAGGTTCAGCCGCCGCAGCATTTCTTGAACTTGCGCCCGCTGCCACACGGACAGGGATCATTGCGCGTCACACCGGGGTATTTTGGCGGAGGAGGAACAGCGGGACGCGACGGGAATTCACATGTCTCAAGCAACTTGGACTGATCATTCCGAGTCTTCCTGGTTGGCTTACGCGCAGACTTTTGATCGAAACAAGCCCACCACTCCATCATCGGCACCACATCATCCACGAGTTGGCAATTCCTCGACCATTTGACATTACCGCCGGATTTCGCACGCCGTTCAATATCCGTAAGGCCATCAAAGAACATGTCGCACAATCCCTCTTCGAATGCCTTGCGGATGTGAGGAAGAAGGGATGCAAACCCCAAATCCCCGCTCAAGGAACACAGATTATTCCAGACGTGGCAGTGCTCCCGCAGAAGCTTTCCTTCAAAAAGCTCCCGGAAATAGTCCTCCACCGATTCCATGTTCAGCATCCCGGCATGAACCAAAACGGGATACGCTTTCAGTCCGGCGCAGGCGCGGGCGTATTCGTCGACCGTCGGATTTTCAATCAGCTTCCGCAGTGGTCCCTCATCCCCGTCATACACACTCGCGACGATCTTGTGCATATCCTCGGTGATCGACTCCCCGAACAGGTCGCTGGGAATGCTTTCCCCGATACTCATCAGGGCCATCAGCGGTCGATAGGCGCGGGTTTCACGGAACTGGGCCAGAAGATACGCCGCATACGTGCACAGCATCGCCTTGGGCCCATTCAAAAAGGCACCTGGATCGGCATGGGCGGACTCCAACACACTCAGAAGATGTGGGGTCATCTCCTCCCTGCGGGCAATGATCTCCTGGATGGCCCCTTTGGGGAAGCTGCCCGTTTCGGTGTAATCAAGACGGTCGAGAAGCTGTGATGGACTGGATGTCATGGTTTTTGTGGGATGGATTGTTGAGATTACTCGTGTGTTAGTTTTGATTTCACCGGATAAAAATCACACGGGGCAGGCGGGCGGTTTTGTAGATGGAGGAGCCATCTTCTGTCATGCCGGACCATTCCAGCACATCCTCGGCGGATTCGTCCACCGTGATGGTGAATGAGGCATGGGCAATTTCGAGATAGGCGATGATTTCCGCGAGGCCATGCTCGGGCGGGCGGGATTGGACGAGTTGGCGGAGCGTAACTTGGCTGGCATCCCTGAGGCTGTGGCGGATGTGGGAGGCCAGCGCCGCTTTGTCCACCAAGCGCACGGCGAACAGTGCGGAGGCGTCGATTTCCTCGCCGGATGCGGTGAGGATTGCGGAGGCCAGCGAGGGCTTGAAGGGAGGCGAATACAGCGGGCGCTCGAAGGGCAGCGCGATGGTGGCGGAAGTCTCGCGCATATCCATGAACGCTAGAACGCTCGGCGGTGATTCGCGCACGGCCAGGGATTTCGACTCGATGCCGCGCAGCAGGTCCATGATGCGGCGGTTTTCCAACCACGCCTGATCGTCGAGGAAACGGCGGAGTTGCTTGGAAAGATCGGCGACGGTGCGCTGGGTGTGATCGCCCGCCTGCAGCCAATCATAGTGCACGCGCCGCAGACGTGGGTCGGGTTCGGTGGAGGCGACCGCGGGGTGTTCGAGGATGGTATCGAGCAGATGGGTGAGCTCCTGCTGGCGGCTATCGGACATCAAGAAATCCCAGAATGCGCGGAAGCTGCGACCTTGGTCTGAATCGTCGATGGCATCCTTGCGGCCCATGATTTCATCCAGCAGTGCGGCCTTGCCGCCTTCCCAAAGGGCGATGCGCTCGCGCACCGAGCGATCTAACAATCTGAAGTTCTGCTCCACCTCGCGGAAGTCGGAAAGCAGATCGCGGGCAATGTGGGTGAATTGTTGAAAGCGGTCGCGGATCGCCGTATCATCGAGCACAGCGACGTTGCCGGCCAGGGTACGGGCGATTTCCGCATCGATCTCGTCGCGGCGTTTCTGCAACTCTGCCACACGGGTTTCCGGATCGGATTGGGAACCGGTGGCCATCTGGCGGAGCAAGTCGAACAACAACAGCAACCGCGACTCGGTGCCGACGAAGCTCCGCGCCTCCAATTCCCCCAGCCATGCGATAACCCGCTCGACAGCGGGCACCAGGTCATAGCTTGGCTCATCGGTGCCGCGCGGATAGAATTTCCGCAACCATCCCTTCGCGGGCGACGACCAGTCGGATAGATAGTCGCGGGCTGATCTGGGAAACGAGTCATTGCCTAAACGCTCACGCAGGACGAACAGATCGTCCTCAAGTGCCTCGGCGAGGTCGGCCTCCGCCATCAAGCGGACGTTGGGCTGGATGAAAACGCGATGGAGGAAGGAAACGACCAGCGGCGCGTGATCCGAGCGCAATAAGCGCCAGGACGGATGCTCCTTTTGAAGGAGGTGGAGCGTATCGTAGTCGAGGGCGGCCATGGTATGAGGAAAAATTCGAACATCATTGCCTACGATTTCACCGCGGATATCTGGAGAATCGGCA
>CAIVKO010000154.1 GCA_903906515.1 Akkermansiaceae bacterium
ACATGACATCCCTAATCCGCCGTTGTTACCGCCTGCCGGTTCTGGTTTGGTGCTGTCTTAGCCAGTGTTTGATCGCGCCGCTCTGCCTGGCCCAGACGCATGAAACCCGCAGACTTGAGTTTACGTTGTTAGGTTGGGAGGGAGTCTCGCCTGAGTTCACCTTCAAGACCAGAGGGATTACCGAGAAAATCCGCGCGCCGGAGTTTGCGCGCTCAAGGGTGGTGAAATACACCGGCCCGGCGGACTTGGTCTTCACGCTGGGCGGAACCCCGCCGACTAAAGATCCCGTGACAACGAGCGTGACCTTGCCGGCCAATTCCAAGCGAGTGACTATTATTACCTTCAAAACCGCCGGCAATAAATATGGCATGATGGCATTTCCGGATGACGCATCTGATTACCCCGTCGGCCACGCCCGGATTCAGAATCTAACAACGGAGACGCTGGCCATTAACTATAACCTTCATGCCACCGCGCCGCTCGAACCCGGCAAGGCGTTGATCATCCCGGGGGAGAAGGAACGGGTGATCATCAAGGCCGCACGGCGGGTGGACGGCAAGTGGAAGCTGGCATCGGAAGCCGTGCTGGGATTGGAGCCCGGCGAGCGAATGGGCGTTATCCTGGCCAAAAGCAATGCCTCGATCTTCAAAGTGACTTATTACGATGGCACCACCACCGCACTCAACGATATCCAGGTTTTTTCGATTCCGCCGTGGCCCGCAGAGGGCTCTCCGGAGCCGCAGGTTGATGTTCAGAATCCTACATCCATATCGGTGGATGACCCAAACCTGAAACCCGAGTAATACCGGCTCTACTATTGAATATGTTCCCCGCCCTCGGGTCCGGCCCATTGGCTTTTCCAATGGCCTTCAGCCCAAAAGCAAATTCCTGGTAATTCACGGCTGGCGGCAGGATGGTGGGCGATCAGGAGGTGCTCCGGCTGCTGCTTCACGTGCTGCTGAAACCCGACTTCTGGGACCGCACGGTGTTGGATGGATTTCCACACCGATCGAGATAGCCGCTGCCGCACTTCATCGGTAGTTTTACCGACTATCGAACCTTGGCTGGCGCGATATAGTGGCCGCTCACTCAGCGAGACAAGGCCCAGTTGCGGGCTGAAACACACGCATCTACCTCATGACATCCAAAACTTTCCGGACCATCGCCATTGCCATCGCCGCCCTGTACCCGAGCCTGCCTGCGGCGGAGTTGGAGTTGGCGGTCAAACCCGGCGGGTTCGATATTCCCACGCAAGACAGTCCTGCCGCCGCGTGGTGGCGCGACTCGATGAAAACACGCGACGAACGGACCGCCTGGTGGCGTGAAGCCCGCTTCGGCATGTTCATCCATTGGGGGGTATACTCAAATCTTGGAAACGAATACATGGGCCGCCTCGGCGGCGGCTACGCCGAACACATCCAGCGGGTGTTGCGCATCCCGATCCCGGAATACCGCGCCGAAGTCGCCGCCAAGTTCAATCCGGTGGATTTCAACGCCGACGAGTGGATCCGTGCGACCAAGGATGCCGGGATGGGATATTTCATCATCACCGCCAAACACCACGACGGTTTCGCCATGTGGCCCACTAAAGTCAATGATTACAATGTCATGGACGCAACCCCGTGGCACCACGACCCGATGGCCGACCTGCGCGCCGCATGCAAAAAACACGGGGTGAAATTCGGCTTCTATTATTCCCATGCGTTCGACTGGGGCAACGAACTCGCGCCCGGCAACGACTGGGATTATAAGAACCCGGGTGGGGATTCCCTCATCGGCGGCAGGGAATGGTGGAATACCGTGCCCGAATTCATGTCCTCCGCACGGAAATATGTGGATCAAAAATCCATCCCCCAGATCGAGGAACTGATCAAAACCTACGATCCCGATATCTTTTGGTTCGACACACCCAGCAAATTGCCACCTTCCGAAAATTTCCGCATCCTGCGAGCGGTTCGGGCGGCCAGCGCGCGCGTCGTGATCAACGGGCGGTTGCTGAAAGATTGGGGTGACTACGATTCCACCGCCGACCGCCCGGCGGAGTTTCCGCCACACGTTGGCGATTGGGAAGGTATTCCAACCACCAACGAGTCCTACGGCTGGAACCCCAAGGATAATTCCCACAAATCGGTCTCACACTTCATCCGCTTGCTGGCCAAGTCCGCGGCACGCGGCGGCAATACCCTCATGAACATCGGCCCGATGGGCAACGGTCGCTTCGACCCCAAGGATGTCGCGATTCTCAAGGGCATCGGCGCCTGGTGGAAAGTCAACGGCGAATCAATCCGCGGCACCTCCCGCACCCCGCTGCCCGTCCAAGCCTGGGGCGAATCCACCCGCAAGGGCAATACCATCTATCTGCACGTTCTCGATTGGCCGCAAGACGGTAAACTCGTCGTCGGCGGTTTGTTAGCTGACGTAACCAAGGCCCGCCTGCTCACCGATGTGGACGGTGGCGTGACTAACGACGGTCATATTCCGCCGCTAAAAAATCTAGCAATCACGCGGGTCGGCAAGGATCTTGTCATCGCCGTCCCCACCCGCGCTCCCGACCCGGCCGATAGCGTCATCGCGCTCGAATGCGCGGCCGAACCGAAAATCAATGCCGACCGTCTGCTGGCGACCCACTCCGTTGCTAACACCCTGCGCGCATTCGACGCCCAACTGGAAGGCAAACTCGAGTTCGGCCCCGGCAAAATCACCGATGCCTGGGTGAAAAACTGGAAGCGCAACGATGACGCCGTGGTGTGGCCGGTGCGCCTCAATGAAAAGGCCACGTTCGAGGTTTCCATGGTGTATGATGCGCCGAGCGACACCAAGACCAACAAGGTCGCCGAGGGCGATGCCGGTAAGGAAGCTGTTGCCGCGCAAGTCGGTGCCGGTGGCACCTATGTGGTGCGAATCGGCTCGCGGTCGTTTACCCGTAAGGTTCGCATCGGCCTCAACGTTAATGAATCGTTGGGCACAGTGACTCTTGAACCGGGGGCTTGCAAGGTCCGCGTGTCCGCCACGGATATCACCGGCGAGGAACTCATGCGCCTGCGCTCGCTGGTCCTCAAACCGATGCGGGATTAACTGCTGGGAATTCCAAAACAGATTCATACACTCAGATAGTGGAGGAGGGACATTGTTGTATAGGCGGCGGGCAGAATGCCCGCGCAACAGTGGCCCGGGCATCCTGCCCGGGGCCTTCTTCTGTCCCGTCCCATATTATGAAATTCAAGTCATTAACCAGCATGCCTACGGTGCAAATCACCGCAGGAATCAGCTTGTTGTTCTGCGTGTTTGGCGGAGTTGGTTTGCTTCACGCCGCAACCGCTACCACCACCCCGGCATCCCATTTCAAACACCCCGTGCTGGATCGTTGGAACAAACCGGTCGGCGAAAGCAGGCCGGGGTCTATAAAGGAATCCGCGTCGGTCAAAGAACTGATGTCGCTCACGGATGACCAGGTGCGCGCTCTGATCCCCGATCAACCCCCGACCATCAGCGACCTGTGCCCGGTATGCGCGCAAAAAAATCCGCCCGGTCCGATCATGCAGTCGGTGAAGCCGTTCCCGGTGGAGTTCGATCCCCTGCATCCCGACCGGATCACCTGCAAGAAATGCGGCACGGTTTTTCCCAATGCCGATTTTCCCCTGCAGAAGGAAGTGATGCTCAACATGCTCGGGGAGGAGGTGACGGTGGAATATTTCAGTGACGAGCATGTTACGCAGACCATTAAGGAAAAAGTGGCCGGCAAGCCGCACAAGCTTTATATGCTCGGCCTGGTGGACTACGCCAGGAACGCGTGGCTCATGCCCCGGTTGATCGCCCTGGCGGAGCTATATCAAAACACGCATGAGGAACGTTATGCCAAGCGGCTGATTCTGGTATTGGATGAATTTGCAAAGCGTTATCCCCATTACCTGCTCACCACGGATTACGGCCAGCGCTATGTGACCACCAAGGGGCAGAAACCTCCCTATGGCTTCGTGGACACACGCTGGGATCGCCGCGCAGCGGACGATTTGCCGCAGAGTCTGCTGTCGCTGTTTGATCTTGCCGCCTCCAGTACTTCCATGGATGGCGTCACCAAAAAACGCATCATTGACTTGCTGTTCATGGACCCGTTGAAGCGGGCGGAACTGCGTGATGCCGGATCGGATAATCCCTATTACGGCAATGAATGTCCGCTCAAGGCCATTGCGGAACGGGCGTTGGTGTTGGAAGACCCGGAGCGTGTCCACATCGCTTACAACCTCATCCGGAACGTGCCGCAATATGCCACGAGCTTTGATGGCTTGTTCAACCAATCGCTGGGGTATAGTTCGATTTTCCGGCTGACCTTTTTCGAGGGGTCGCGAGTGCTCGACGGTTACAGCGATCCGCAGGGTTATGTCGGGAAGGATGGTCTGCATCTGGAAAATATCCATCCCATGAAAGAGATGGAGGAATACTTCCACCTTCTCACCACGGAATACGACAAGTTGCGTCTGCCCAGTGGCGGCTGGCTGACTTATGACGACTCCGGTTCCGGGTTTGGTTCCACGTGGTGGTCTGGAGTTGGCAATGAGACGTGCCGTCCGCTGGCTCAAAGCAGTAACGTATTACTGCCAGGTTTGCGGCGCGCCGTGCTGGGAGCTGGCAGCGGCGATAAGCAGATTCAAGTGGCTCTTGATTTTGCCGAACACGGGGTCGGTCACGGTCACGCCTCCGGTCTCGCCATGCAGATTTATGCCTTCGGACATTCTTTGGTGGATGATTTCCCTTATCATAAGAGCGTGCTGCGTTCCTATGGTTCGCAAACGGTAAGCCATCCGACGGTGTTGATAGATCAGAAGAATCAGCAGGGCAGACATAGCGCCGGCGATATCGAGATGTATGCGCCGTTGATGGACGGCGTGGCGGCCATCCGCGTGGACGACAAGCGCGCCTATGACGGTCTGGCAACGAAATACACGCGCTCACTGGTCTTGAATGATATTGATCCGGACATGCCGTATGTCGTGGATATCTTCGAGGTCGGCGGCGGCACCATGCACGATTACATGATGCGTAGCTCCGGCCAGCATCATTCCACCGCCACTTCCTCTCTGGCCACGCAGCCGCTTTCCGGCGAGCGTCCGTTGCTTCCCGCTGGGGAAACATGGGTGGAACCGAAACTCTGGGGTCAGTCCATTGGCTCCGGCTATGGACTCTTTTTCGATGCAAGCAAGGCACCTGTTAGCGGGCCGTTCCATTTTACCTCGGCGTGTGACAAACCTTGGGAAACTCCCGCGGTGGCCGAATCGCAGAATCAAAATGGCCAGGTGGGGTCGTATCTGGCCGGACCGGATTCCTGGCCGGATCGTCCGGCCATTGGCGTCCGTCACCATGTGGCGATCGCCGGGGGCGAATATGAGTTTATCAACGCCGCATCGCCTTCCCTGGTGGAAATGGGCTTTCACGGAGACGAGAAAGTTCCCACGGAAAAATGGCCGAGAATTCCCCACCGCATCATCCGTCACATGGTCAAGCCCGGTGGCTCCAGTGTGTTCGTCGTCGTGCACGAGCCCTATCATCACGCACCCAAGATCACCTCCGTCACGCGCCTCGACAAGGACGATGATAACCTCGTGGCGCTCCGGATCGAGTCCTCGGGCCGGGTGGATATCCTGCTCTATGCCCTCGATAAGAGCCGCCAGGTCAGTGCGGGCGGAGTGACCATGTCGGGACGCCTTTCCCTGGTATCCCGGCGGGACAAACAGCCGTCACGCGCCTATTTGATCGAAGGCACTCAACTGAAAGCGGAAGCGGTGGAACTCAAGAACACCATCGCCGGTTATACCGGCTCCATCACCGCCTCGCAAAGACGCTGGGACTGCAAGGGAGTCAGTCGTCTGCGTGTCACTGCAAATCCCGCCCTGCCAGCGGGCGATGCCTTGCGCGGTTCATGGATGCTGGTGAAACTGGGCCCTTGGGATGCGAGGGTGGGCGGTGGAAAAAACGCGAAAGACAACCGGCATTTTGCTGGAGCCACGCAGGCTCTCGAGATCGATCACATTGCCACCGATGCCGATGGTACATGGATTTACACCAAAGGCGACCACGGGCTGATGCTGAATGAAAAAGGCGCCAAGGAGTTCTATTGGCCTTGTCGCACCTTTAATGGCCCATGCCAGTTTGTCATACCCACGGCGGTTAGCACTCACCCTTTGCAGCCACTTCCGCGTCTTGAGCCTGTGGCGGTTGCTCCGACGGGCGTCACGCCAGCCGACCTGAAGCCGGGTGTGAAGGTCACCAGTTTCACCGGCACAGGTCATGACTTGAACGCTCAGCAGCAAATTTCAGAAAAGATGCTTTCAAAGGTCGATGACGCGAGTTTGGAAAGACTTGTGATGCTGATGAAACTTCCCGGAGCCATTCGGGTGGAGGGGTATCTTCGGGTGCCTGCGGATGGAGTCTATACCTTTCACTTTGGCGTTGCGGATGAATTCCGGATGTCCCTGGGCGGCGTAGCAGTGATTGAATCCTTCCGTGGTTGCAGCCTGATGCCTGAGACCCGCGAAGTGAAACTAACCAAGGGCTGGTGCCCGGTGACCTTGGAATGTTTCCGGATTGCGGATGAGCGCGACCCGGTCTGGGCCACCACCGACTGGCAAGGGCCGGGGCTGACGCGCCAGAACTTTCTCCCAGCGCTCTCAGTGCAGAGTAACACTCCCATCGATAAGTTTAAAAAATAACCCAATCACATTCGTGACTACCCTCCGCACCTATTCCCTGATCGTTCTGGCCCTCTGCGTTTATGGAGGAGGGGGACTCGTTCATGCCAAAGAAGGCGCTCCGGACGCAAAGCCGGCGCCCCAGGCGGTAAAGCCCACGGATCAAAAATCCACGCACGAGGATGGACTTCAACTCCTGACGATTCCCGATGAGGAATTGCTCTCCGCAGTGCCGAAATTCACCCATATCATCCTGAACTATTGTCCCGCCTGCCGGAAGGGTAAACCGCATGACAAGAAATTCGATGGAGGATCCGTCGCCTTCCCCGGTGAGTGGGACCCGAAGCATCCGGACCAGATCATCTGCAAAGCCTGCGGCACGGTTTTTCCAAACAAGGATTTTCCGATGAAGGAGGAGATCTTCACAAATAAGATAGGGGAGGAGTATACCATCCGCTCCTATCGGGATGAAAATGGTCCCCCTTATGTCGGTCAGCCAGAGGGTATGCCGAAGGGGCGCGTTTATTATATCGATGGCATGATCAATAAAGCCAAGGGAGAATGGCTCTTTCCCAAGCTGGTGGCTCTGTCAGCGCTCTACAAACAAAGCGGTGACAAAAGATATGCCGACAAGCTCCTGCCGGTGCTCGACAAATACCTGGATGCCTATCCCCACTACATGACTGTTACCGAGAGGGGAAATCGGATCGTCAACTGGACCAACCGGCAGGCCCTGACATTGGAACGTTTCCTTGACCGCATCGGTGACACACGGGCGGACACACCTCCCTTTCTCTGGAAGGTGCTGGAGAACATGGCCGCTGGCAGTGAGAAGAATTCCGCCAAGACTGAGGACAAGACCCAGGTCGCAATCCAGCGCATGCTGGACAAGGCCTATAAGGATATTTACTTCTTTGATGCGAAAAAGAATTTTCTCGATCAGGAATTGTATGCCGGAAATTTCGGACAAGGCCTTGGCGGGTTGGGCAAGCTGCCCATCGCTACTCTCTTCAAGCGCCCGGAGATTTTCCACTTCATCGTGCAGACGCTGATGGACACTCCGCGAGTTCCCTACTTCTACGATGGCGGATATGTGGAAGGACCGGGATATGGGGAGATCCAGACCAGCCGTTTGCAGGGAATGCATGTCATGGACGGTTACTCGGATCCGAAGGGCTTCGTGTTTGAAGCCGACGGCACCCGCTTCGACAACGTGCATCCGATGAAGGACCACGAGGATTTCTACTGGAGCGCCTACAATTTCTGGAAGGACCTGCGCCTGCCCGGCGCCGGGAACATTGTGACACATGACTGCGATTACAAATCTTTCATCCTCAATGACACGTGGTTCAAGCCAAGGGAGCGCAGCGAAAACATCATGATGGGCGGCTTCAAACACACGGTGCTCGGCGACGGCGAGGGTGACCTGCAGATCCAGACGCATTTTGCGTTCGGGGACAACGGGGCAAACCACGCGCGACAGGATGCCATGTCATTGCAGATGTATGCCTTCGACCATTACCTGCTGGATGATTTCCCCTATCACAAGAGCACCATCCGGAAGCTTGATGAGTTGAGCCTGGTGCACAACACGGTGGTCATCAATCAGCAGAATCAGTATCGCTACTTCAACGACGGCGATGCGCAGCTTTATGTCCCGACACTTCCGGGCCTCAGTGTCGTGAAGGTGGATGGCAAGCGGGCTTATCCACTGGAAGCAAAGAAGCATATCCGCACCTTGATCAGCAACACGGTTGATTTAAAACGCCCGTATGTGGTGGATATTTTTGAAACCGAGGGCGGCGTGCTCCACGATTACACTCTGAGGACTTCGTCCTATCACCCGCAGACAGCCGAGATCTCACTACCCGTGAAGGCGGTGCCCGGCGACCAACCCTTGATGGCCAGGGGGGAGATCTGGGAAAACCCGTGGGAAAACCGATCCCCCGTTGGCACCGGATATGGTTTGCTGTTTCATGTGAAGGATGCAGAGGCACAGCCGTATTTCACCCTGAAATATGATTGCACCAACCCGTGGGTGAAAGTGCCCGAAGACCGGACGGGAATACCGCAATTGCCGCACGTTTTTGATCCGAATTTCACCAAAGCAAATCCCGCGGTCGGCACGATGCATCATTTCGTCTCCGAGCCGGGTTACCAGGCACTGCTCACCGACATGCCCGCGCTGAGGCTCTCCGGATTCTATGGCGAGTTGGATCCGCAGACGCACCAGCAGGTTCCCTACAAGGATTGGCAGCACATGCAGCCCCTCTTCATCCTGCGCCACAAGGTGGCCGAGGGTGAAAAGAGTCTCTTCATCGTCGTGCATGAACCCTACCTGGAACAACCCAAAATCAAGAAGGTCGAGCGCTTGAAAACCGACGATGCTAACATCCTGGCCCTGCGAATCGAATTCGGCGACCGCAAGGACACGCTCATCTATTCGCTAGATGGCAGTGTGATCCACACCACCGTTGACGGTACCGAGTTGAACGGGGTTCTGGGCTCGGTGGCCGAAACCAGTGACGGCAAACGTGACGGCTATCTGATCGGTGGCACTGCACTGAAATGCGTCCGGGCTTCACTTGCACTGGCCGCACCCCTGGACTCCTACAAAGGCAAGATCACCGGCACTCTGCGGAAGTGGAACGGGGACAAGGAGGACGCGTTGATCGCCAATTCAGATTGCAATCTTCCGGAGGGAATCGTGCTGCGCGGTTCGTGGATCATGCTGAAAAACAGCGGCGCATATAACAAGGAGCCCGACGGGTCCTTCAAAGCAGGCCGCCCGAATCGAATGGCCTATGACAACCTTCCAACCCGCATGGATTTCAACAACAGGAAACTGAAGTTGGCCGTGACCGATGATTCCAAGGAGTATTATAAAAAAGAATTGGATAGAATCGAAGCAGAGCGTGCCTATGACGCGCAACAAGGTGACGGATTCTGGTCATGCTTTGAAATCGACCGCGTCGAGAAGACCGGCGGCAAGGTCGTCATTGTCACGAAGGGCGAGCATGGGCTCGAAATCAAGGACGGGAAGATCAGCGAGTATTTTTTTCCGCAGCGTGTGATCGAAAATGGCCAGACGGAATTCGTTGTCCACACCGCGGTTTCCAATCAAGGAAATCCGATCCTCAATCCCCGCGGGGGAGCCTTCATGGAACCGCAGCGTGTGAACTGCAGCAGTTCTGCTCCAGAGGCCAAACTCATGTTTTCGTTTGCGACCAAGACTGCGGCTGGTACGGCAAAACCTAACTGGCAAAGTTACAGTAAACCGGTCGAAATCAGTTCCGACGGCCGCCTCTCCGTGAAAAGCGTCTCCCCGAATGGCATCAAGGACTGCCGGGTCTATGACTATGATTACACATTCCCTAGGCCTCCCGACGTCGCTTCCAACGCCGGATTGCAAGCGGGAATCTCGTGCAGGCTCGGCTCTTCCCAGCCCGCATTCATTCTGGGCGAAATCGGAATCCGTCCATACGCCGAGGCACAGCACCTGACCAAGGCGGAGCAGTTCGTCGTGGACGGTGTTGTCGAGATCAAACAGCCCGGAATCTACACCTTCTACTTCCTGGCCAAGGAGGATGGCTCGATGAAGTTGGGAGGGCAGGAGCTTTTCCCGATGGGAGAATCCCACCCGCTGATCGGCGTTCCATACTCCAGGACCGTGGCGCTGTTGAAGGGGTATTATTCCCTCCACATCGAACAGAACGATCCCCTGAGAAAGAAATTGCTTGAGCTGGATTGGACGGGACCGGGAATCACCCGCCAGCCAATCCCTGCCTCGCAGTTATTCCACCATCAGAATAAGTGAAGTTTAATATATATTGAAAGACGAACAACCCATGAAACTCCATCCGAAACTAACCCGGCTCAATCTCCCAATCCTTTCAATCCTTGGGATCGGGTTGCTCGTGCTCGGTCTTGCTCTTGCGCCGCTCCATGCTCAGGAGCAAGCCTTAACCTCCCTCAATAACACTCCCTGGAGGGTGGCCATGCAACCCGACGTGAAGGAATCCGGAGAACAGATATCCGCTCCGAACTATGCCACGGATCAATGGCTGGCCGCCCATGTGCCCGGCACGGCCTTTGGTGACTATGTCATCGCCGGATTGGAGAAGGAGCCCTCCTACGGTGAAAATGCCCGCTTGGTTGACCAGGCCAAATACTACAAGAATTATTGGTATCGCACCGAGTTCACCGTCCCGGCGGACTATCTCACCGGCGGTCTGATCTGGCTGAATCTCGACGGCGTGCATCGCGACGCCGATGTCTATCTCAACGGAACGAAAGTCGGATCGATGGCAGGTTTCTACCAGCGCGGGCGCTTTGATGTGACCAAAATGGTGAAGCGCACCGGCAAGAATTTCCTGGCCGTGCTGGCGTATCACATGGTCTTGCTCGACGGCAAAGACACGGGCTCTTCGTCGTCCCCGTCGATTTTGTGCAGCCGCGGGTGGGATTGGATGCCGCGGGTGCCCGGATTCAACACCGGCATCTATAAGGATGTGTATCTATCACATACCGGAGATGTCTCACTGGTAGACCCGTGGATTCGCAGCGAGATGAAGGATCTCAATTTCACCGAGGCCGATCTTTCGGTGCAGGTTGAACTCGCCAATCATTCATCGGCAGCCGTGACCGGCGAACTGGTGGGTGAGATCAACCCCGGTAAAATTCCATTCACCCAGACGGTCACGCTGAAACCTAATGAGACGCGAAAGGTAATACTAACGGCCAAAACCGTGCCCGCATTGCATATCAAGAATCCCAAGCTGTGGTGGCCTAACGGTTCAGGTGAGCCGAACCTATATACCTGTGGTTTGACCTTCAAAGTGGGTGGCAAAGTCTCGGATCACAAGAATCTCACCTTTGGCATCAAGAAATACACCTACGAGACAAACAACAATGTGCTCTATGTTTGCATCAATGGCACGCGCCTGTTTCTGAAGGGCGGAAGCTGGGGGCCACCCGAGTTCATGCTCCGCAACCGCTCGGCCTTCGACTATGACACGCGCATCCGGTTCCACAAGGAGATGAACTTCAACATCATCCGCAATTGGCTGGGATCCACTCCCGACGAGGAGTTTTATGCGGCGTGCGACAAGTATGGCATCATGGTCTGGGATGAATTATGGAACTCCGCCAAGGGCGGCAGTCCCGCCAACCTCGACATCTACTTCGCCAATGTGGTGGAGAAGGTCAAACAACTGCGCAACCACCCGTGCATCGCCCTGTGGTGCCCGATGAATGAAGGTACCCCGCTGCCGGAGATCGCCAAGCCGCTGCGCGAAATTGTCAGAACCTACGACGGCGATGATCGCAACTACCAGGGCGACTCCGCCCGTGGCAAACTCAGCGGCAGTGGACCATGGCATGAAGTGGATTTGAAGGAATACTTTGTCGGCCTGCCCACCACCAAGGGTGAAACCCAGCCGTATGGCCTGCGCAGCGAAATCGGTCTTGCCACCTTTACCAGCTTCGACAGCTTCAAAAAATTCATGCCCAAGGAAAAATGGTGGCCTAAAAACCCGCTGTGGTCGGTGCACTTTTTCTCGGGTGGCGGCTGGCCGGATGATTACATCGCGCACATATCGGAGCGTTATGGTGCGGCGTCAGACATCGAGGATTTCTGCCGCAAGGCGCAGTTGCTCAATATTGAGGCGTCGAAGGCGATGTTTGAAGGGTGGCTCGACCACTGGAATCGCGACGCGTCCGGCGCGATCATGTGGATGAGCAATCCATCCTATCCGGTCTTGGTGTGGCAAACCTATGATTACTATTACGACACCACCGGTGCCTATTGGGGCAGCAAGGCCGCCTGTGAGCCAATGCATATCTATTGGAATATCAATGATGATCGAATTCGGGTGGTCAACACCTCGGGCAAAACCGTGGACAACCTGAAAGCCGAGGCGGCGATCTATAACTTGGACGGCAGCAGGAAATCCCAGCAATCGGCGGTGATCAACTCGTCCCACAAGGAGGTCGCCGATTGCTTCAAACTGGCGGTGCCGGGCGATGTCACTGCGACGCATTTCCTGAAACTCCGCCTCACCGACGCCACCGGCAAGGTCGTCTCCGAAAACTTCTACTGGCGGGGCACCAACTATCGCAATTACTACGGATTGAACAATCTCAAGCCGGTGCAGTTGGTAGTCACCGAACCGAAGTCGGAGGCCTTGGCCAACGGCATGACCCGGATGACACTCGATATCACCAACCCGGCCAATTCCGGCACGGTGGCCTTCTCGATCCGGCCCAAGCCCGTCATCCCAAGCACCGGCGAGCAGGTGCTGCCGGCCTTTATGAACGACGGGTATTTCGCACTCCTGCCCGGTGAAACCAAGCACATCACCTTTGATTACGCCCCGGCCAAAGCCGGCGGTGAAAAACCGAAAGTAGTCGTCGAGTGCTGGAACAACGTCCCTCATCCGACACCCACCTTCACACCACCACTGCCCAAGAAGCCGCAGTTGCCTGCTCCCTGGAGCACCTTCTGGGGCACCCCCGAACAAACCCCCGCGACGCCCAAGCCGCCCGTCAAGCCAGCGCCACCAAAGAATAGTGTCCCCGATCCCGGCAAACAATATTAACCCTAATCTTCAACATCACCGTGAAAAAACATAACAAATCTGTTAGCACGACTAACAATCAGGCCATGACGGCGCTCGGTCTTATGGTCCTCGGGCTTGGCATGGTGCCATTGCTGGCGGGTGACCTCACCTCGCTCAACGAGGGTCCGTGGCAGTTGGCCCCGCAGCCGGACGTCAAGGACACCGGCACGCAGATTTCCGTGCCAGGTTATGCCGCCGGAAAATGGCTGGCCGCGCAAGTCCCCGGCACCGCCTTCGGTGCCTATGTCATCGCCGGAGTGGAGAAAGATCCGAGCGCCGGCGGTGACATCGGGCCATCTAACATCAAGAAATACAACCGGAACTACTGGTATCGCACCGAGTTTGCACTGCCGGCGGATTACCAGTCCGGCCGGGTTTGGTTGAACCTTGACGGCGCGCACCGTGTTGCGGATGTTTATGTCAACGGCACCAAGGTTGGCACCATGCAGGGGTTTCTGCAGCGCGGGCGCTTCGATGTGACCAAACTGGTGCATGGCGCCAGCCGGAACGCACTGGCGGTGCTGACATACATCCCGGTGCTGGATAAGGATAATGAGGGCAAGGATAAGACCAATCCCACCATCCCGTCATTGATCTGCAAGAATGGCTGGGGCTGGATGCCGGATGTTCCCGGGCTGAATACCGGCATCACCCGCGATGTCTATTTGACCCATACCGCCGAGGTTTCACTGCTCGATCCATGGGTCCGCAGCGAATTGTCAGATCTAACGGAAGCGGACCTGTCCGTCCAGGTGGAGGTCGCCAACGCGGCCGCCACGGCGGTGACCGGCGAGTTGGCGGGCGAGATCAATCCGGGCAAGATCCCGTTCAAAAAATCCGTCACGCTGCAGGCGGGCGAGACGCGGATCATCACGCTGAGCGCCAAGGACACCCCGGCGCTGCATCTCGACAACCCCAAGTTGTGGTGGCCCAATGGTTATGGTGATCCAAACCTCTACACCTGTCAGTTGGAATTCCGCGCGGGCGGCAAGGTCTCCGACCGGAGAAATCTAACATTCGGGATCAAGCAATACAGTTATCAGACATTCGTGAATGTTTTATACTTCTGCATCAACGGCCAGCGGTTGTTTCTGAAAGGCGGCAGCTGGGGCTCGCCGGAGTTCATGCTGCGTGGCCGCACGGCGGCCGACTACGACGTCCGCCTCCGCCTCCACCAGGAAATGAACTTCAACGTCATCCGCAACATCCGCGGCCTGACGTTTGACCAGGCGTTCTACGATGCCTGCGACAAATACGGCATCATGGTCTGGGACGAATTCATGCCACAGCCACCCACCGTCGGACTCAGTAAAAAATTGCTCTCCAATGCCTACGCTCTTTTGTATCGCGAATTGAAAAATGGCCGTCCCTCGCAAGCAGCTGCGGACGATCTGGTCAAGGTCGGCGGACTGACACCGGAGACGTCGGCGAAGATCGCTGCGATGGTGGCCAGCAAGGCTGAGTTCCAGCAAATCATCAACGTGGTTGACGATGATTTTCGCGCGGCGGAAGTGACCCAACGTAAGTCGTTAGGTGTGCTGGAGGCCGACGGCTATGCCAAAGGCACGTCCCGCGAATCACGCATCTACTATGCGAATGCGATCGAGAAGATCAAACAATTCCGCAACCATCCATCCATCGCGCTGTGGTGTGTGATGAATGATGTCCAGATGGACCTGATGCTGCAGGAGCCACTGCGCGATATCATCAGAACTTATGATGGCTACGACCGCAACTCCCAGCCATGTGGCATCCGCGGATATGCCACCGGGTCCGAAAAATGGGCGGACCTCGACCTGAAAAATTGTTTCGCCGGCGTGCAAATCCAGGCCGGTGAGGACCAATTCCGCAGCGTAAGCGGCATCCCGACAGTCACCACCATTGACAGCCTGAAGAAGTTCATGCGCCCGCAAGACCAGTGGCCGAGTAATGCATCTTGGAGCAAGTATTTGTTTCCGGAGGATGCCAAAAGCAAGCCGGGTGATGGCAAGGATAGTGGTTACGCGGCAGCCATCACCCAACGCTACGGCCAGCCGACCGGCATTGAGGATTTCTGCCGCAAGGCGCAGTTGCTCAACCTGGAATCGATGAAAGCATTGTTTGAAGGCTGGCTGGACCACAGCGACCGCGATGCCTTCGGCCTGGTCCTGTGGATGAGCAACCCCGCTTACCCCGCGCTGGCTTGGCAAACGTATGATTACTATTATGACACCACCGGATCATACTGGGGTGCCAAAACCGCCTGCGAACCATTGCATATCTATTGGAATGCCAGTGACGACCGCATCCGGGTGGTCAACACAACCGGCAAGTCCGTGGACAACCTCAAGGCGGAGTTGTGGATCTATAATTTGGATGGCAAGGAGAAGGCCCGCCAAACAGCAGTTGTTAGTTCGCCATCCAATGCGATTGCCGATTGCTTCAAACTGGTGGTGCCGGGCGACCTCTCACCAACCCACTTCGTCAAACTCCGGTTGACCGACCCCGCCGGCAAGGCGGTTTCCGAGAACTTTTATTGGCGCGGCACCAAGTATCTCGATTATACCGCACTGGCCGGCCTGAAATCGGTCAAGTTGGAGGTTTCCACGCCAACCTCGAAGGTGCTGGCAAATGGCATGGTGCAGCTTGCGCTGGACATCACCAATCCTGCCAATTCGGGCGCGGTCGCCTTCGCCATCCGGCCGAAACCTGTCAAACCAGGCACGGACGAACAAGTCCTGCCGGTCTTCATGAATGACGGCTATTTCTCACTGATTCCCGGCGAAACCAAACACCTCACGATCGAATACAACCCGGCCAATGCCGGTGGAGCAAACCCCAGAATCGAAGTCGAGCGCTGGAATGATTCCCATAAGTAATCTGATGCAAACACTCACAACCCGCATCTTTCTCCATCCGCTTGTTGTTATCGCTTTCGCTTCCAGCGTTCAGGCGGTCGTTGTCTTGCCTCCAATTTTCGGCACCAACATGGTGGTGCAAAAAGATGAACCACTCAACTTCTGGGGCTGGGCCGATCCCGGCGAGAAGATCACCATCAAACTCGGCGGCGTGGTGGTGGCGACTGCTGTGGGTGAGGGGAAGGAGAAACCCTGGCGGGCACAACTTTCCGCGCAGATGATCGGGCCGGTGCCGGACATTGAGATTGCCGGATCGAATACGATCACGCTGACGAACATTCTAGCAGGAGAAGTCTGGCTCTGCACCGGGCAGTCTAACATGGTGATGACCCTCCTCAAAGGCTACACTCCGGTGTTGAACGGGGAGGCGGAGGCCGCCGCCGCCACTGATAACCAGATCCGGTTCTATCAGGGAGGCGGCAATAACAGCAAACCGCAAACCATCACGAATGACACTTGGGCGGTTTGCTCCCCGGAATCCGCCGCCAGGTTTTCCGCCGTCGGCTTTTTCTTTGCGAAAAAGCTGCGAGCACAGCACAAGGTGCCGGTGGGGTTGATCTGCCTCGCTGCCGGTGGACGGCCCGCCGAGTGGTTCGTCCCGGAGCGGATGATGGAGAAGGATGCGGATTTTCTAGCCAAAAAAGCCAGCGCACTGGCATTGAAAGACCAACTGGGCGCAAAAGCCGCCACCGACAAAAAGTCCGCCGGTGAGTATCGCAAAGTCCTCACGGAAGCCAGAAGCAAGGGAATCAAGGCCCCGCCCCGCCCGCCCGACCAGTTGACCAAGGAAGAGGCGGCAAAGATGAACGAGGCCGGTCTCTATCTGGATTTTGGTTTCCTCTATCGGCGCGACATGCAGGCGCTCAATCCGGTGCCTCTCGCCGGATTCATCTGGTATCAAGGAGAATCCAATGCCACGCGCGGCGACCAGTATGCCGCGCTCATGACCAAGCTCATTCATGGCTGGCGGGAAGATTGGGGTGGCAAGCCGCTGCCTCTGATCATGGTGGCGCTCGCCGGTTATCAGTGTGGTGTGCCGACGCCGACGGTCATGACGGACAAGGGAGAAAGCTGGCCGCTGGTGCGCGAGGCAATGCTCAAGGTGGCACAGACAGTGCCCAATGTCGGAGTGGTTTCCGCAGTGGATGTGGGAGACCCCACCAATATACATCCCCCCAACAAGAAGCCGGTCGGCGAGCGCGCGGCGCTGTGGGCGCTCAACCATGTCTATGGCCAGAAGGTGGTCGCGGAGGGACCCGGCTTCGGCAAGGTCGAGTTCGCCGCTGGCAAGGCACTGGCAAACCTAACAACTAACAAGGACGGCCTGGTTTTGAAAAGCCCTGGCGGTTTCGAACTGGCCGGGGTTGACCGGAAATTTTATCCGGCCAAGGCGGAGTTGATGGGCGACAAACTAACAGTCACCGCGCAGGAAGTCAGCAAACCGGTGGCGCTACGTTATGCGTTTTTGAATTTTCCGGAGTGCACGGTTTACAACGGTGCCGGTTTGCCCGCTCTGCCCTTCCGCACGGATGTCTGGACGGTGCAGCCGCTCGGATCGATTGACAAACAATCCGCTGGCATCCCAGTGAAAGAATGAAACCAGGCAAGCCTTTGAAACCAAACAAAACATCACTGATTGTCCTATTTCTCATCGCCACCGCTTTACTGACCGGTCGTCAGCTCGTCGCGGTGCCGCCGGATCTCACGCAGAGCAATGCGGTGGACCGCGAACGAACTTACAATCTGGGAGCGACGGGACTGCGCGGGTGGATTGATACGAAGCCGGCAAATTTCCTCGATAGCGCGCAGGGGCGGACCACGACCGCGAGCCGGCAGATTTTGGTCACGCATGTCGGGGCGAAGTCACCGGCGGATGGCGTGATGAAAGTGGACGACGTCATTCTGGGCGTGGGCGGCAAATATTTCACCGACGATGCACGCAAAAGCATCGGCACGGCGATTACGGAATCGGAGAAAACAGGCGCACTCTGGCTGACTCGTTGGCGCGCGGGAAAAATCGAGAACGTCCAGTTGAAACTGCGGGTCATGGGGTCGTACAGCGCGACGGCACCGTACAGTTGCCCGAAATCGAAGTTGATCTTCGACGATGCTTGCCGGGTGCTGGAGCGGGAGCCGTTGCACGAGGATTTGTGGGGCGCGATCAACGGTTTGGCGTTGCTGGCTTCGGGCAAGCCGGAGTTCCTGCCGAAGGTGCAGGCGTTTGCCCGTAAGATGGCACCATCGACGTTGAAGCTGGAATTGAAAGACGGGATGGTGATTTGGGATTGGGGTTACCGGAACCTGTTCCTCTGCGAGTATTACCTCTTAACAGGCGACAAGGAAGTGTGGCACGCGATCAACGAATACACCGTCACGCTCGCGAAGGGCCAGAGCATGTACGGCACGTTCGGGCACGGCATTGCCAACCTGACTCCCGACGGCCAACTCCACGGTTCGATCCCGCCATACGGCCCGGTCAACGCCGCCGGGCTGATCGGCAACCTGGCGATTGTCATGGGCAAGAAATGCGGCGTGGCGGATCCGGAAGTGGATGCCGCCATCGACCGCGCGTCGAAGTTCTTCGGTTACTACGTGGATAAAGGAGCGATTCCGTACGGCGAACACATGCCGTGGCCATACCACGACAACAACGGCAAGAACGCCATGGCCGCCGTGTTGTTCGGCGTCCAAGGAAACCGGCTCACGGAAACCAAATACTTTGCGAAGATGGTCACGGCGTCGTATGAGAATCGCGAATACGGCCACACCGGCCAAGGATTCAGTTACCTGTGGGGCGCTCTCGGTGCCAATGTCGGCGGTCCCGCTGCCGCGTCGGCCTTTTTTAAGGAAGCCGCATGGCACCTCGACCTCGTGCGGCGCTGCAATGGTTCATTCACTTACGATGGCGGCGAACAATACGGCCCCGGCAAGACCGACGATAACACCTATGACGGCAAAAGCGGCTACTACGGGTTGAGTCCCACCGCCTCCTACGTACTGACGTATGCGCTGCCGTTGAAAAAACTTTTCATCACCGGCCGAAACGCGAATCCGGCCAACTGGCTGAGCCAAACTGATGTGGCCGAAGCCATCGCCTCTGGTCGCTTCGATGTGGACTGCAAAAAGAAAACCACAAAAGAAATCGTGGCCGCCCTCGGCGATTGGTCGCCCATCGTCCGTGGCTGGGCGGCCGAGGAACTGGCCAAGCGTTCCGAAGCCAAGGCGATGGTGCCGCAACTCATCACGATGGCCGAAGGCCCTGCCGCGCTTATCCGCCAAGGTGCCTGCGAAACGCTTGGCTACATCAAAAGCGCCGAGGCCTTGCCGGTCTTGGTTCGACTGCTCACCCACGAAGATCGATGGCTCCGCGTCAAAGCCGCGAATGCCCTCAAGAATATGGGCGACATGGCGAAACCGGTCGTTCCCGACATGCTCAAGGCCGTCGCCAAAACCGCTGAGCCGCTTCAGCCGATCGTCTGGGCCGACCCCATTCAACTCACTCATGGCGAGTTGGCCGCAGCTTTGTTCCAAGGACTGTTGCGAAACTCCACGAAGGACATCGATCCCGAATTGCTCTACCCGGCGATTCGCGCGATTTCCCGGAACGCCGACGGCATGGCGCGCGCCACCTTGCGCGACCTGTTCGAACACCGACTCACGGTCGAGGATGTCCAGGCGCTCGCTCCCGACATCTTAGCCGCCGTCAAAACGCGCTGCCCGGCCGACACGATGTTTGGCAATGAAATCCGCATGGGAGGATTCAAGGCGTTGACGAAATATCATTTCAAGGAAGGCATCGAAGCGGGCGTCCTCTTCGCGAAAACCCAAGGCGGCCACGGCAGCGAAAATCGCACCGGGGAAATCATGAAGGAGATTGTGACCTACGGCACCGTCGCCCGGACGGTACTCCCTGAACTCCGGGCATTGCTCGCTGGATACCAAGCGAATGAAGGTTTCCCCGGGGAACTGAATCAGCGAAGAATCACTGCCGTCGAAAACGCCATCAAATCCATCGAAGCTGCCACCACGCAGCCCGAGTTGCGAACCATCACACCAGTGCCGTTGAACAAATAGATTGAGATCATTCCTACCATGAAACACATCTTTACGATCATCACCTGCGGTTTCCTCGCGGTGCCCACCTTCGCCGCTCATGCGCCGAAGCCGGTCCAAGTCTTCATCCTTGCCGGACAATCTAACATGCAGGGACAGGGGATGGTGAACGCGAAGGACAAGCAGGGAAACGAGAAGCTGGGAACCTTGACCGCCATGCTAAAGGATCCGGCGAAGGCGCCCCTGTTGCGGCATTTGGTCGATGCCCAGGGGAATTGGTCCGAGAAACGCGATGATGTGTGGGTCTACGACGTAAGCGAATTCGGAAGCCGGCACGGAGTCTTGGAATTCGGATATGGCTGGGCGCTGGGGTCGCGTAATTGGTTTGGCCCGGAACTCGAATTCGGTCACGTGATGGCGAAACAATCGAACAGCCCTGTGCTTATCATCAAGACCGCTTGGGGCGGCAGGAGCCTCTATCAAGACTTCCGTCCACCGACTTCAGGCGGAACCACCGGCCCGTATTACACGGAGATGATCGCAACGGTTAAGAAGGTGCTCGGCGATCTGAAAACGCTGTTCCCGGCCTACGACGGCAACGGCTATCAACTTGCCGGCTTCGTCTGGTGGCATGGCTGGAACGACTTTTGCGGCCCGCCGACAGCGGTCACGGAATATGAAACCAATCTGGTGAATCTGATTCACGACGTCCGACGGGATTTGCAGTCGCCTCGCTTGCCCGTAGTGATCGGTGAATTTACCGGTCCTTGGGGAGCTGAATGCAAGGAACCCAAAGCCGTGGCGATTCGCTGTGCTCAAAAAAACACAGCCTTGAAACAGGACTTTGTCGGCTCTGTCCTATTTGTTGAAACCCACGATTTCGTTCGAACCCAAGAAGAGTCTCCTACCGACGAGGGTTACCACGAATTCAAGAATGGAGAGACGTATCTGCGAATTGGCCGCGCCTTCGGCTTGGGTATGCAACAACTTCTGCAGAACGCCCCCATGAATAAACCACTAAAGTGAAGTCTTTAAAAACAAAAAACAACTTATGAAAACCCTCCAATCCCTCTTCGTGTTAGTTGTTGAGTTCGCCTTCGCTTCTATCGGCTATTGATCACCTCGCCATCAAATCCATGTATAAAATCAGTCAATCAGTCATTTTTATTGGATGGTTCGCAGTTGCGTCAGCCCAGGATGCGCAACGTAATAAGGATTTTCTGACTTATGGGAGATATCACGGGATAGATCGGGTGACCCTTTTAAGGGAACAAAAATCGGGCGATCTCCGGTTGCCGAATTTCATCACCGACTCGATGGTGCTGCAGCGCGGTGAAAACACCTCGATCTGGGGCTGGGCGAAACCGGGGATGCCAGTGCATGTGCGGTTCGGAGAAATCTCCGTGGAATCGAAAGCGGATGCCAAAGGCAAGTGGCGAGCGGTGTTCCCCACTCTCAAGGAAAACGCGGCCGGGCAATTGTTGTTAGTTTCATCCGGAGATGACATCATGGCCATGGAAAACGTGATCGTGGGCGACGTGTGGCTGTGCTCGGGGCAAAGCAATATGGATTTCCCATTGCAGCGTTGCCTCGATGCCAAGGCGGATCCGAACAAGCTCGTCCAGTCGATCATTGATCGCTCGGAAAATCCCTCCATCCGCGTCCTGGAGTTTCACAATGTCAGTCCCTATGGCCCGGCGGAGGATTTGAACATCACCCGCTGGATGTCGGCGACACCCAAGGACGTGGTTAACTTTTCCGCAGTCGCTTATTTGTATGCCCGCGAAATCTACAATGCCACGGGTGTGCCGATAGGCCTGATAGATACCTCGTGGGGTGGCAGCATGCTGGAACCATGGGTCTCACCCGATGAGTTGAAAAAACTCGAATCCGCCGGTGATTATCTCAAGGCCAACGCGGCGAAATTGGCGGCGTGGACACCGGAAGTGGAAAAGAAAGCCATCGCTGAAAATGAGGAAAAAGAGCAACAATATCAGTCGCAATTGTCGCAACATTTTGAGAATCTCAAACTCGGGAAGCCAACGCGGCTACCCAGGGATTTTTACTGGGGAGCGATCCCGCCGCAATACGGCAGGGATTACACAGGCAATCTTTTTAATGGAATGATCCACCCGCTCAGCGAGATGAACCTTGCCGGGGTGATCTGGTATCAGGGGGAATCCAATGCCAACCGTGCGCTCGCCTACCGTGAGTCTTTTCCGCTGTTGATCCGGAGTTGGCGCGCTTTCTTCAAAAAGCCGCAACTGCCATTTTACTGGGTGCAGTTGTCGTCATTTGATCCGAAATACAAAACGGATGACGAACCCGGCGAATCCAAATGGGCGGAGCTGCGGGAAGCGCAAACCATGACCACATCCCTGCCATGCACTGGTGAGGCGATGAGTTATGATCTAGGTGACGCCAAAGACATCCATCCCAAACAAAAGTTGTTAGTCGCCAAACGTCTGGCCTTGCATGCGCTGAAAAACGTCTATTCCAAACAGGATGTGATCACCGATGGCCCGATTTACTCAAGCCATGTGGTGCAGGGACCGAAGGTCGTTCTGACATTCACACCGCAAGGCCTGCCCCTCATGGCCGGTGAAGCGGTGCCCTTTCAACAGATCAAAAAGTCGTCCGCGCCGTTGCGCGGCTTTACCGTGGCCGGTGAGGATCACGTCTTCCATTGGGCGGATGCCGCGATCGTTGGCGATACCGTGGAAGTGACCTGCGGAAAAGTTCCGAATCCGCAGGCGGTCCGTTATGCCTGGGGGAATTTTACGGATGCCAATCTTTACAACTCACAGGGACTTCCTGCGAAACCCTTCAGAACCGATTCGTCCGCACCACCCGTGCAGAGCGGAAAATAACATCAATAAATTATGAACATCACATCCTCACTCGTCATTTTGATCCTGTGCGCTCTGTTTCCGGGGGCACGGGCCGCGGTCGTTTCCACGTCGGACAAAGCCGTCGATATCATGGCACCAGAGAACTGGGGTGGTGTGGACCTCAAGTCTAAGCCGGATGAAACCTTCATCATTTCTGACGGGCACAAGTTGGAGTTCAAGAGTTTTGGCCGGAGCGCGGTATTCCCGGTCAAGGTGTTGGTGGTCGGCAAGGGGGCGGTGCTGCGTTTGTCATCCGCCACAGTGTTTGATTGTTCCGGCAAGACGTTGGTATTGGACGGCGGGGAACTGGAAATGGGAGGTGGCGAGCTAAAGCAACTGACACTGGACATTCGTTCGGACTCCACCGTGCGCTTGGGTGCTGCCGGTTTTGGCGGTGGCCAGGTGATTGGCAAGGGCGTTATCGAGTTTGTCCGTGGGGGGGGGAAAAAGGTAATGTCTATCGATTTAAACGACCTCGATTTTACCCGATATGCGGGAAAAATTCTGATTGGCAAGAGGATGGAAGGTCCCGGCACAATCACCATTTCCGGGAAAAGCCGCAACATGGGTACGGTCCCGATTGAGCTCAACCCGCACGCGCGGTGTTCCTGCACCCTAAATCTACCAGATGGCATCAACATGGCGGGACCGCTCCATATCGGCGGGTGGGCCAGTTTAAAGCTGGGTAATACATCCTGCACCTTGGGGGATGGTTCAACATTCCCGGGTATCATCAAAAATGATCAGATACCGTCCGGAGTATATACCCCGGCGGCAACGTCCAACTATACTCAGATCCCGACCCTCAAGGGCAGGGGGTATAATCTCCAAGCGATCCTTGAGCCATCATCCATCGAAGGATCCAGCGTGAATATTCTTCCGCCAGCGGCAAAGAAGTCGGCCAACCGCATTGATGCCGGAGCCACGTTCACCCTCAAGGAGTCCATAACGAATTTCGCGCCACCGGCCTCTGAACTGTGCCTCAACGGCGGAACTTTACAGAGCTCCGGTCCACACACCATCACCGGCTCCATCCAGGTGCTGAATCATTCGGTTTTGGATGTCGATGTTCCCCTAACCAATCCTCAATCCGCGCTTTGTTTTGCCAAGGGGTGTCTAACAGGTTCCGGTAATGTGATTCTCAGCGGCAAGGGCGGCAGGGTTGTCTTTGATAAGGATTTCAAAATGCAGGACTATGACGGCAAGATTACTACTGAGAACCTGCAGGGCACGGCGGAGTTGGTCTTTGGCAGTGGCGGCTGGGGCGCTGCCACGCTAGTCCTCAATAGCAAAGTTCCGGTCACTGTTACTGGCGGCGGAACGCCCCTGCAAACATTGGGAACTTTTATCCTGGATAGTGACAAGGCGCGACTCGATATGAAGAAGGGTGCAGTTACCATCGGTGCCGGGAGCCGGGTCGGTGAAAAGGAAATTTGCCCAGGAATTTATACCGCGGCCAACAGCAGCGGATTCAGGGCGGTGCCCGCCACATGGCTGGAGAGTGTCAGCAAAAGCAAAGGCAGGATTCTCCGCGTGGGAACCGTCGATCTAAGCCAATTCCTGGTGAACAGCGATGCGGCGACGCTGGCCGTGGTTGATTTCAAAAGAGTCAAATCAACAGCGAAAACGGGCAGCATCACCAGTCCCGGCACCTGGGGTGGAATCAACCCCAACCAGCTTACGGCAGCGCAGTATGAGATTGCAGCGGGGCATGTCTTGAGCACAGGCCCCGAAAAATGGGAGGCTCGCGAGTTGGCGATCGGGAAAGGTGGCGTGCTGTCGCTGGATGGTGGCAACCTGGACCTTGGAGGACGGAATCTGTTCTTCCATGAAGGCACATTAAGTCATGAAATACAGGTGCCACGGGTGATCAACGGCAATCTGGTGGTATTCGACGACCATTACCTGAAGGATGAATACAGTGGCACCTTGCTGCTGAATGGCGGCGACCTGGCCGTCATGGGGGCGGTTGTCGGATCGCGCAACAAACAATCGACGCTGGCGATTCACCGCACCAAGCCCGGATCGGTAAAGCTCATCATTGACGGACAGATGGGATCGGTTCCGCCGACCGGCATCGGTTACGACATCGCGGTCAATGACTTTGCGGGCAACCTGGACTTTGTCTGGAGTCAAGGGTTGCTCAATGAGGGATACATTGAGTTTGCGCCGAAGTCCGGCACGATCAGCTCCGCGAAGGGATTCAATTCGCCGCGCGGCACGCTGCGGCTTCCGGCCAATCCGCAGGTCAAGCTGGACCTAAAGAATGCCGTCAACACCCTGATGATCGGCACCACCATTGGCGGAGTGTTCATCGAACGCGGCAACTGGACCGAGGAAAAGACGGCCGGCTTCACCAAGGTGCCGGAGTGCAATACCAGTCGCACCGTGGATCTAACACCATTTCTCCTCAATACCAAGGGTGCCTCCCTCAGGATCAGTAATCCGGGTATCGGAGTGGATGCCGTGGAGGAGTTTGATAGTGACCAGATCTATGCTCCAGAAACCGCCTTCAATCCGGAGACACTCAAGCAGCTCAGGGAGCACACGGAAAAATGGGTGGCACCATTCCGCACCGCGCTGGAAACCAAAACCAGCTATCATAAAGTTACGGGCGAAAAATTCACCCATGCGGATTACATGTGGGGGGCACTTCCCAAGACGGTGTTCAGTCTGTTTACCGCCTACAAGATTCTGGGAGATGATCCCGAGGTGCTCGCGAAGATGATGATCGTGGCTGACTACTTCCAGCAACTGATCACGATGGATCCCCTGGCCACAGGCTCAATATACGAACAGCAAGGCGGGGAACCCTGTCCTGCGGAAGCCGCCACCTGCGCCAGCTATATGAGCCTGACACTCTCCGCCATGCAGATCTGGGAAAAAGAATCTAAACATCCAGGCTCAGTGGATAAAAAGTTGTTAGCCAAAGCGGATGCATATCTCGACTTCGCGTGGAATCAGAATGCCCCGGCCAATCCCAAGGTCGGTCTGAAAAAATGGATCTGCCCTGATGGCAAGGTGGATCCCGCAACCGGCGTGCCGTTGTTTGCGATGAACCGTGGCAAATTCACCTGGAACTCCGATTCCGGAATCTGGCAGGCGCAAGCGCCGATGCTGGAAGCCATCCGGTTCCGCAAACTCGCAACCGGCAAGACCGACTGGGATACTGTCTATGATGTCGCATCCAAGGGCTTGACTTGGTATATGGACTTTTTCTTCCGGGACAGTTCCTGCGGGGAGATCGACGGCAAGAAATACGTCTGGTGGACCTACAACGTCATTCCCCCCGGAGGACCGGGCTTCCAGGGCACCGGCCCGGGCTGGAAAGATGGCCTCTACAAGGGAATGAAAATCATCTTGGGCGGTGAAGATTCCGGCCACATCGGGGCCGACCTGCTCGGCTTCAGTTGGATCTGGTCGATGCGCCACAACGCCTATGGGCTTACCTCCGAGCGCATGGAGCGCATTGCCAACGGTTCCTTTTGCGGCATTGGCAATTCACAGTTTGGCGGGCTTGGCGGAATGTTTAATCCTTACCGCATCGAGCTGGGCGACTCTGTTCCGCAAGGAGGTGCGCCTAATACCAATCCGAATTATGCCAAACTCACAGTTTTCAAGATCCCCCGGTCTTACCGGAACATCGTCTTGAATCGTGTGAGTGGTCCCATGGGCCTTTCGCCCGACTGGCTGTGGATCAAATGGGTCTATCAGAACCGTAATGCGGTCGGGACCGATAAGGCGAAATAGTATTTTCCTAAAAAAATATCTCATCATAGAAAAATACACATCATGAAAATCAAAATATCACTCATCATACTCACTCTCTATACCCTCGTAATGAGCGCGCAGGCTGAACTGAAGCCCGCCACCCAACCAAGTGCCATCGCCATCAAGGACGGCCAGACTCTGGCCTTCCTCGGCGACTCGATCACGGCGTTTGGTTCTGGTCCCGGTGCGCCGTCCGGCTTCGTCAATCTGGTCATCAGCGGACTGAACACGTCCGGTTTGAAAATCACGCCGATCCCGGCGGGAATCAAACGCCACACGTCGGGCAAGCTGGCCGGCCGGATCGGAATTGATGTGATCGCCAAGAAACCCGACTGGGTCATCATCCAATGTGGCATCAATGATGTCGGCGGTGGCGCGCAACCCGTGCCGGCTGAGCAGTTCATAAAGAACATCAGCGGCATGGTGGATCAATCCCAGGCCGCGAAAATCGAAGTGATGCTGCTGACGGTCACGATGTTTACGGAAGATCAAAACCATGCCAACAATCAGAAGTTGGTGGCATATAATGAATCCATCAGGGCACTGGCCAAAGACAAACATTGCCTGCTGGCGGATGTGAACCCACTCATGCAGGCGGCGGTGAAGCTGCCCGACGGCGCACCCGTTGTGACTCCCAAACCCAATCGCGTCGCTGACGACGGCATCCACTTGAATCCCATCGGCCATCAGATTATGGCGGGCTGCATTCTGCAGGCGTTCGGTCTAACGGATTCCCAGCTGCAGGCGGCCAAGGAAAAATGGGGTGATATTCCCAATGCGATGAAAGTCCGCGGGGTGGTGCCGTTGTCCCTGGGTCAGGTCAACGCTCTGGAAGCCGTGGCCAGACAGCGCAACCAGTCGATCGCCGAGATGGCCAATAAAGCCGATGTTAAGACCTGGGAGGCGCTCATCAAATGAGCACACTGATATGAAACTTGGATTACCCTTTCATTTGAAAAACACCATCAATCTCCTCGCCGCCCTGCTGCTCGCGCCGCTCGCCGTGCTGCAGGCGGCCGAACTTTATGTGGCGGACAACGGCAACGATAAAACCACTGGCAAATTCTCAGCTCCATTTCTAACAATCCAGCACGCATACGGCCATGCCGGGCCAGGTGATATGATAGTTCTCCGCAAGGGAACTTACCGCGAAGCGATCTCCTTGACCAACAAGTCGGGCAAGGAGGGCACGCCGATCACGCTGAAGGCATATAAAGATGAGAAACCGGTCATCTCCGGGCTGGATGTTCTCAAACTGAACTGGCAAGCCACGCCGCAAGCGGGGATCTATGTCGCGTCGTTCGACACGCAGGCTGTGCGGCAGTTGTTTTATAATGGCAAGCCGATGCTGGAAGCGCGCTGGCCGCATTGCCCCAGGGATAAGAATGGCGAGTGGGATTTCTTTTCGCCGGATATGTGGGCAACCGCCGATGCCAAGGGGAACTCCTACGGCACGCTGGTCTGTGCAGACCTGGCCAAGACCGGTTGGAATGTCACCGGCGCGCAGGCCCTGCTGAATGTGGACCACCAGTTTTTCTGCTGGACCCGGCAGGTGCGGACCCACGCGGCAGGATCAACCACCATCACCTACGACAAGGACCTCGGAAATGATGTGGACCAAGGCGACGAGGGGGGTGTCCGCGGGAAGTGGAATCAGAGAAACAAATTTTACCTCTTTGGGAAAAAGGAATTTCTCGGGGTGCCGGGTGAGTGGTTTTACGATGGTGCGGCCAAGAAGCTCTATGTCTGCTCCCCCGACGGCAATAGCCCGGCGAATGGTTTGTTGGAAATCAAAACACGCGAGTGGGGATTTACGGCAGATAATACCTGTAACTATCTGACGATTGATGGCGTCGGCTTTTTTGGAACGGCCTTCAAATTTGGCAAGGACTACAACCATAAGAGTTCGCACATCATTGTCCGAAACAACACGGTGCGATACAGCTCATGGACTGAATATGTCGGTTTTCAAAAGGGGGATGCGAACTCCAAGACAGACCAGATCTATCCGACTCTTGACGCGGATAATTCTCAGGTCGTGAACAACACATTTGCTTTCGGGGCGCTGAGCGCTCTTTCCATCAACGGGTTTGACAACCTGATCGACAATAATGTCTTCCACGATTTTTGCTATAACTCGTCACTGAGCTATCCGCCCCTGCAGGTCGGCAAGGTCTGGATGGTTGAAAAAGCGGGACGATGCATCATCCACCACAATACGCTCTATCGCAGCGGTGGGATCCAGGCGGCAATCAATCTGGTAAACAATGATTTTTACATGAATGATATCCACGATTCCTTCCTCGCTTGCTTTGGTGGCAACAAGGATACCTCTGCGGTTTATACTTCTGATCCCAGTTGTTCTGGCACCCGCATTCATCACAACTGGGTGCACGGCGGCTATTCCGGAACACCACCACTGCCGTGGGGCGGGGGGATCGGGATACGCGGTGACGATAATACCTGCGGTCTCACGGTCGACCATAACGTAACCTGGGATTTGGGTGGTCCCGGCATTGAGATAAAGAACGTGGATAACCCGACGCCGGTGCAGGCCAATCGGTGCCTCAACAACACTGTATTCAACCACAGTGCCTACAATTCCAAGAAGGGTGCGATTTACATTTGTTCGGTTAAGAATAATCACAATAGCCACAGTACAGTCGTGAACAATCTTGCGGATTCAATCTATGGATGGTGGTTTTCCAAGCCCTTGGGTCCGATTAAAGTATTCAGCAATAACAGCGTGGCGTTCAATCCCGCCAAGGATCTGGTCAATGCCGCCTGGTATGACTTCCGCCCGGCATCCGGTGCCACCGCAATGATCGACGGCGGTTGCGCGGTCGAAGGCATCACCGGCAAGGTGGTAGGCAGCGCCCCCGACATCGGTGCTTATGAACGCGGCGATTCAATCTATTGGATTCCCGGTCAGCGCTTAGCCAGGGCGAGTCACCCGATCGTGCCAGACAAGGCGCAGAACGTGTCCACCGATCGGGATGTACTGATGTGGAAGCCCGCCTATGGTGCCACGACTCACAAGGTCACCTTCGCGATCTCGCGGGAAGGGCTGGAAAAACCCAAAGAGCAGACCGTGCAAAAGATTTTTTATGGTGAGGACAACGTCTTCACCCTGCCACATCTAACGGCAAGATCTGTCTATTTCTGGCGCGTTGATGCCTTGCTACCTGACAAGTCCGTGGTCAAGGGTGACGTTTGGACTTTCTCGACCCAATGAAACCTAATCCACAATGATTAAAAGAACCACCACCTTTCTTATGATGTCTTTGACCCTCGCCTTGAGCGTGCGGGCTGAAGTCAAGCCCAACGCCCTGTTTTCTAACAACGCTGTGTTGCAGCAGAATGTTAAAGTTCCGGTGTGGGGCACGGCGGACCCGAACGAAAATGTGACCGTGGAATTCGCCGGTCAGAAAAAAACCACCGCCGCCGATGCGCAGGGAAACTGGAAGGTGACACTTGACCCCATGCCGGCCTCCGCCACTCCGCGAGATCTAACAATGTCCGGTAATTTGAAATCTCAAATTACAAATGTCAAATGTGCCGACGTGCTGGTTGGCGAAGTCTGGGTTTGCTCGGGCCAGTCCAACATGGCCATGACTGGCAGAGCTGACGCGAATCCAGATGGAGTAAAGGTGAGGATGTTCGCGGTCGGCGGGAAATCCCCCGTGAACCTCAAGCCGCAGAGCGAGTTGACCGGCACGTGGGAAGAATGCCCGCCGGGTGCCCGCCTCGCTTCGGCGGTCGGCTATTTCTTCGCGCGGGATATTGCCAAAGCGAAGGGCGTTCCGGTCGGCATGATCCGCAGTGCGATTGGCGGGACGGGTGCGCAAGTTTGGGTCAGCCTCTCCGGCATGGAAAAGGAGCCCGAGCTCAAGCACTTTGTCGAGGCGACCCACAAGGTGCTGGCCAGATACACTGAGGCTGGCGTGATAAAATTCACCCAGGACCTGGCCGATTTCCGGGTTAAGTCACAAGAGTGGAAAGAGAAGATCGAAAAACCTTATCAGGAATCGCTCAAGGCCTGGGATGAGGAAAACAAAAAGAATAAAGCCGAAGGCAAACCTTTGCCTCCCCAGCCGAAACCTTCAGCGCCGAAACCCGTTGCGCCGGGATCGCCAGAGCGCGGAGTTGCCTGCAGCACTGGCTACAACGCCTTGATTGCGCCGCTCATGCCTTATGCCATCAAGGGAGTCATTTGGTATCAGGGCGAATCGAATGGCTGGGATTTCAAATTATCCTACGAGTATCGCACGCTATTCCCACGGCTGATTATCGATTGGCGGGAGAAATGGGGACAGGGAGATTTCCCATTCCTCTTTGTGCAACTTCCTGTCTTCAACGGGTTCGACCCGGAAATCCGCGAAGCACAGTTTCTAACATGGAAGAAAATTCCTAACACCGCGATGGCTGTCACCATGGATGTGGGCGAGGCGAATAATATCCATCCCGGCAAAAAAGAACCGGTCGGCGCACGCCTGGCGTTGGCTGCACGCGCACTGGCCTACGGTGAGAAGATCGAATACTCCGGCCCCGAGTATGACTCGTTCAAGGTTGATAAAAACAAGGTGGTTCTAACATTCAAGCATGTCGGCGGCGGACTTGTGGCCAAGGACGGTCCGCTCAAGAGCTTCACCATTGCCGGTGCGGATGAAAAATTTGTCGATGCCAAGGCCGAGATTGTGGGTGACACGATCGTGGTCACGAGCGATCAGGTTCCGATACCGGTGGCCGTGCGTTATAGCTGGGCACCTGTGCCCGATGGCAATCTTTGGAACAAGGCCGACCTGCCGGCTTCGCCGTTCCGCACCGATCCCGAATCAACACCATCGGACACCCCGGTTCTGAAAAACCGATAAGGAAAAACCGGCCTGGAAAATTGACCCATATGATCATTAAAATATCACTCATGATCCTAGCCGCCGGCACGCTTACGTGGACGGTGTCAGCCCAAGAGCAAACCTCTTTGAACGGTTGCCCTTGGAATCTGGCCTCACAAGTGGACGTGAAGGAGACCGGGGAGCAGATATCGGCTTCGAACTTTGCTGCCGAGAAATGGGTGACGGCAATGGTTCCTGGAACGGTTTTCGGCTCCTATGTGAATGCTGGATTGGAGCCGGATCCCAACTATGGGGATAATGTATGGAAGGCTGATAAGACAAAATACCGTTATAAAAATAATATTAAGTTCTGGTATCGAACCGAATTCACGGCTCCGGCGGAATATTTCCAAGGAGGTCGGATCTGGCTGAACCTCGACGGAGTGAATCGTGATGCGAATGTGTATCTCAACGGAACCAATGTCGGCATGATGAAAGGGTTTTTCCAACGCGGTCGCTTTGATGTAACCACGCTGGTGAAAAATGGCGGCAAGAACTCGTTGGCCGTTTTGGCATCCGCCCCGGTGAGAGGATATGGAAATGGCGCCAGCCCGACTTTCATTTGTAGCGATGGATGGGACTGGATGCCATCCGTCCCGGATTTAAATTGTGGTATCTATAAGGATGTCTATCTCTCCCATACGGGTGATGTGTCTCTCATCGACCCGTGGATTCGCACCGCCCTCCCGAAGCTCAACGAGGCCGATCTCTCGGTTCAGGTTGAACTCGTGAATGCTTCCTCCGCACCGGTAATCGGCGAACTGGTGGGGGAAATTAATCCTGGCAAGATCACCTTTGCCAGGGCCGTCACCTTGAAGCCGAACGAGACACAGACCATCGCGCTGTCCGCCGCCGACACGCCAGCCCTCCACATTGCCAATCCGAAGCTATGGTGGCCGAATGGTTACGGAGATCCGAATCTCTACACCTGCAAGTTGGAATTTCACGCGGGCAAAGCCGTCTCTGATCAAAAAAATGTAACCTTCGGAATCAAGAAATACACCTACGTGATGAAAGACGACTGGTTGACGTTTTACATCAATGGAACCCCTCTCTTCTTGAAAGGGGGAAGCTGGGGCATGGCGGAGTATATGCTCCGTTGCAAAGCCGGCGACTATGACACGCGCGTTCGCTTCCACAAAGAGATGAATTTTAATGCCATCCGAAACTGGATGGGCATGACCCCGGACGCGGCCTTTTATGATGCGTGCGACAAGTATGGCATCATGGTTTGGGATGAGCTTTGGCTCAATTCGAGGGGGGGGAATCCCGAGATTCCGGTCTATCTAGCCAATGTCGTGGAGAAGGTGAAACAGTTCCGCAACCACCCCAGTATCGCCTTCTGGTGCGCGATGAACGAAAACGAGCCGAAGCCGGAGGTCAATGAACCCCTGGCAGAGATCATCAAAAAATACGACGGTGGCGATCGCCAATATCAACCCAACTCCCGCGCGGATGGTCTGAGCGGCAGTGGTCCTTGGGGACTGGCAGGTAATCCGAAAGCCTATTTTCAGGGGATTCCGGGTGGCGGAGCGCGGAAAAAACAATTTTTCGGCCTGCGCAGCGAGATCGGTATGCCGACCTTTACCAGCTTTGATAGTTTCAAGAAATTCATGCCCAAGGAATCCTGGTGGCCACAAAATGAGATGTGGAGCAAACATTACTTCGGGCGGATGGCTGGTAACGCCCACTCCGAAACATATATCTCCGCGTTAGGAAACAGCTATGGCGAAGCCACTAACATCGAAGACTGGTGTCTCAAGGCGCAGTTGCTCAATCTCGAATCGATGAAGGCGCTTTATGAGGGTTTTGTGAACCGCGCCGGAGTGGATGCCTCGGGCGTGTTGATTTGGATGAGCCAGTCCGCCTATCCCTCGTTTGTCTGGCAAACCTACGATTATTACTACGACACCACCGGTGCCTATTGGGGGGCCAAGACCGCCTGTGAGCCGATTCACATCTATTGGAATTGCAGCGACGACCGCGTCCGGGTGGCCAATACCTCGGGTAAGACCATGGAGGGTCTGAAAGCGGATTTGCGGATCTACAACATGGATGGCATGGAACAGTCCCATCAGACGGCTGCGGTCAGCGCCACCTGTGGCGCTGTCGCCGATTGTTTCAAGCTGACTCCGCCTGCCGATCTCTCGCCGACTCACTTCCTCAAGCTGCACCTCACGGATCAGACAGGAAAGGTGGTCTCTGAAAACTTCTACTGGCGAGGGACGACGCAACTCGATTATTTCGGCCTGAGCAGTCTGAAACCGGTAAATTTGACGGTCACCGAGCCGAAATCCGAGGTTCTGGCCAACGGCATGACGAAGATGAGCGTGGACATCACCAACCCGGCGGGTTCCGGGACCGTCGCCTTTGCGATCCGGCCCAAACCGGTCAAGCCAAGTACGGGAGAGCAGGTTCTTCCGGTCTTCATGAACGATGGCTATTTCTCGCTCATTCCTGGAGAAACCAAACGCATTATCATGGAATATAACCCGCTGAATGCCGGAGGCGAAATGCCGAAGGTGGCGGTTGAGTACTGGAATAACTTCCCTCATCCGTCGCCCACGAAGCCCGCGCCAACTCCCGGCTCCAGGGCCACGGCTCCAGTGAAGCCGGCTGCCGCAGTTAATAGTCAAGCTCCAACACCGAATTAGCTAACTTCTAACAATCTTGCCGAGCTATATAATATATCAGTCACAACCCCAACGAATCATCACATGTCAATGAATCCCATGAAAACATTCCATCTTCTCTGCACTCTGCTCGGATTTGCCCTCACCAGTACATCCTTTGCTCAATCAACTAACACCCCGTCCAGTGGAATTGCCGTTAAGAATGGCCAGAAAGTGGCCTTCCTTGGCGATTCGATCACCGCGAACGGGTTTTCGAATCCTTCCGGCTATATCAACTTGGTCATCAGCGGACTCAATACCTGTGGGCTTAAAGTCACCCCGATCCCGGCCGGTGGCAATGGCAATAATTCAAAGAATCTGCTCTCCCGGATCGACAAGGATGTGATCTCCAAGAAACCCGATTGGGTCGCCATCAGTTGCGGCATCAATGATGTCTCGTATCCACAAAATGCCTGTGCGCTGGAGCCCTTCAAGGCCAATATGACCGCCATGGTCGATCAATGTCAGACCGCCGGGATCCAGGTGATGCTACTGACCGCCACGGTTTTCGGGGAGGATCCAACGAATCCAAAAGATCAGCAAAACAATCAGAAGCTGATTGCCTACAACGACTCTATCCGCACGTTGGCGAAGGAGAAGAATTGCCTGCTGGCAGATATGAATGCCCTGATGCAGGGTGCGCTCAAGTCGCTGCGAGCGGTTCAGGGCACCTCTTCAGGTTCTACGCCGCCGCCCAAGCGGCTCACCGTGGACGGTCTACACATGAACCCCATCGGCAATGAGATGATGGCTTCGGGCATTCTGACTGCTTTTGGCTTCACGGATTCTCAGCTCAAGGCAGCCAGGGAAACATGGGCTGACATGCCCAATGCGATGGAACTCGGTAAGATGGAATTGGGTAAGGGTTTGGTTATTTCCATGCGTCAATACAAGGCTCTCGATGCTAAAGCGGCAAAGCGGAACCAGTCCGTCAACGAAATGGTCAATGCCGCCGTCTCCAAGACTCTGGATGATCTGATCAAGGACGCTAAAACTGACAAATAATTAACGATCCACATCATGAATATTAAAACACTCATCATCATGACCCTCTGCGGATTATCGCAAATCGGGTTCGCCGCCCCGGAAACGGGCAGCACCACGACCGCACCCAGCGTGCCCAGCGTGCCCGACTGGTGCATTGGGCCGTTCACCCGCCCAGCTGATGCCCAGCCGGTGATCAAGCCGGACCCGGCATCGGTGTTCAATTGCCCGATGCGCAAGGAGCCGGTGCACTGGGAAGCCACGCACACCTTCAATCCTGCGGCCATCGTCAAGGATGGCAAAGTGTATGTTCTTTACCGTGCCGAGGATGACAGTGGATCTGGGATTGGCCAATTCACCTCCCGTCTCGGCCTCGCCGTGAGCGAGGATGGAATCCACTTCAAGAAGATGCCCGAGCCGGTGTTATACCCGGCGGAGGATGACCAGAAGAAGAACGAGTGGAAAGGCGGTTGCGAAGACCCCCGCCTGGTCGAAACCGAGGACGGCACCTATGTGCTGCTCTACACGGAATACAAGTGCGGCAATGGCGGCGGTGCCAAAACCAAACTTGGCATGGCGACCTCCAAGGACTTGCTCCACTGGACCAAACTCGGGCCGGTGGGCGGCCCAAGTAAATCCGCCTCGCTGGTGTGCAAGGTTGTCGGGGATCGTCTGATCGCCGCCAAGATCAACGGCCGCTACTGGCTTTATTTCGGGGAGGGGAGCATCAGTCTGATATCCTCGGAGGACCTCCATAAATGGGAGTCCGTGCCGGGTCTCCCGCTCGACAAACTCGATGCCAAAACCACCCTCCTGCGGGGCTCCGACGGTCCCAATGATAAATCCGCCATCCTGCTCGCCAAACGCGAAGGCAAGTTCGACAGCCGTTTTCCTGAGTGCGGTCCGCCGGCGCTTCTAACAGATAATGGCATAGTGCTGATGTATAATGGCAAGAACGGCAGGGGTGCGCTCGACGGCATCGGCGTGGGAAAGAACGCCTACTCCGGCGGCCAGGCGCTTTTCTCTGCTACTGATCCGAGCAAGCTGTTGGACCGCACCGACGTGCCGTTCATCAAACCCGAGCTGCCGTGGGAAAAAAGCGGCCAGTATGCTTCTGGCACCACCTTCATCGAGGGCTTGGTTCTCTTTAAGAACCAATGGTTCCTCTACTACGGGTGTGCTGACACGTTCGTCGGGGTGGCAATCGCTCCCACACGCTCATGGCAATTACATGCTCCCGCACCTCCAGCCCACTAGACGAAAACCGGGAAATATCACATGAACATACCGACTCCATCAGCAACGAAATCCACCGGTGCGCGCCTGAATGGCCGTATCTTTTTCTGGGCCATCACGTCGGCACTCGCCGGGTTCTTGTTCGGCTTCGACACTGTGGTCATCTCCGGCGCGGAGCAGACCATCCAAAAACTCTGGGGCTTGAGCGCGGGGATGCATGGCCTTGCAATGGGTTCGGCGCTCTATGGCACGGTGGTCGGTGCGCTGTTCGGCGGCTGGCCGACGGATAAGTTTGGCCGCAAGAAAACGCTGTTGTTCATTGGCGTGCTTTACATCATCTCGGCGATTGGCTGCGCGTTGGCCAACAACGTGTGGGTGTTCATCGCCGCACGCATCCTCGGCGGCATCGGCATCGGCATTTCGACGGTGGCCGCGCCGCTATACATTTCCGAAATCGCGCCACCGGCGCATCGCGGTCGGCTCGCGGGCATGTTCCAATTCAACATCGTCTTTGGCATCATCGTAGCCTTCGCCTCCAACGCGATCATTGCGCACATCGGTTGCGCGGACGGTTGGCGCTGGATGCTTGGCATCGCGGCGATTCCATCTGTAATCTATGCGGTGATGTGTTTCGGTCTGCCGGAAAGTCCGCGCTGGTTGATCGCGCGCCAAGGCGACCGCGCGGCGGGATTAACCGTGCTGAAACTCATTGAGCCGGAAAAACCACAGGCCGAACTGGAGGCGCACGCGGATGAAATCCAAGCGGCGGCGAGTTCTGAAACGAAAGTCGCCGCGAATTTCTGGGCCTGGCGGCTGCGCGTGCCGATTCTGCTCGCATTTTTAATCGCGTTCTTCAACCAGCTTTCCGGCATCAATGCCGTGCTGTATTTCGCACCGCGCATTTTTGAGATGACAGGCCTTGGCGAAAAGGCCGCGCTGCTGCAATCCGTCGGCATCGGCATCACCAACTTGATTTTCACCTTTGTCGGCCTGTGGCTGATTGACCGGTTGGGTCGGCGCACGCTGCTGTTCATCGGCTCGTTCGGCTACATCGCGTCGCTAGGGCTGACATCATGGGCGTTTTTCACGCAGCATTACAGCCTCGTGCCGGTGTGCATTTTCGCCTTCATCGGCGCGCACGCCATCGGCCAGGGCGCGGTGATCTGGGTTTATATTTCGGAAATTTTTCCGAACCGTCACCGTGCTGCGGGGCAAGCTCTGGGCAGCGGCACGCACTGGGTGTTTGCGGCACTGCTGACGACGTTCTTCCCGCGCATGGTCACGGCGTTTGCACCGGGCTATGTGTTCGCTTTTTTCGCCTTCATGATGGTGCTGCAACTGGTCTGGGTAAAAACGATGGTGATTGAAACCAAGGGCGTGCCGTTGGAAGACATGCAGCACAAACTAGGCATTGACGTCTGAATATCAGACCAAGCCATCATTAACCATAATCACGATCGCCCTAATTTCCCTTAACCAATGCCTACCATGCAAACCAAATCATCGCTCATTATCCTGAGCTTCTGCGCTCTGACTTCGAGCGCGTGGGCTGAAGTAAAACCCAACGCCCTGTTCTCCGACAACGCCGTGTTGCAACAGAATGCTAAAGTTCCAGTGTGGGGCGCGGCGGCCCCGAACGAAAGTGTGACCGTGGAATTCGCGGGCCAGAAAAAAACCACCGCTGCCGATGCGCAGGGCAACTGGAAGGTGACACTTGATCCCATGCCTGCCTCCGCCGCAGTGCGCGATCTGACAATTACCGGCAATTTGAAATCTCAAATTTCAAATGTCAAATGTGCCAACGTGCTTGTTGGCGAGGTCTGGGTCTGCTCGGGGCAATCCAACATGGCATGGCCGTTGAAGCAGGCGGGCAATGCGGCAACTGAAACCCCGACCGCAAATTATCCCAAGCTGCGGATGTTCACCGTCACTCAGAAAACCGCTCTTTTCCCGCAATCCGAGTTGACCGGCAAGTGGGTCGAATGCTCGCCTGCTACCGTTGGCAATTTTTCAGCCGTCGGCTATTTTTTCGGGCGGGACATTCACAAGGCGACGGGCGCTCCGGTGGGAATGGTCCACACTTCGTGGGGCGGGACTCCCGCCGAATCCTGGACCAGTATCACCGGCATGGAAAAGGATCCGTCGCTCCATGGCTATGTCGAGACGGTCAAGAGCCTGATAGAAAATCATGACGCGGCCAGCGCGAAATTACCTCAGGAGATGGCGGCTTATCAAGCCAAGCTCAAAGTCTGGAACGAGAAGGTGGGATGGCCGCTTAAGAAGGCCGACGAGGCGTGGGCGAAAGAAAACGCAAAAAACCTGGCGGAGGGTAAGCCGACTGTCCGCAGGCCCGAGCCATCCGAGCCCAGACCCACTCCCCCGGCTTCGCTGGATGGCGGGAATCATGGCCCCACCACGCTCTACAACGCGATGATCGCGCCGCTCATCCCCTACGCCATCAAGGGGGCGATCTGGTATCAAGGCGAGTCCAACGCAGGGAAAGGCTTTGAATACCGCACGCTCTTTCCGCGTATGATTGCCGATTGGCGGGAGAAATGGGGACAGGGAGATTTCCCCTTCCTCTTCGTGCAGCTCGCTCCCCTCGGCGACCGGTGGACGACTGTCTGGGAGGCGCAGCTCCTGACTTGGAAGAAGACTCTAAACACCGGCATGGCCGTCACCACCGATGTCGGCGGCAGCCTGCATCCGCTCCAGAAGGAACCCGTCGGCGCCCGGCTCGCGCTGGCGGCACGGGCGGTGGCCTACGGCGAGAAGGTCGAGTATTCCGGCCCCGAGTATGATTCGTTCAAGATCGATCAGGGCCGGGTGATTATCAGCTTCAAGCATCTTGGCGGCGGCTTGGTGGCGAAGGATGGCCCGCTGAATGGATTCACGATGGCCGGAGCGGATAAGAAATTCCTCCCCGCCAAGGCCGAAATTCAGGGCGATACGGTGGTGGTGACATCCGAAAAGATCACGTCACCTGTCGCTGTGCGTTACCTATGGGTGCGGGGTTCCGAGATGAACCTTTGGAACAAGGCAGGACTGCCCGCCTCTCCCTTCTGGACCGATCCCGAATCGCTAACCGACGACGCTCCGGCTCCGAAAAACAGATAAGTTAAACCGATGCGAACAATAACCAATATGAAAACCAAAACATCACTTATCATCCTCACCCTCTGCGCAATCGCTTCGAGCTTGCGAGCCGAAGTAAAGCCTAATGCCTCACCCCCGCTTCGCAAGGACTCCGGCGGGCAAGCCGTAGATCAGAAATCGCCAGCCGAAAATGTTTTTGTCGCCGATGCGATTAAACCGCTGCCTCCCGCGAGCGTGCTGTTGCATGGGAGGCTGGGGGATTCTCTCCGGTTAAGTATCGCGAATCGTTTGAAAAAGGTCGATTACGCTCATCTGGTGGAGCCTTTCCGCCTGCGCAACGAATCCGACGGACGCTGGCGCTGCGAATTCTGGGGAAAGATCGTGCGTTCCTCCATCCAATCATGGCGAGGACAGCCCGATGCCGAGCTGCTGGCCATGATCAAGAAATCGGTCGCAGACCTGATCTCCACTCAGACGCCGGACGGATGTATCAGCTCTTACCCGACAGAGCTCCAGACGAAGAACTGGGACATCTGGGGCCGCAAATACGTTCTCATCGGGCTGGCGCGCTATTATTTGGAAGTCGAGCAGAGCGCGGCGGTCAAGACTGCAATGATCCGTGAGCTTGACTATCTGATCTCACAAGTCGGGCCCGGCGCAAAAAATATCGTCGAATGCGGCCACATGAAAGGACTGGCGGCAAGTTCCGTTTTGGAGCCGGTCGTGCTCACATACCGCATCACCGGCGAGAAGCGTTTCCTTGACTACGCCTTGTGGATTGCCGCCCAAGGCGGTTCAGGCGCTGGCAATATCTACACCTCGATTCTTCAAGGCGTGCCGCCCTGCAAGCTGGCCAATGGGAAAGCGTATGAAATGATGTCCTGCTTTGAGGGGCTGGCGGAACTGTATCGGGAAACCGGGAAACCCGAGCAGAAGGAATCCGTGCTGGCGTTTTATCGGGCCGTCCGGGATCAGGAAATGTTCATCACCGGAGTTGGCGGGCTGAAGGATGGCTGGGGCGAATTTTGGGATAATGGCAAAATCAAACAGACACAGTTCAATGTCGGATCGCTCGGCGAGACCTGCGTCACCACCACCTGGATTAAATTCTGCGGCCAGGTGCTCCGCCTCACCGGTGACTCCACGGTCGCTGACGAAATGGAGCGGGCTCTCTATAATGGCATCCTCGGTGCGATGGTTCCTGATGGTTCCTGGTGGGCGCACCGCAACCCGACCCCTCTGGCCGGGCCGTCCAACAAAAATCGGGCCGGAGACCAAATCAAAGGCTACGGCGAAGACTGCTGTCTGGCCCAGGGCCCCAAGGGGCTCGCCATGGCACCGTGGATGGCGGTCATGCGGGATGTCAACGGTCCCGTAATCAACCTGTACGAACCGGCAGAGGCGACCATCGAACTTGCTGATAAATCGCCGGTGAAACTTGCGATCAAAGGAAATTATCCCGTATCCGGCGATGTCAGCGTTGACGTCAATCCCGCGAAGAAGGGCAAATTTCCCGTCAAGCTCAGGATACCGGCCTGGAGCAAAAAGACCGGCGTTTCGGTGAATGGGCAGGCTTATGAGGCTGTGCCTGGAACCTATTTGAGCATCGAGCGGGATTGGAATCCCGATGATGTCATCAAGATCAAGTTTGACATGCACGTACAGGTCAATCAGGCACTGGACGGTTCCGGACGCGTCGCGCTGACGTACGGACCGATCGTGCTGGCCCAGGACTCGCGGTTGGGAAAGGTTGACGCCCCGATTTCCACGGACAAGCTGGATGCCTGCGTCATCGAGCAGAATCCCCGGAAAGATATCAGCATGCTCTTCCGTCTTGCGGATGGGACGGTGCTTTGTGATTACGCCTCCGCCGGAAATGAGTTCAGCAAAAAAAATGAACTGTGCGTCTGGATGACCCGAAGCGTCGGCAAGTGAAATATGAGGATAGAATGCCATGAAAAAATTCTTTGCCATTCCGCTGATTGTTGGCTTCGTCTCGAGCGCACAAGCTGAAGTCAAACCAAACGTCCTCTTCATTGCGGTGGACGACTTGCGTCCGGAGATGGGTTGCTATGGCAACCCGATCGTCATGACGCCCAACCTCGACCGGCTCGCGGCTCGCGGAATCGTGTTCAACCACGCCTACTGCCAGCAGGCGGTTTGCAGTCCCTCGCGCAGTTCGCTGATGACCGGTCGCCGGCCCGATGCAACACGCGTGTGGGACCTCGAAACGCATTTCCGAGTCGCGCTGCCCGACGCGGTCACCCTGCCCCAGTATTTTAAGGCCAACGGGTATTACTGTGCTGCGCTCAGCAAAATCTATCATCACGGTTTCGAGGACGGTCGGTCGTGGAGCGTGCCGCACTGGTATCCCAGCGGCCAAACTATTGACACCGATCCCACGGATTCGACCAAGCGGATCGTGAAAAGAATTGCCGGTGGCGTAGGGGAATACGTCAAGCGCCCGCAGCCCGCCGACAACGACAAACCGAATGATGGCAAGCCCGCCAAAGCACCAAAAGGCGATGCCTTCGAAGTCAGCCCGAAGAGCGATGATGAGTTGCCGGACGGCCACACGGCCACCGAAGCGGTGAAACGGCTGCACGCCTTGAAGGAAAAAGGTCAACCGTTCTTTCTTGCGGTTGGGTTCCTTAAACCGCACCTGCCGTTCGTCGCACCGAAGAAATACTGGGATATCTACAACCCGGATAAAATCCCGTTGCCGTCCATTGATCATCTGCCCGAAGGTGCTCCCGCCTTCGCCGGTCATGACAATGGCGAGTTGCACGCCTACGCCAACGTGCCGAAGGGCAATCCGATCCCCGAAAACTTCGCAAAGATATTGCGTCACGGTTACTATGCCTGCATCAGCTACACCGATGCGCAAGTTGGTCGGCTGCTCGACGCCCTTGAAAAGGAAGGACTCGCCAACAACACGATCATTGTCCTATGGGGCGACCACGGCTGGCAGCTCGGCGACCACGGTCTATGGCACAAACACACCGACTTCGAACTCGCGACCCGCGCTCCGCTGCTCATCAGTCTGCCGGGGCAGAAAACCGCCGGCCAAAAATGCGACGTGCCTGTAGAGTTCGTGGACGTTTACCCGACGCTCGCCGACGTGTGCGGGTTGTCCGTCCCCTCCGGCCTCGATGGAATCAGCCTCAAGCCGTGGCTGGAAAACGCGTCCTTGCCCGCGACGAAAGTCGCGATCAGTCAATATCCGCGCGGCGGAAGGCAGACCGGAAATCGACCGCTCATGGGGTATAGCATGCGCGACGAGCGCTGGCGGTTGACGCTCTGGCGCGACCGTCGCGACGGCAGCATCGCCGCAACGGAACTCTACGACGAAAAGAACGATCCAGCCGAGACAGTCAACCTCGCCAACAAGCCGGAGAACCGGGCAATCGTGGAGACACTCTCGAAACAACAACACCCATGAAACAACCCATCGCCTATAGTATTGTCACCAGCGCCCTCATTTCCAGCGGGCTTGCCGCGGTCAAACCCAATGCCCTGTTCTCCGACAACGCGGTGTTGCAGCAAAATGTTAGAGTCCCGGTCTGGGGGACAGCCAGTCCCGACGAAGAGGTAATCGTTGCATTCGCGAACCAGACGAAGACGGCAAAGACCGACGCAACTGGAAAATGGCTGGTGAAACTCGATCCCATGCCCGCTTCCGCCGCAGCGCGCGACATGACAATTACCGGCAATCTCAAATCTCAAATCTCCAATCTCAAATGTGCCAACGTGCTGGTGGGCGAGGTTTGGATGTGCGCGGGCCAGTCCAATATGAACAACAGTTTCGACAGCGCGGACACTGCGCCAAAGGAGCATCCGCTGGCAAATTACCCGCAACTGCGCGAGTTCCATGTCACTTCCAAAAGCGCGATTCACTCGGTCGCGGACCTTGGATACGATGAAAAACGCGGCGGCTATTGGCGCGTCTGCACGCCCACAACCGTCGGCTACTTTGGCGCGGTCAGTTATTTCTTCGGGCGCGATGTCCACAAGGCCACCGGTGTCCCGGTGGGGTTGATCCGCGCCGCGATCGGGGGAACTTCCGCCCAGTGCTGGACCAGTCTTGAAGGTTTGCAAAAGGAGCCATCGCTGAGCGGATACGTCGATCAATACAAAAAAGAGGTTCCCGGTTATGATGAGGAGGCCGCGCAGTATCCGCAGAAAATGGCGGAATTTCAGGCCAAGTATAAAGAGTGGCTGAACTCGGTGGGCACGGACTATCAGGCGGCGGTCAAGGCGGTGGATGATGCTAACAAAAAAGGCCAGGCCGAGGGCAAGCCGGTGATTAACAGGCCCAAGCCAGCTGTGCCCAAGCCGCAACAACCCCGCCAACCGGGCGGCGGTGCGGGAACTCCCACGATGCTCTTCAACGGCATGATCGCCCCGGTCATTCCCTACGCCATCAAGGGGACGATCTGGTATCAGGGCGAAGCGAATTCCGGGAAAGGTTTGGAATACCGCACGCTCTTCCCCTGCCTGATCGCGGACTGGCGGGAGAAATGGGGAGTGGGAGATTTCCCGTTCCTCTTTGTGCAAATCACTCCCTTCAAAACGATGACTCCGGAGATTCGTGAGGCACAGTTTTTGACTTCACTCAAAACCCCTAACACCGCGATGGCCGTGACGGTCGATGTGGGGCTGGCCAATGACATCCATTCCCCGTTCAAGGAACCGGTCGGCGCTCGCCTCGCCCTCGCGGCCCGCGCATTGGCCTATGGCGAGAAAATCGAATACTCCGGTCCCGAGTATGACTCGTTCAAGATTGAGAATAACCAGGTGGTTCTAACATTCAAGCATCTCGGGGGTGGTCTAGTTGCGAAGAATGGCCCGCTGAAAGGATTCACCATTGCCGGTGCGGATCATAAGTTCGTCGATGCCAAGGCCGGAATTGTGGGCAACACGGTCGTGGTATCGAGCGATCAGGTAGCGGCCCCGGTCGCCGCGCGTTTTGGCTGGGCTAACGTCCCCGACGTGAATCTTTGGAACAAGGCCGACCTGCCGGCCTCACCCTTTCGCACCGATACGGAAACGATAGATCCGCCACCGTCTCGTAATAAACCAGTGCCAAAGACAACGAAGACATCAGCCACCGAAAACTAATCATCACCAACCACTCACCACATACCTTCCATGCAAACCAAGCCATCATTCATCACACTGATCCTCTGCGCTCTCGCCCCGGGGATGCAGGCCGAGGTGAAACCCAACGCCCTGTTTTCCTATAATGCCGTGTTGCAGCAAAATGCCGCCGTGCCGGTGTGGGGCACAGCCAGTCCCGGCGAAGAAGTAACCGTGGCATTCGGAAACCAGTCGAAGACGGTAAAGGCCGACGAAACTGGAAAATGGCTGGTAAAACTCGATCCCATGCCCGCCTCCGCCGAACCACGTGACATGACAATTACCGGCAATCTCAAATCTCAAATCTCAAATCTCAAATGTTCGAGCGTGCTGGTGGGCGAGGTCTGGGTCTGCTCCGGCCAGTCGAACATGGCCATGGGCGGCAAGGCCGACCCGACCGCCACCACCACCAAGGTCAGGATGTTCACCGTTGACCCAAAATATTCCCTCAAACCACAAACCGAGCTCACCGGCAAGTGGGCCGAATGCACCGGTTCCGTTGCTTCAGCCGTTGGTTATTTCTTCGGCCGCGATGTCGCCAAGGCCACCAAAGTGCCGGTCGGCATGATCCGCAGTTCGGTTGGCGGGACGGCCGCCGCGCTATGGACGAGCCTCGCCGGATTGGAGAAGGAGCCCAAGTTCAGTGTTTACGCGGAGCCGACGCGCGAGGCGTTGGCGAACTACGATGCGGCCATGGCGAAATACCCGCAGGAAGTAGCTGACTACCAGGTGAAACTGAAAGAGTGGGAGACGAACGGTGGCAAGGCTTATGAGGACGCGAAAAAGGCTTTGGCTCTGGAAAATAAAAAGAACAAAGCCGAGGGCAAGCCCATGCTTCCTCAGCCAAAACCCACCACCCCGAAACCCATCATGCCGGGATCACCGGATAGCGGGGGGTTTTCAGGGCTCTATAACGGTATGATTGCGCCGCTCATGCCCTATGCCATCAAGGGAGTCGTTTGGTATCAGGGTGAATCAAATGCCGGCAAAGCTTTTGAATACCGCACGTTGTTTCCGCGCATGATTGCCGATTGGCGCGAGCAATGGGGCCAGGGCGCGTTTCCATTTTTCTTTGTACAGATTGCGCCGCATAACGGGCAGCCACCGGAACTCCGCGAAGCACAGTTTCTAACCAGCAAGAACACACCCAACACCGCGATGGCCGTCATTACCGATATTGGCGATGCCGTTAACATCCATCCGCCTCAGAAAGAACCGGTCGGCGCGCGCCTCGCCCTGGCGGCCCGCGCCCTGACTTATGGCGAGCAAATCGAATACTCCGGTCCCGAATATGACTCGTTCAAGGTTGATAAAAACAAGGTGGTTCTGAGCTTCAAGCATGTCGGCGGCGGACTGCTGGCCAAGGATGGCCCGCTTAAAGGATTCACCATTGCCGGCGCGGACAAAAAGTTCGTCGAGGCCAAGGCTGAGATTGTGGGTAACACGGTCGTGGTATCGAGCGATCAGGTGGCAGCCCCTGTCGCAGCGCGTTTTGGCTGGGCGAATGTGCCGGATGTTAATTTCTGGAACAAGGACGGCTTGCCCGCATCCCCCTTCCGCACCGACCCCGAGGCGATTGCGGCGGAGACGCCTAAAGGCAAATAAACCCGCTTGGTTAAGCTGTTAGATTTAGTACCAATAACCACGACCACTCATCACATGCCAATCATGAAAATCAAAACATCATTTATGATCACGGCCATCATGGCGGCGGTCGGCCCACCTAGCCTGGCCGCCACCGTCGATCCGGGCGCGCCGATTGTGAATCCGGGGATGCAGGTGGTGACGGATGCAGAGGGCGTGCAGACGCGGGACTACCAGTTTGAGAATCGCTGCGCCAAGCCGACGCCGTGGCAGGCGGAATGGATCTGGCCCGCCGGCACAGCGCCTGAACGCGGGTGGTTTCGCAAGGAGATCACACTCGACGCCGCGCCCAAGCAGGTATCGGCCTGGTTGTCGGCTGACGTCAAATACCGACTCTGGATCAATGGCAAGCTGGTGTCGCGCGGGCCAGCCGATATCGGAAGCGATTATGCCGGTGGATCAACCAACCGGTGGTTCTACGACTATCGCGACCTGACGCCATTTTTCCACCAAGGACGCAATGTCATTGCCGCGGAAGTATTCCGAATCTGGCCGGTTCGCACGGTATCGCGTAAAAAGCCGGGTTTCCTGTTTGAAGCGCAGATCGATCAGCTCACCATCAAATCCGATGCGACATGGCAGACGCTGGCATCCAATGATGGCATCGCCAACTGGCAGCAACCGGACTTTGACGATGCGGCGTGGGGCGCGGCACTGGTGGTGCCCAACGTCTGGGAGCCGATGATTCCGAGCGAAATCCCACCGTTGATGGAAGCGCGCTATCCGGTGACGCGGGTCGAGGGCTTGCCGGATAACAAAACGTTCACGCAGGATGGCACGTTCAAGGTGGTGTTTGACCGGGTGTTGAGCGGCTTCCCGCAGGTGAAGGTAAAGGGTGGCAAGGGCGCAACGGTAACGATTATGGCGCATCGGAAGGTGGCATTCACGCTCGGTGGCGGTGAGCAGACACTTGAGTTTCCGTTCATGGACGAAATCGTGCCGGCATTTACCGTCGAGTTGAAAAACGTCACGGCACCGGTGGAAATCCTCGATGCGGGCGCGGTGTTCACGTCGCAGCCGGTCGAGTATCGCGGCGCGTTTGCATGCAGCGACGAGAAGTTGAACCGATTGTGGAAAGTGTCGCGCTGGGCGGTGCAGATTTGTTTGCAGACGCATCACCTCGATTCGCCGAACCACCAGGAACCCATCAGCGATCCCGGCGATTACCTGATCGAGGCGATGGTGAACAACTACGCATTTGCCCAGCCGTGGCTGACGCGGCAGGACGTGCGCAAGTTCGCCTGGCTGCTGAAAGACGAGAAATATAACAACTTTCATACCAGCTATTCGATCGGCTGGTTGCAGATGTTGATGGATTACTACGACTTCACCGGCGACAAGACGCTCGTCGAGGAAATGGCTCCCTACGTCCACGAACTACTCGACACCTACGCATCGTGGCGCGGCAAGAACGGCATCATTTCCGAGGCACCGAATTATATGTTCATGGATTGGGTGACCATCGGCGGCTTCGCTTGCCACCACCCGCCGGCGGTGATCGGGCAAGGTTATCTAACAGCTTTTTATTGCCACGGCATGGAGCTGGCATCGCGCGTGGCGGCGCTCACGGGCGACACGACCCGGGTCGAGAAATACACACAACTTCGCCGGGAGCTCGCCACCGCCTTCAACCGCGAACTGTGGGTCGTGGACAAGGGGTTGTACCGCGACGGCAAGCCGTTCCAGACTTCCGTCAAACCCGGCCGCTGGCTGCCGGCCGACAAGGACATCGAGACGTTCAGCCCGCACGTCAATCTGCTCGCCGTGCTCTATGACCTCGCGCCTAAAACGCAGCACGCGGCCATCGTGGATAAGGTGATGGCCGAGCAACCGCTCAATACCCAACCGTGGTTCATGCACTGGGTGTTCCAAGCGATCGACCATGCCGGGTTATTCGAAAAATACGGCACGGCACAGATGCGGCGCTGGCAGATCCTGCCGGAGACCCAATCGTTCATGGAGATGTGGGAACGCGGTGACCTCAGTCACGGTTGGTGCTCAACGCCGCTCGTGCAAATGTCCTCGCGGGTGCTTGGCGTGAAGCCGACCACCCCCGGTTTCAAGACCATGGAAATCCGCCCGCTCATCGGCGATCTGACGTGGGCCAAGGGCATCGTGCCAACACCGCACGGCGACGTGGCGGTGGCGTGGAAGCTGGCTAACAACAAACTTCTGCTCAACGTCACGATCCCCGCTGGCACCGAAGCCGATGTGATTCTACCCACCAAGACCGTGCACGTAAAATCGGGTCAGCACAGTTTAGAAACACCAGGATTATAAGCATCTGCAATGCGTATTATGAAACATGACCTAAAAACGTATATCATTAACCTGACTTTTGGCACGCTGGCGTGGACCGCCGCAGCCGCCGAGGTCAAGTTGGTTGAATACGCCAACATCCTGCAGGGCACCGATTCCACCCAGAGTTTCTCTCACGGCAATACGCTTCCGCTGGTCGGTGTGCCTTGGGGAATGGTCGCCTGGTCGATCGAAAATAACAGTGGTCGCGGCGGCGTCCCGAAGTGGTTTTTCACGCCGAATGGGAAATGTTATGGCTTCCGGGCGACCCATCAGCCGAGCCCATGGATGGGCGACTACGGCCAGTTTCTGGTGCTGCCCCAGGCGGGCGGCCTGCGCTTGGATGTCAAAGCCCGCACCACGGATTACGATGCCAACACAGCCATCTTGCACCCGGACTATGCCAAGCTTGATCTCAAGCAGGATGCCATCACCGTGGAACTAACAGGCACGGAACGATGCGGGGTATTCCGCCTCAATTATCGCCAGGGGGCAACCGGCAGATTGATTGTCAATTCATTTGGCGCGAACAAAGATCTAGCAAGTGAGATCAAAGTCAACGGCCGCACCATCTATGGAATCAGCCGGGCAAATGGCGGCGGGGTTCCAAAAAACTTTGCCTCCTACTTTGTCATCAAGCTCGACCGTGACATCAGCATGAGTGAGATCATGCAGGATAATGGCCAGGGCTATGTCGAGTTCCAGACATCTCCGGCGGAACCTGTAATCGTTAAAATTGGCACCTCGTTCATCAGTTGGCAGCAGGCGGAGCAAAACCTGTTAGCAGAGACTGCAGGAAGTTTCGATGTCATTCATGAGCGGGTGACCAAGGTCTGGAACACCAATCTTGGTAAGATCGAGATCGAGGCGAGCGCGGAGCAGAAGGCGACTTTCTATAGTTGCCTTTATCGCGCCCTGATGTTCCCGCAACGCCTCTACGAACTCGATGCGGCAGGCAAACAGATTCACTACAGTCCCTACGACGGCAAGATCCATGACGGAGTGATCTATGGTGGCATCGGGGTCTGGGATGGCTTCCGGACCACCTTCCCTTTTCTCACGCTGGTTTATCCCGCCCAACTCGACGAGATCCTCCAAGGATTTGTGAATGCCTCGGTCGAGGGCAATGGCACGCTGCCGGAATGGCCGTGCCCCGGCTATCGTGCCGGAATGCCAGGCCAGCACTGCGCGGCAATCTTCGCGGATGCGGTGGTGAAAGGCTGCACGGGATTCGATGTGGCGCAAGCCTACGCGGCTCTCCGCAAGGGCGCGCTCGTCGGTCTCGGCCGGGAAGGCAGTGCCAACTATCTCAAGCTGGGTTATCTGCCTGGCCTAAGATACGGCGCGGTTTCCACGGCGCTCGATTTTGCCTACGACGACTGGTGTGTGGCCCAGATGGCCAGCCAACTCAATCACTCCGAGGACGTGAAGCCGCTCATGGTGAGTGCTCAGAATTATCGCAAACTCTGGGACCCGGCGGTCGGATTCATGCGTGATAAAAACGCAGATGGCACCTGGGTTGAACCATTTGATGAATTCAAATGGATGGGTCCTTATTGTGAATCCGGCCCCTGGCAGGCGAGTTGGTTTGTCCCCCATGACCCTGCCGGTCTGGCCGGGCTGTTAGGTGGCCGCCAAGCATTCGCCGCGAAGATGGAGAAGCTCTTCAGTCTGTCTATTCCTGCCACACATAAACCAGGCATCCATGAAGAGGCGGAGATGGCCGCCATCCCCTTCGGACAATGTGCCTTGAGCAATCAACCATCATTCCACATTCCCTATCTCTTTACCGCCACTGGCCAACCATGGAAGACCCAGTATTGGACCCGCCGCGCCTGCGCGGAGTTGTTCAATGCCGGGCCAAAGGGGTTCTGCGGAGATGAGGATAACGGCTCGATGGCCAGTTGGTATCTCCTCAGCTCGATCGGCCTCTATCCATTTTGTCCCGGAACTCCGGAATACCTGATAACCAGCCCGTTGTTCACCAAGGCCACTCTCCATCTGGCGGACAACAAGACATTGGTCATTGCCGCACCAACCAACAGCGACAAAAATATCTATATCCAAAAGCGCCTCTTCAACGGCAAGCAAGACACCAAAACCTGGATGCGCCACCAGGATCTCATCAAGGGCGGGGAACTCCACTTCGAGATGGGTCCCGCGCCAAAGGAGATTCCAAGCACTGAAGGCGACCTGCCCTATTCCGCCTCCAAGAACGATTGCCCCGAGCACCAGGCCAAGGCCCTGCGCGCGGCGGAGGAATCGATCGTTCTGCTCAAGAACAACGGTGTCCTGCCCTTGGGCAAAGCCAAACTCAAGCGCATCGCCGTCATCGGTGACAACGCCAACGACGCGGAGATGATGTATGGCAACTACAACGGCACTCCCTCCAAACCGGTCACCCTTCTGGCCGGAATCAAGGCCGCCGCTCCCGGGTGCGAGGTGATTTACGAAAAGGGTAAACCGCACGATCTGAAAAAAGGCGAGGTGGCCAGCCCCGCTGCGGCCTTCGAAAAGGCGGTGGAGACGGCTCGCTCGGCGGATGTGGTGATCTACATCGGCGGCATCAACCAAATCTCCGAACGGGAGGGGCATGACCGGGATACCATCGAACTCCCCGCCGATCAGACCGAGATGTTGAAAGCCCTTGAAGCCATGAAAAAGCCAGTGGTCTTTGTCAATTGCAGCGGCAGTCCAATGGCGATCCCATGGGAGGTGGAAAACCTGCCCTCCATCGTAACACATTGAAATACCTCATGAAAAAACCACTCGTCATCTCCTTGCTAATGGCTCTGACCTGCGCCCTTCTGCCATCCACTCCGGCCCGCGCGGCGGATGCGCCAGTGGCAAAGACAAAACCGTCGACTACACCTCCAGAAACCAAGGAGCACAAGGACGCCCGCATGGCGTGGTGGCGCGAAGCAAAGTTCGGCATGTTCATCCATTGGGGGCTCTACTCTGTCCCTGGTGGCTATTATCACGACAAGCCAGTTGGCGGATTTGGTGAGTGGATCATGAATAAGGGGAAAATTCCGGTTGCTGAATACGCCGATTTTGCCAAGCAGTTCAACCCGGTCAAGTTCAACGCCGACGAGTGGGTGAAAATCGTCAAGGACGCCGGGATGAAATACATCGTTATCACGTCAAAGCATCACGAGGGCTTCGCCATGTTTCACACCAAGGTGGATGAATACAATATCTATGACGCCACGCCGTTCAAGCGCGACCCCATTGCAGAACTGGCCGCAGCCTGCCGCAAACAGGGCATCAAGCTTGGGCTCTATTATTCGCAAAACCTCGACTGGCACCATCCCGGTGGCGGCACACGCGGCAATTGGGACCCCGCTCAGGCGGGCGATGTCGATAAGTATGTGGATGGAGTGGTGATCCCTCAACTCAAGGAACTCCTCACCCAATACGGTGATATCAGCGTCCTCTGGTTTGATATTCCGGGTTGGCCGGTCGACAACAAACATCGGCCCGAGCGCATTTATAAGGCGGTCATGGAGTGCCGCCCGGACATCATTATGAACGACCGCCTAGGATGCAAAGGCGACACCGCGACCCCCGAGGGATTCATCCCGCCGCAGGGTTATCCCGGCAAGGACTGGGAGACCTGTATGACCATCAACGGCACTTGGGGATATAAGAAAGAAAGCAATAAATTCCAATCGACCGAGACCCTTCTTCGCAACCTGATCGACATTGCCAGCAAGGGCGGTAACTACCTGCTCAATGTCGGCCCCGATGCGGAAGGCGTGATTCCCGCAGGCGAAGTGCAACCCATCGCTGCAATCGGCAAATGGCTGCAGGTCAATGGCGAGGCGATCTACGGCACCTCGGCCACGCTCTTCGGTGAGGAATGCGGGACCTTCAGCGCCACCGAGAAAGACAAAAAAGGCGAACCGCTCTTCACTGCAACCTGGGATTGGCGCTGCACAGTCAAACCCGGCACAACATATATCCATATTTTGAAATGGCCCGGTGCCTCATTCACCCTCGACACCAAAGGCAAGCTGGGCGCGGTCACCAAGGCTTATATGTTGGCGGATTCTAGCAAATCACCGCTGACCGTAACCATGGATGGCGTTAAACTAACCGTAATTCTTCCGGAAAAGTCGCCTGATCCCATCGCCTCGG
>CAIVKO010000155.1 GCA_903906515.1 Akkermansiaceae bacterium
ACCGTGGAAGTCTGGGATGCGGGTGGAGAAAAATTCGTCGAATTGGACGGCAGCCCCGAAAGCTACGGCATCAAACAACCCATCGCCAACCCCAGGGCAGGCGGATACGTTCTTGCCTGGAAGCAAAGCGGAAGAAACAGCACCAAAGCGGGTGCCGATCCATACCGCGTGAAGGTATATTACATGAACGGCACCAGCGAGGAGCCCATCGCTCAATCCGATGAAATCTCCGGTTTCGATAAAATGCACTGGACTGACAACGTCTTCGCCTTCCAGATCACGCCAGAGCAAATCGCCGCCGCCGGAAAAGACAACCCCATTTACGTCGCATTCATTCCCACAGGAAAGCTCGACACCTACGGAACCTTGATTGACAAGGTGAGCATCCTGCCGATGGAGTTAATCTCGGACCTTAACAATGACGGCCAGATTACGAGTGCTGATGATGCGCTAAAAGTTTCAGCATTAAAATCAGGCGCGAGTGCATCTGAGAAAGAAAAAGGAACCGAGTACATTTTTAAAAATGACAAGATGTCGAATGGTGCTTGGGACGTTGACGATGACGGGCTGACTTCGTATTCATATGGATGGGGATACGGCAAAATGCCGAAGCCCCCAGCCACGCACAAAGATGATGACGATGCTGAGCCGATTAAAATTAAGGTAGGTCTGACCACAGGTAAGATTTGGTTCGAGCATCCAACAGCTGCTAAATTAGAGTTCTTCAAAACCAGAGAATGCAAGGCGGCCGACAAGCTAAGCATCTCATCTTCTGCCCCATTTGATTTGAGCGCTGACACGTTGCCTGAGACGGTTTACATAAGACTTCGTGATGACTGGCAAGGTGGCGATGCTGAAGGTGACTTGAGAATGTTTGTTGGTAAAGACACATCTGAAATCTGGGCAGAACTCAAGTTGCCGCTGACTGCTGTAGAAGGGTTTGGGGACAAGCATTTTTTCAATGCCGCTCGTGACTACATCATGGAGAATAATACGCGCCTATGTATTCGTGATCTCAGTTATCCTTTTGGTGCTGCCGATCCAACAACAATCTGGCGACTCTGCGTCATGCGCGAAGAAGCCACCAGTCTAACAACTTATGATGCTTATAGCAAGAAGAAAAAGGGCATATCGGAGGTCGGTTCCGCACTTCTTTCGCCCACAGTGGTGATTAATGGCAATCAGTGTTTTTGGACAGCTGGTTGGGATGAAAACAGTGCAGGGGATCTTTTAAAAATGGCAACAAACATCGCAGATAAATGCCACGGAAGAGCGATTATCGGTGGTGTTACAGCGTCGATTTCTTCTGATAATTTTGACACTACCACCCGCCCCGCGAAGGGCAGTCCGCTTGCCGGGCCTGACCCCATACCAGTTGGACTCATTGCTGGTCCCGACGGCATTGCTGGAACTACTGACGATATTGCTAATCCCCAAGCAGGCGACCCGGGCGGAAAATTCGTTGGTTTAAAATCAAGAATATGGAACTTTTCAGCAGGCAGAGCGGGAGGCACGGATGCTCTTGGTGGGCTATCAACAAACTACGCCAGTGTGGAACGTGCTGACAAGGCTCACCAAATGATAGGGTTCTGGAAAGCTCTTGAAAATAACAAAGGGTGTGTCTTTACCGCAACACAGATTAAGGGTGAGGGAGGTGCGCCTGGATTTGCGCGAACTGCTAGCGGATCAGAGGTTCCTGTATTGGCTCCATCTGTAGATACAGGCGCAATCAAACTTTTTATTTTAGATTGTGGAGCTGGTTCACTGGCACTCATGCACACTACACCGGCAGGAACGCTTCAAGGTGCATACATTGGACGGAAAAGTGAGCTTGGGATTCCTTACTATGTGAATACGTATCTTGCGCTCGATTCAGCCGCTGTACGCCCATGAGACTAAAATACTCCAAAACGCACATAGTCTATGCAGCCCTACTTCTCATTTCTTGCGAGAAAAATAATGTAAAAGTTTCGAAGTCTGATACCAACAAATCAAATCCCGCGCAATTGTTACCGCAGTCACAAGCATCTTCAAATGCGAAACCTTCTAAGACGATTAGGCGTGCTGTCACTTCCATAACGGAAAAATCTTTATCAGCGAAGCGGCTAGAGTTTCTCAACGAAATAGAGGGCATAATCGGGAGGTCCGTAACGGACTTAACTTCGAAAGAGTGGCAGGCAATCAAACTGCATTATTGGACTCCAAAACTCGATCAAGCTTTACCCCAGGCAAAAGAGAACGGCTCTCAACTAGCAATCAGCGATATGCTAGCTCCTGAGACAGGAAAAGAACCACTGATTGCTCAAGTCGCGACTGGAAAATTCACAAATATTTTAGATCCAGCTGAACAAGAATTCTTAGTAGCCACACACCTTATTGCAATGGCCACTGCGGGACATGGAGGGGCCTCACTTCCAGAGGTGATTGCTGATCGCTCCAGAGACCCGCAAATCACCCGTGGTGATTTATTCATCTTTGAGGTTTTGAGTGATGCATTCGTTGAGGTGTCAAACAGAAAGCAACTTTCGCCATCAGCCATAGAAAAATGGCAACAATTGACAACTTCTCCAAATCGGCTATATCGGTTGTTGGCATTGAGGACTTTTCGGTGTGTCCAGCCTGAGCCGGGAGACTGGTTGAGGTTTTATAAAAACTACCTAAATGAGACAGATCCAGAGATTTTCAAGGAGGCCACATCGCTGATATCTCAAACTAGTTTTATGGAAGCGGGCAATGTGCTTTTAGAGTTTCGTGAAAAATGTGACACATCTCCTGAATCTACTTTTGTCAATGATCTAGATCTGTCAATCCAATGGTTGAAAACGCAGCCCTCACTGGATACAATAACAAAATGATAAAACTAAGGTCGATTATAAGTGGCTTGATATTGTCATTCGCTACCATCTGTTGGATGGTAGTCTCATGGGGCATCTACGAATTAACAACGAATGGACTGGATGCTATCATGATGGGATATGAGGTAATGTCTGTAGAAAGGCATGACCAAATAAGGTCTTATTTGATTCGAGAAAGTCTTCCTGGCAATTTGGTGGTTGGAGGCATTTTGCTCATAATTGGAATATTTCTTGGATGGTGGTGGCGATTGTTTTTCCGCAGTGTAAGTCGACATCGCGCAAAGTGAAATTTTTGTTGTCTGACACCCTCGGCATGACGGAACTCAGAAACTTCTGGGTGTGGATCGGTGGAATTTTCGCTTCAGCAATCGTTGCGTGGAGACTTCCGAAGCGGAGCGCGTGATATCCGACGACCGGTCCGACGACGGCCTTTTGTTGTCATCGAAAAAATTACTGAAAATCCGGTTTCTCCTTATATTATGAAATGAACGGTTTACATATGGACCAGGAGTGCTCAGAGACAGCCCAAACAGCAATGGAAATAGAAACGATGACGGAGTGGTATATCACCCCATGCGCTCGGCACTCGTAGAGTTGGAGTTCATAACCAACATAGACGGAGATGCACTGCTGATAAGTGGAAATCAGGCAACCGAAACCAACAATCGTTCATGGAGTGCCGATTCGGTCCGTGAAAACGTCGCAAAAGAACTAGCAAAAAGCATTACAACCGATATCCTAGCCCAGCCATGAAAATTAGATTATTAGGATCCTTATGTGTATTATCCGTTTTGGGTCTGCTTATATATATTTGGAAGAATGAATCATCTTCTTCTGTTAATCAGAACAAGATACCGGCAACCTCAGAAGAGGCCTCGACTCGTGTGACCGGAGGTCAATCTACTCCCATCGAAAATGCAACTCAAAGCACAACTGCCAGTCGGCAACAGCCAACTGTTGCAGGAGATTCTCCAACCCGCTCAAATGGAGAGCGACCTATTACCCTCCAAAAGGCGCTCAATCAAAGTGCTCCAGATTGGCTTCGTTCTATCCCACCAAAAACTCTGCCGCTGGCTCCCACCGATCTGGCGAGCAAGGCCGCCTTTGACCGACCTCCAGGAATCATCCAGATTGATGGAAAGAGTCTTTCGATCGAAGAACGTCCGTTGGATTATTTGCATCCAGACACTATTCATTGGGCGGCATTGAGCCCGAGTGGTAACCGCGTCGTGCTTGGCATGCCATCTCGTGACCCGGAGTACAAGATCGCAGGAATCGCCAACAATCAGCTTGAAATGACATCTGACTCCCTCCCAAAATTAAACTACTTCGACGAACAAAGATGGTGGCTTTATGATTGGATCTGGCTATCGGACAATTCTTTGTTAGGTTTAGCAGATGAGGAGGACCCAACTGGCGATTCCGTAGTAAGCACCCGATTGTATCTTTACGACCTGGCAACCAAGTTACTGCAGCGTCTCGATCCGCCAAATGTTCCCTCTGGTGCCGTGTTCAAGGTTATAGGCATAGACCGCAATTCACGACTCCTGAAAATCAGCTACAGTGACCCGAAAGAGATTGTTCAAGTTGTCCAATATTAACATCCTGTCCAGCGACAATTATAAATTCCGTTGGCGACAATTAGAATTAGCCACCGACGACAATTAAAACTGCCCACCGACGACAATTAGAAACAGGGCTCTTTTAGTGACTCCCCCCGCTCCCCTGGGGGACGGGAGGGGAGAAGTCCCCGGAGGGGATTTAGGGGGGGGGGCAATGGGGTCGAGCTGCCTCAGCTCGGCGGGGTTTGGGGCGGCAGCCCCCATGATGCGCACCGGGCTAGCCAGCGGCTGGTTTGGGCTCTTTTTCGCCAGCCTTTTTCACCCGTTGGCTCCCACCGTCGAACTCCAGGATGATGGAGTGGTGAACCAGCCGGTCGATGGCGGCCATCGCCGTCATCGGATCCTTGAAGATTTGGTCCCACTGGCTGAAGACCAGATTCGAGCTGATCAGCAGGCTGCGCCGCTCGTAGCGCTCGGCTAACAGCGTGAAAAGCACCTCCATCTCTTCCCGGCTCTGCTGGACATACCCCAAATCGTCAAGGATCAGGACATCGTAGCGGTCGAGCTTTTTGAGTTCATTCTCCAACCGCAGGTCACGCTTGGCTGCTAACAACTGACCCACCAGCTTGAACGTCGGACGAAACAGCACCCGCTTGGAATGACGCAGGATGAGTTCCCGGCCCAGGGCCGCCAGGAAATGCGTCTTGCCACGTCCCGGCAGGCCGAAGGCCAGGACGTTGACCGCTCGATCCACAAAGCCGCCAGCTATCAGTGCGGGCAACTGCCGCCGCACCTTGGCTGGCAACAACGCCTCATCGAGCGTGCTGAGTGTTTTGGTCTCGGGCAGCCCCGACTCGGACAACAGTCGCGCCGTGCGCTTCTGGCCGCGTTCGACGGCCTCGCTCTCGCACAGGTGGCGCAGCACCTGACGATGGCTCCAGCCATCCTTCTCGGCGAGCTGCATCACCTCCTCGTATTGGCCCGCCATGGTCGCCAGACAAAACGACCGCAACAACATCACCGTAGGATCCGTTTGCGCGCTCATACCGCCACCTCCTTGTTCCCGGATTGTTCTTCGGGTCCGTCTTCCTCCCAGCCGTCTAACAACGCGTCGTAATCCTTCAGGCACACTTCCAAAGGCGGCCGCTCCCGCCACTGCCGTTGAAGATCCCGCCAGGTGTCGAGCAAGCCCAGCACTTCCCCGGCCGATATGAACGGACGCGGTGCTGCCAGCAGAAGTTCCAAGGCGTTTTCCACTACCGTTTGCCCTTCATCGGCAGCCACCTTGAGGATCTCCAGATAACGCCGGTCCGCTTGGGTGCTGATACGTGTTAGATGATCGTAGGCGGCACGGTAAACCGGTGCCGGGAACAACTCCTCCCGCCAGCGGTAGCCGGCAAATGCGCCGGGTTTGCGCAGCAGATGACCGATCACATGCCGAAAATCGATGACCGCTCCACGGTCGCCACCGTTCAACGGCAGTTGCGCCACTTCCTGCGCGCCATCTAACAACACGATGCGGTTCTCGTAAATGCGCGCCAGCAGTTTGATGCCAATTAACCTGCTGGGAACCGAATATCTCAGCTTGCGCACGCGGATGGTGCTGTTGTTCCCAACGCTGACCATCAGCTCACGGTAGTCGGGCAAATCCTCAACGGCCGTCTCCCTCATAGCCGCCAGATCCTCTCCCAAACGCTTCGTGCGGAGCCGGTTGGCCGCATCTAACACCCCGGCCAGGAACCGGTCATACTCCTCCTCGCTGGAAAAATCACGGCTGCCGCGCAGCAGCAGGTGCTGGCGGATGCGCCGCTTCAAATGCCCGTGACTGCTCTCGCAATCGCCGTTTTCCTGTGGCCGCGCCACATTGATCGTGCGCGGTTCGATGCCGTAATGCGCGCAAATGCCCAGATACTCAGCGTTGAACCCGCGCTCCGCGCCGTCCCGCTTCAACTGATGGGTGGCCGTTGACGAGTGGTCAGTGAGCAACTGCCGGGGAACCCGGCCTAACCGCCCCAGCGTTGCCTTCAAGCCACCGCGCCGCGACAGCGTTGACTCGCTGTGCGCCCGCACCGCCCACTCCCAGTTCGAATACGGCAGCACCGCGTGGAACAGCTTGTGCGCCAATGTCTTCCCTTCGATCATGATCCCCAGATCTCCCATATCTGTCCAGTCCACCGCCAACTCCTCGCCGGGCTTGTGGTCCTGCGTGAAAAACACCTCCTTCTCCGGCCCTTCCGCCAGCCGCCAACTCCGCACCCGGCGCTGGAACGTCCGTAACAATCCGTCCTTCACCCCGCCGGGATGTCTTTGCGCCAGATGCTCGAAAAGCGCCTTGGCCTCCAGTTCGGGTGCCTGGCGCAACATGGCCAGCGCCTGTGGCCAGACCGCTTCCAGCGGGTCTTCCCGAGTCCTCCAGTTGTGCGGCACTTGCCGCTGTTCCATGACATCGTCCTGCCGCAAATAATTGCGCGCCGTAGTGCGGGACATCCCCGCTTTGATTGCACTCATGCTGATGTTTGCTCCTTGGTTGCGCTCGTGAACGAGCTTGGTAAGTTGGGTTCTTTTGACCACAACCCCAGAGCAGCACCCGCCGCCCCAACCGGTGTCAAACAGCATGCTGTCTCACCCCAAAAAACCGCCCTCCCAACTGGACAGTTTTAATTGTCGTCGGCGACCAGCTTTAATTGTCGTCACACAAACTTTACCCTGATCCGGCACCAAATCGGACCTGCGCAGGAATGGGCATTTCGAAATATACGTAATCGCTAGATTTTCAGTATCTTACTCGCGCTCATCCGTGTCCATTCGCTGTTTCGTTAGTCAGATAGCGGGATTTCACAACAGTCAGAAAATCAAACTTTTATGAAATAGAT
>CAIVKO010000156.1 GCA_903906515.1 Akkermansiaceae bacterium
CCCATCTCTCTCATGATCAAGTGGATTCTACAAAAAATCGTCGGCAGCAAAAACCAGCGCGAAGTGCGCCGCATCCGCCCGACGGTGGCCCGCATCAATGAATTTGAGGAGGCCCTCCAGCGCCAACCGGAAGAGACACTGTGCGAGAAAACCGCCGAATGGCAGGCTTATTTCGCCCGCTACCACGCCTTGGATGCCCCGGCGAAACCGATGATCGAGCGCATGGGACCCGAGGAACTCCGCGCCACGGCCGAGGCCTTGGAACTCCGTATTGCTCCATTGCGCGAGGAATTCCCGGCGCTGCCAGCATCGGTAGAGGCCGATGCCGAATCCATCGAAGCCGCGAAAGCCGCCTTCCACGAGGCCGAACTGGAATTCCCACGTTCCCGCGCGAAACACCTCGAAAAAATCCTCCCTGAAGCCTACGCGGTCGTCAAAAACGCCGCCCGCCGCATGTCCGGCACCACCATCACCGTCAATGACCACCCGATCCTCTGGGAAATGGTCCATTTCGACGTCCAGCTCATCGGCGGCGTCGCCCTGCACCGCGGAATGATCGCGGAAATGCAAACCGGTGAAGGTAAAACCCTCGTCGCCACCCTGCCGGTTTACCTCAACGCCCTGACCGGCCTCGGCGTCCATATCGTCACCGTCAACGACTACCTCGCGCGTCGCGATGCCGACTGGATGGGTGCGCTCTACAAGTTCCTAGGCCTCACCGTCGGCTGCATCCAAAACCAGATGCCCCCATGGGAACGCCGCGCGGAATACGCCTGCGACATCACCTACGGCACCAACGCCGAGTTTGGTTTCGACTACCTGCGCGACAACGGCATGGCCTCGACCAAGGACGAACAAGTCCAACGCGGCCACTACCTCGCCATTATTGACGAAGTGGACTCTATCCTGATCGATGAAGCCCGCACGCCGCTCATCATTTCCGGCCCGTCCGCACATTCGTCCCATCAGTTCGACAAATACAAGCCGCTCGTCGAGCAATTGGTCAAACGCCAGACCGCGCTCTGCAACGAGATCGCGACCGAAGCGAAACAATTGTTAGAAGCAGGCGACAAGGATGGCGCGGGACGTGCGCTCTACAAACTCAAACTCGGCCAACCGCGCAACCGCCAGCTCATGCGCTTCATGGAAGAACCGGAAATGCGCCGCCTTGTGGAAAAAGCCGAACTCGCCTTCCACCAGGACGCCCAGAAAAAGGAACTCTTCGAAATGAAGGAGGAACTCTATTTCGTCATCGACGAAAAAGGCCACGACTCCGACCTCATGGAAATGGGCCGCGAATACCTCTCACCCGGCGATCCGGAATCCTTCACCCTGCCGGATCTCGGCACGCTCTACGCCGACATCGATACGGACCCAGCCCTCAGCGTCGAGGAGAAATCCGCCGCCAAGGACGCCCTGCAAGTCCGCATGGACGCCCAAGCCGAGAAGATCCACAACATTTCCCAACTCCTCAAAGCCTACTGCGTTTACGAGAAGGACGTGCAATACGTCGTCAAGGACAACAAGGTCATCATCGTCGATGAAAACACCGGTCGAGAAATGGCCGGTCGTCGCTGGTCGGACGGTCTGCACCAGGCCGTCGAGGCCAAGGAAGGCGTGGAAATCGAGAAGGAAACCCAGACCTTCGCCACCATCACCATCCAGAACTATTTCCGCCTCTATCAAAAACTCGCGGGCATGACCGGCACCGCCGAAACGGAAGCCGCCGAGTTCCATGACATCTATCGCCTCGACGTGCTGCCGATCCCGACCAACGCGCCGAACGTCCGCGTGGACGAGAACGACCAGGTTTTCAAAACCCGCCGCGAGAAGTTCAATGCCGTGGTTTCCAAGATCGAGGAAGCCCACACCAAAGGCCAGCCCTGCCTCGTCGGCACCGCATCCGTCGAGTCGTCGGAAACCCTCTCGCGCATGCTGAAGCGCGCGAAAATCCCGCACTCGGTCCTCAATGCCAAGTTCCACGAACAGGAGGCTGAAATCGTCTCGCAGGCCGGTCAATTAGGCTCGGTCACCGTTTCTACCAACATGGCCGGCCGCGGCACCGACATCAAGCTCGCCACCGGCGTCCCCGAACTCGGCGGGCTCTTCGTCATCGGCACCGAGCGCCATGAATCACGCCGCACCGACCGCCAGCTCCGCGGCCGTTGCGCCCGCCAAGGCGACCCCGGCCGTTCGCAATTCTTCATCTCGTTCGAAGACGACTTGATGCGCAACTTCGCCGCCGCCGACCGCATGACTTCCATGATGGAACGCTTCGGCATGAAGGAAGGCGAAGCCCTCGAACACTCGTGGCTCAATAAATCCGTCGAAACCGCCCAGAAGCGCGTCGAACAACGCAACTACACATGGCGCAAGCGCGTGCTGGATTTCGACGACGTGATGAACATGCAGCGCGAGGTCGTTTACGGTTATCGCAACGAAGTTCTAACCACCGAAGTCCCGCGCGATCTCGTCACCGAAATCATCGAGCAGACGATTCCGGCCAAGGTCAACCTTTACCTAACCGACCGCGACGACGCCCAAACCAATTTCGTGGAACTTCGTCAGTGGGTCAACACCACGCTGCCGGTACGCGTCACGGAGGAGGATTTCTCGGAAGCCCCGAACGAGGAGGCGATTTCCGCCATGCTCGTCGGCCGGGTGAAGGAAGCCTACGAAAACCGCACCGGCAACCTGCCAATGGAAGTTCTCGACCAGGAGGAGCGCCGGATGGTGCTCGTGGCCATCGACAAGCAATGGCAGGAACACCTCTACAACATGGACGCCCTGCGCGAAGGCGTGGGCCTGCGCGCCCAAGGCCAGAAGGACCCGCTCGTCGAATACAAGAACGAGGCCTATAACCTCTTCGTCACGCTGATGGATGCAATCAAGCAGGAAGCCCTCCAGAACCTGTTCCGCTCCGCGGCCAATCTGGAAGCCTTCCTCAAACAACTCCACAGCCAGCCCCAGCAACTCCACGGCGGCGAAGAAGCGCTTTCCCAGAACAACGTCGGCATCGACCCATCCACCGTCCCCTCACCCGAAGGCACCACCCTCAAGCTCAACTTGCCCAGGCGCAAACCCAGCTTCGATATCGAGACCACCGGCCGCAACGCCCCCTGCCCTTGCGGCTCCGGCAAGAAGTTCAAGCAGTGCTGCGGTAGAGAAGCGTAATTAGTCCTTGCCAGCAGTCCAATTGCGGCTTAAAGTAGTCCGCATGGAAGACCAATTTGAACAAATCATCCGGGAAAAGATCCTCTCGGCAATCGATGCTTCCCTGCCTACGCTCACCCGACGCGATGCGGTAATTCCCGACATCAAGGGCAAAGCCATGGCGGTCATTGGGATGCGGCGCGCCGGAAAAACCAGTTTCCTCCACCAGTGTCGCGCCGATTTAATCGCCGCCGGACGCACTCCCGCCAAACTGCTTTACTTCAATTTCGAGGACGAGCGCCTTGGCGAAATGCAAACAAGCCAACTCCATCTGATTCCCGACATCCATCTACGGCTATTTCCGGATCCGGCAGGTGAACCTATCACATTATTCCTTGATGAAATCCAACGGGTTTCAGGCTGGGAAGTTTTCGTTCGCCGCCTGCTAGACACTCCCGGCTACGAACTTTTTCTCTCCGGGTCATCTGCCAAACTCCTCAGTCGTGAAATGGCCACCTCCATGCGTGGCCGGGCATGGGAAATCGCTATCCAACCTTTCTGTTTCCATGAGTTTCTTCTCCATCACGGGCACGATATTCCGCAAAATCCTGGCACCCTCACCAGCCAGAAGAACGCAACTCTCGACAACCGCTTCGCCCGGTATCTGGAAATCGGCGGATTTCCAGAAGCACAGAACCTCATTCCGATCACTCGCCGTCAACTTCTCCAAGGCTACATCGACGTCCTTCTTCTCCGCGATGTGATTGAGCGCCATGCCGTCGCCAATATCACGGCACTCCGCTGGCTCGTGCGCCGATTGTTAGGCAGTCCGGCAGGATTGTTTTCGGTCACAAAATTCTCCGCTGATCTAAAATCCCAAGGCATTCCGATCAGCCGCGAAAGCCTTTACGATTTTCTCTCCCACTTGGAAGACGCCTTCCTTCTACAAACCGTGCCCATCGCGACGGATTCGGAAAAGCGCCGTCAAGTGAACCCACGCAAAGTCTATCCGGCGGACACCGCACTCATTCCCGTCTTTGACCGTAGCGGCAAGGCGAACACCGGTCACTTATTGGAAACCTCCGTCTTCATCGAACTCCAACGCCGACGCGCCGAAGTCGCCTATATCAAAACGACTCACGGTTATGAAGTCGATTTTCTCGCTCGCTATCAAGACGGCTCGGAGGAACTGATCCAAGTCTGCTCTTCAGTGGAAGACTCGGCTACCCTAGCCCGCGAAGTCCGCTCACTCCAAGAATCGGCAGCACTGTATCCCACGGCCCGCCAACTCATCCTCACGCTGGAATCCCGCCTACCATTTCCATCCGCTCCGCCCGCAATCACCATCCAGCCCGCCTGGCAATGGATGTTGGATTTTTCTACTGCGCTACATAAGGCGTAAGGCCCTCACTCTTTCTTGAACAAGGCGCGGATCGACTCCACCGGCACACAGTTTCTGATGACCATCTGGAGATCGCCCTTCTCGGGTGCATTCGGCGCTCCCTTCCCGGTCGCATTCGGCGCTTTCTTCAGATTGACGCTGGTGTAGATGGAACGGGTGGAGTTCACCATGCCGACAACTTCGCCGTCGCTGTTGAACACCGGACCTCCGGATGAACCTTTCGCATAGTCTGCCGTGACTGTCATCCAGGGAACTTTCGGCAATTGAGGAGCCGCCGCAGCCAGCGCGTATCGGGAAACCGAACCCTCGGTCCTGACAAATAGGTTGCCGTTGGGATTGCTGATGATGGACACCGGCTTCCCGACATCGGCAGCCGCACCCATTTTGAGGGGACGCATCCCCTCACCCTTGACCCGGAAAATGGCGATATCCGTGGCCACATCGTAACCCAGCAATTCGGTGACGGGATAAGCCTTCCCCTCGCGGTTGATCACGCCCATTGCAGCGCCTTTCGCTCCTCTGAAAACATGCGCGTTGGTCACCATCAGACCGTCCTCGGACAAACACCAGGCCGTTGCCGAGCTTCCCTGATGCCAATGCTCACATTTTCCACATTTGTAGATCGTATCGATCAGGAAAACCGACTGACTCAGCGTTTCATAATCGGCAGCGGTCGGCTTGGGCGGGGAGGGTTCCTGGATTTCCAACTTCAACTGATTGGACTTCATCGCCTTCTTGGCGAGATCATCCGCAGACGGCACCCCCTCCTTGCCCACGGCTTCGGCAGTTGATTTCACAAGAGTTTCCGTGATTTTCTGATCATCGATCACCGGTGGGGCCGCATGGACTCCGTGAACGCTTGTGAGGAAAATAGCAAGGAAGGCGGAGAGGCCCGGACAAAGGACATGCTGAAATTTCATCTGCATTCAGCGACACCAAAAGGCCCGAATGTTTGAAAATTGAAGCATTTTTCCTTGCCAAGCCACTGGCATTGCCATACGCCGTGCGCCCCCGGTTACGCCGCTATCCGACCAACGAAGATCCCCGGGGAATCCACATGCGGCGGGTCTTCAAGAATCGCCCGACCTGAATCAAGGCGGGAAACCAATAAACACATGATCAACGAACTCATCAATGAGATGGTGGACGCAGGCGTCCACTACGGCCACCAAACCAAAAAATGGAACCCGCGCATGAAGCCCTTCCTCATGAAGGACAAAGGCGGAATCTACATTATCGACCTTGAAAAAACCGTGCAATGCCTCGACAAGGCCGCGGATTTCCTCGGTGACCTCGCCGGCAAGGGCAAAAAAGTCCTCTTCGTCGGCTGCAAACGCCAGGCCCAGGACGCCATCCGCGAAGCCGCGGAAGCCACCGGCCAACACTACGTCAACCACCGCTGGCTCGGCGGCATGCTCACCAACAGCCTCACCGTGCGCAAGTCGGTGGAACGCCTCAAATACCTCGAAAACATCGAGAAACAACCGGAGTTCAAGGCCATGTCCAAAAAGGAACTCGCAGCCCTCGGTCGCGAACGCGAAAAACTCCTGCGCAACCTGCGCGGCGTGCGTGACATGGACAAGAAGCCGGACGCCGTGGTGATCGTGGACTCCGCCCGCGAAACCATCGCCGTCGCCGAAGCCCGCCGCCTCAACATCCCGATCGTCGCCTTGGTCGATACGAATGCCGATCCGGCACTCGTGCAATACCCGATCCCCGGCAATGACGACGCCATACGCTCGATCCGCATCATCCTCCAGAACCTGGTGGACGCGATGGTCGCAGGCCGCAAAAACTGATTGCTCCCATTTATCGCGGGTGGCTTGTCGGATGACAGGCCTCCCGCTTTTTCACCAACACCTCACACGATTATTATCTACCATGATTACCGCCGCTATCGTCAAAGAACTCCGTGATAAAACCAACGCCGGCATGATGGACTGCAAAAAGGTCCTCAGCGAAACCAACGGCGACATCGAAGCCTCCATCAAGCTGCTGCGCGAGCGTGGCATCGCCAAAGCCGGTGCCAAGGCCGACCGCCTCGCCAAAGAAGGCGTCATCACCGCCCGCCTGTCCCCAAACGCCGACTCCGGCATCATTCTGGAAGTCAATTGCGAGACGGATTTCGTTTCCAAAAACGAGAATTTTCAAGCATTCGTCGCACTGATCGCCGACAAACTGGCATCCGCCAAAGCTGCCGACCACGCCGCTGCGCTGGCTGTCAACATGGGCGAGTATGACCTTGAAAACACCGTCAAGGCCAAGGTCGTGGAAGTGGGTGAAAACCTCCAATTCCGCAAGTATGTGCGTTACGATGCCGCTCCAGGTGGTGTCATCGCATCCTACATCCACCTCGGTGGCAAGGTCGGCGTGCTCATCGAAGTGGGCACCACCAAGGCCGAAACCGCCGGCACCGACACCTTCAAGGAACTCATCAAGGATCTCACCCTGCACATCGCCGCCAGCGCGCCCAAAGGCCTGTCACGCGACGACATTCCGGAATCCGTGGTGGAAAACGAGAAGGACATCTTCCGCGTCCGCCTCGTGGCCGAAGGCAAACCCGCCAACATCATCGATAACATCATCAAGGGTCAACTCGGCAAATTCTTCGCCGAAAGCTGCTTCCTTGAGCAAGGTTTCGTAAAGGACCCGGACATCAAGATCAACGCCCTGCTCGAAGCCAAAGGAAAGGAACTCGGCGATACCCTCACCGTGACCCGCTTCGTACGCTTCGCCCTCGGCGAGTAATCGTCCGCGATCCGCTACATTTCAAAAACGCCCGTCTCCCCCGTGGAACCGGGCGTTTTTCATGTCAATAGTGGATTCCATACCTTCTCAAAATCGAAGGACTTGAAGTCTTTCACATTCGCAGTCGCAAGCTTGCTGACACCGTGGTGCCGCAGAGTGAGTGCCAATCGAGCATCAATGATTTGCCGGAATCCCGCCTTGGTTTCGGCTGCCCATTTCCATAGGTGGGAGGAGATCTTCGGGTCATAGTCAACGCAACGCCACAGGGGATTGGATTTCAGGGCTTGGCAGTATTCGGCCGCTTCCTTCGCCGTGTATGGTTTCACAAAAATGGCTCCATTGCGCAACTGCATGTAAAGCTCTACCAATACCAACTCACAGACCACGAACTCATCCTCCGCAGATTCCAATGCTTCAAAAAAATCACGGGCTTTCGCGTGATGTGGTGAATCGGGATCGGCCGAGTGGATGAACAAGTTGGTGTCGGCAGTCAGCATAGACTAAGGGGCTTGGAATCGGTTTTCAATCGCAACTGCCTCGCCTTTCACCGAAGCGGGGTCCACAAGGTGACCGCCGCTGCCTCTCAATACAGGCATCTTCCATGGTTTGGCCGCAGGCTCAGCCTCCGGGCAGCTCATCACGTAAATTTCCATACCACGCCTGATCACCTCTGCCACGGAAATGTCTCTGACTTGGGCGATACGACGCAACCGCCCAAAGAGCGGCTCTGGCAGCTGAATTTGAGTTCTCGTCATTGCGACAATCTAATGTCAGCATGGGATTGCTGTCAATTGGATTCTTACTCCCGCAGAAATCAGGTGGCTCGGTCCGTCATACTGGCACTACGAGACCTTCAGCCTCAGCGAGTTGTCTCTGGTTCGCATCAAAAGTTAGGAAATGTTTCAAACCCAGATGCTTTGCGGTAGCGAGATGAATAATGTCCATCGGGCGGTGTCCCCCTTTCATGGTGTGGGAGGCCGACAGCGTCTCGGCAATGCTATGGACGTCGGGCCATTCTACTGACACCAATGTCAAGGCGCCTGCCTTCACATTCGCAGCCAGCACTTCAATCATTCGCTCGGCTTCCGATTTTGAAAAACCCTTTGTCTTATCGCGCTGGTGGCGAAATACTTGAAATCGGGCAGATTGCCGGAACTCCCACAGGACTTGTGAAGACACAACGATATCTCCATCGATCTGCTCCATAAAAGCATCCGCACGCTCAGTGTTGTCCTGTTCCCGGTAAAGGGCACAGAGGAACGAGGTATCGCTAAAATAGCGCATCTTACTCTTCCCCCTCCAATTCCGCAGCTCGCATTTCGGCCACTTCGTCCGCGCTGAAGCGTCGTCCTTTCCAAATAGCTTGGCGCTGAGCTGCGAAGTCGATCCGGGGCGATCGGGTCGGAGCGGCCTTCACGATGGGCAAGAGCGTGGCGTATGGTTTGCCACGCTTAAGGATTTCCACGGATTCCCCGTTATCCAACCAAGAGGAAACGCGGCGAAAGTGATTTCGCAAATCTGCGGTAGTGCACGTGTTCATGATATATGGATATATCACATTACCGAAGATCAGCAACTCATTTTTTACGGTATACTGTTCACGCTTTGAGCCAGTAGAGCACGGCCATTCTAACGGCGATGCCGTTTTCGACCTGGTCGTTGATGAGGGAGCGTTCGTAATCCATGACGGCATCGCAAAGTTCGACGCCGCGGTTCACGGGGCCGGGGTGCATGATGTAGAGGCCGCGGTCGCGAATGTCGGCGAGGCGGGCTTCGGTGACTCCGTAGAGTTTGTGATATTCCCGCACGCTGGGGAAAAATTGCACGTCCTGGCGCTCCATCTGGACGCGCAACAGATAGACGACGTCAGGCCCCCAAGCCATGGCCTCCTTGTAATCGGTGAAGCGGCGGATGTTCTCCGGTCCGGTGCGTGGCACGAGCGTGCCTGGCCCGAGGTAGGCCACTTCCACCCCGATTTTTTTCAGGATCGTGCTGGTCGAGCGGGCGACGCGGGAATGCAGGATGTCACCGACAATAAGGACTTTCTTGCCAGTGGGATCGGGGAACTGCTCTTTGAGCGTGAAGGCGTCCAACAGCGCCTGCGTCGGGTGGGCGTGGGCACCGTCGCCGGCATTGATGACGCAGGCCTTGGTGAGGCGGGCGATGGTGCCGGGCAGGCCGGACGCCTTGTGACGTACGATGACGTAGTCGGTGCGCATCGCCTGAAGGGTCTCGATGGTTTCCCTAACCGACTCACCCTTGGTGATGGACGAGTGGGCGACATCGAAGTTCGTCACATCGGCCGAGAGGCGCTTGGCGGCGACCTCGAAAGACGAGTGGGTGCGGGTCGAGGGTTCGTAGAAAAGCATCAGCACCGATTTCCCCTTGAGCGCCGGAACTTTTTTCACCGAACGGGTGAAGAGCTCCTTGAACGGAACCGACTGTTCGAGAATGTGGTCGATTTCCTTCCGGTCGAGCGACACGATATCTAACAAATCTTTACGGGCCATGCTGGAGTGTGAGTTGGGGAAAGTAGTGGAGGGTGGCGAAAACCGCGACAAAAACCGCAGCCATGGCGATGAATGCGGAGTGGTGGCGGGAGTAAGGATTGCGGATGAAAATGATCATGGCGAGCAACAACGCAAAAGCGAGGCAACCTGCGGTAACTTCCAACTGGAACTCGTAGTAGTAGAAACCAACCGCCCCGATGATGGATACCAGATAACCGGGCACCAGCAGCGCCGGATGGGCAAGAGTGAGGTTCGGGGCGGCCACGGGTTTCAGCAGGGAAAGAGCTTCGCGGTGGCGGAGATCCGCGAGTTCCTTATCGCTGTGCCGCTGGAAAGGAAGTAAGGATTCTGCGGAAACAGGGAGTTTTTTGGGAGGCGGGATCGGTGCTTGCTCGGACTTGCGCAGCGAGCGGACACGTCTGAGAGATTGGGTGGCCGGCGGCGTTGGATCGGGGAAATCGTCAACCAACTCGAGCACAGAGGCAGCGGAGATTTTGACCGAGTGCTTGAAAGAATGGGACGGGTGGGCTTCCTGCGGACGCTGTTCTTCCTGTGGCGTCACAATCCTCACAGGTTGCTCGGGATGCACCAAATCAGCTTGATGAGTGGTGGGGACTATCTTATCCACCACTTCCTGATCTGCGGAAGATTCCTCTGGAATAGCCGGAATACCCAGAGTTTCGCGGAGCTGTGCGATCTCCTCGACGGATTTTTTGCGCTGTGGCAGCAGGCTCATGGGGTTTCTTTTTGGACGACCCGTATCTGGTCCAGACCGTCCGTCCCTTCGAGCGATACCAATACATGATCGTGACGGCAGGTGTCGAGAGATATACCCACATAATCCGGCTGGATCGGCATTTCACGGTGGCCGCGGTCGATGAGCACGGCGAGTTCGACCTTGGCCGGGCGCCCGTAATCGGACAAGGCATCGAGCGCCGCACGGATGGTGCGGCCGGTGAAAAGCACGTCATCCACGAGAATAATGTGCGCGCCTTCGACCGTGAATGAAATATCACTTTCCTGAAGAGCCGGATTTTCGTGGAGGTGCTCGAAATCATCGCGATAGAGCGAAATATCGAGCACGCCGAACGAGAGCTCCCGGTCATCGGTGGAAAGCCGGTTGAGGACGCGCTCGGCCACTTCGTCGCCACGACTGCGGATGCCGACCAAGGCAAGCGGTTGATTCGGGTTTTTCGCACGGATCGCGTCGGCAAGACGTTCGATTCCCTTGGAGATATCTTCGGCGGTTAAGTTGAGCGGTTCCATGATGGGGATTCAGTCGAAATTGAGGATGCCGACATCGCGGCGGCGTTGAAGACCGGGGAAATCGATGAGATCCGTGGCGGCGTGGGCTTGGGTGACGGCATCCTGACGGGTGGCGGCCCCAGCCACCACGGCCAGCACGCGGCCACCGTTGGTTTCCCAATTTCCTTGGGGATTTTTACGGGTTCCGGCGTGGTAAACCCGGAAATCGCCGGTATTTTCCAGACCCGTGATGACGTCACCATTGCGCGAGGTTTCCGGGTAACCGGCGGATGCAAGGATCACACACACGCTCCAGCCATCGTCGAATGAAATCAGATCGCCGCGGAGGTCACCTTTTGCCCCAGCAAGGCAGAATGCCGCCAAATCGCCTTTGACCAGAGGCATCACCGCCTGGCACTCGGGATCCCCGAAGCGGCAGTTGTATTCGATAATCTGTGGTCCGGTGGGCGTAAGCATCAGACCGAAGTAGAGGAACCCGCGGTAGGGCAGGCCTTCGCTACCGAGCCCGGCGACGGTCGGTTGCACGATTTTCTTTTCGATCTGCTCCAGCATTTCCAGCGATACGAGTTGTCGACTGGCCACCGCGCCCATTCCACCGGTGTTAGGGCCGAGATCGCCGTCGAGTGCGCGCTTGTAATCGCGCGCCGGCGTGAAAATGAGGTATTGATCGTCCACGATCGCCGCGAAAACCGAAACTTCCGGGCCAGTCAGGCATTGTTCGACAAGCACGCGTCCCGACCCGAAGCGGCGTTGAGTGAATACCTCGTCCAAAAAGGCCATAGCGGAAGCTTCATCCGGACAAACAGCGACGCCCTTGCCGGCGGCAAGCCCATCGAATTTGAGGACGGTTGGGTATTCTCCGGCGATGGCGGCCACGGCTTCTGCGAGCGTATCGGTGGCGGTGGCGCGGGCGGTCGGAATCCCGTTGCGCACGAGGAATTGTTTCGCAAACTCCTTGCTGGCTTCCAATTGCGCCGATTGTTTGGGCGGCCCCCAGCACGGAATGCCGTGCAATTCGCAAAGATTCGCCAATCCCTCGCCCTTGACCAGATAGCTTTCCTCCCCCGCCACGCAAAGGTCGATGGCATTGGATTTCATCCATGCGACGAGCGATTCCAAACCATCCGCAGGGATAGGTTTGGCGATCTCAAAAATCGCATCGCTGCCGGGAAAACAAAACAATTCTGGGTTTCCCGGCGATTCCGCCAGTGCCCTCACCAGCGCGTGTTCGCGCCCACCTTTGCCTACTACCAGTATTCTCATCCGCCGCAGTTTTCACCGAATCGGTGGAAAGACTCAACATCAATCCGCAAAAAAAGGACGGACACGGAGTCCGCCCTTTGGAATCGCTATGTTTGAAAATAAGTGGAAACCGGTGCCTTAGATGAGGCCGGCTTTCTTGAGGGTGTTGAAGGCACCATTCTTGTTCATGGTCTTCAGGGCGCGGCAGCTCAGCTTGAGGCGCACGAAGCCATCGAATTCCGGAACCCAGATGCGCTTGGTCTGGAGGTTTGGCGAAACGGTGCGCTTCACGACTTTGGTAACGTGACGACCGATACCGCCCTTTTTCTTGGCCAAGCCAGAACGATGGATTTTTCCACCGGAGCGGACTTGGGTTCCTCTAATGCAGCAAATACGAGCCATAATTGAAAGTTTTGTGGGGTTGCGGGGCGCGAAGAATGGCCGCGAAATCCGCCCCGTCAAGACGAATCCTACCAAATTTCGATTAATTCTTCAATCGGTGGTGGCGCAAGCGGTCCACCCAGCCCTCGATGTCTCTGAAAATCACCTCACGTTTCTCATCATACATCAGCAAATGATAAGCAGCCGGGTAGTTTCGGTAGGTTTTCGAAGTATCCTCTGGAATCCGGGCGACGAAGCCGCGGACGTCGGAGTCGTTGTTGAAATAATCCTGCCCCCCGTGCAACACAAGCACCGGAGAGCGGAAATTTGTGGCACAATCGTTCATGCTGCTGATCAGATTGGTCAGCGCGCCGATCAAGCGGAGCGTGTGCTGCTCGATGTTGTAGGAGTTCTTTTTCACCTGCTCATTGTGGTGGGACGTCTGGGTCATCTGCACATCCTTCCCACCCGAGAGTGTCTCTAGGGAAACCCGCGCCAACGGCAGAGTGGTGGCCGCCACCTGCACCAATCCCGGGGTCCACGCTGGAATATCGTCGCGGAACCGGACAATCGGAGAGGAAAGAATCAACCCGTCGCATGGAGGGGCGTTTGACGGTGCCTCGCGCCATGCATGGGCGGCTATCAAGCCCCCCATGCTCTCGCCAAACCAAATCACTTTGGCGTCCGGGTGCCGTTCCTGAACGAGCTGGGTGAAGGCGAACAAATCGCGATACCAATCCTTCGCATCACCGATATCCCCGCGCCGCGAGTGAATGGGATCGCTGCCCTGGCCGCGGACTTCATAGGCGTAGAGCCCGGTTTTCGGTTGGTGTACCAACAGGTGGTTTCCCAGATTTGCATAGTCAATCGAGGCCCCGCAAAACCCATGGATGCCGATGATGATGATGTCCGGTTCGGTTTTATCCGATATCCATTTTCGGTAGCCGAACGTATCCGACTTGGCACTCGTCCCGTTCTGGTAATTCACCAGGGTATATGACGGCCCACACGCACCCAACATCGCCGCAAACGCACATGCGGCAAGGATCGGCAATCGGCTGAAACGTCGTGTCACGCCCGAACTCTCGCAGATGAAAGGCGGGAATGCAACAATCTAGGGCCATGAGCATCCGCGATTCGGAATCGGAGCGCAGCAGAGATAGCCGGAGGCAAATCACCTCTCCCTGAATTTTAGCCCTCCTCCCTCGCAACAACCGCAGCTAAAACGAAATCTTCGGCCAAAAGAAATCTTGGCAAAGCGGGTGGAAAAACTAAACTCGAAAAACATGAAAACTGCCATGACCAGCCATTTTGAGTAAACTCTGAAAATCCTGTTATGACGACATACACCACTCACAAACATACCCGCAAAATGCTGGCGACGGCATTGCTCACCTTGCTGATCCATGGCGGCCCCGCTTATTGCGCCGAAGCAGAATGGCCGGACGGATTCGCGGTTGATCAAGACTCCGTCTCGCCCGATGGCCGGTTCGGCGTGCTCCTTCCTTCCCGCGAAAAAGTCGAAGATCTGGATGAAGACAAGATCCAGAATTTCCTCGTGAATCTCAAGACCCGGCAGAAGCTAACCGTCATCCGTCGCACACACTATTTCCCAGGCGAAAACCATCGTGGACTCTCTGTAGCATGGGCGGGGGATTCGAGCTGGGCCGTCGTCACCTACGAAGAGCGATACGGTTTTGAAACCATCACCGCCATCGACACACACGGTTCCAAATGCCGCCAAATCGATCTAGGCGGACATGTGCAGAAAGCGCTCAACTCCGCGATTGCCGGGCAAAGCGGAAATTCCGGGAGCTCGGGTTATGGCACCGCGTATTTCCGGCCGGGAGCCGGCCGCGAAATCCTGGTCCGTGCCACCGCCCTTACCAATCCAAAACTCTATCCCACCGACGAGCAGCATTTCGCGCTGTTTCAGGGAACATTCAACCCGGACTCCGAAAAGTGGACGCGCTCGGAAGCCAAACAGATCGATTCAATCGATGATTTTGAAGCCGCCTTCTCGGCAAGAGTTGACGAAGGGATAGTCTTCGCCGATATGGAGAATCGTCTGAAATGGTATGACAACCGCCTGAATGAAGTTTATAGTGCCGTCCGGATCGTTCTTACCCCTGAACGCTTCGCCAAGGTCAAAAAGGAACAGATCGCTTGGTTGAAAAAGCTCGAAGCCACCGAGTTGAACGGACAAAAAATCGAAACCATCAGCGAGCGCATCAAAGAACTCCAAAAGCTGGTCTGGTAACAGAATGGCAATAAAGCACCCGGTTTACACCTGAATCGGGGCATCAATCGTGCTCACGAAACCCGGCTTGTGCCACCTTGGTATGAAAAACTGCGATGGAAATGATTGCACCCAAACAACCTGACAAAAACAACCTTGGCAAAGCGGGTGGGAAAGCTAGGCTCGCAATAAGTGAGGGCGCAGTAACAGCAAAATGAAAACCATCAGAACCGAATACCAAAGGCTTGTTGACCTTGCCAGCGCCAGTGCCGGATGGAAGGAGATAGAACGCGCATGGAGCGTCGCGACCAATCTAAAGTTTGTGGATGGAAAACTGCTCTGCAAGGGCGAATCAAATGGTTCCCTGATCAAAGGTTTCGCGATCGATCCCGTCACCAAGCGATGCATGATAAGCTGTGCCACATATCACTCCCGCGCCTATTTGGACATGGTGGACTGGATCACGAAAAATGAATCCAACATCGACATTGACGCGGCCATGAGCAGACCGATCAAAGGCTGGACCGGGACGATTCTTGATTTTGAATTCCCATGCATTCTGATGGGAGACCCCCGTCTTTTTTCCGACAGGCCACTGCTCGAACTGGTGGAAGAAGCGATCCTGAGTCAAAACGTCGGATTGCCTCTCAACAAACTGTACATCCAAAACCACTGAAATTTTACAATCCCGGGAACGCGGCGGCGATCTTGTCGGACCAGTCCTTGGCACGCTCGGCGAATGTCCGGTCATCGCCGGCGTAGAGAATCCCGCGGGAAACGTTGATCACGTCCGGAGCGGTGCGTGCTGCGGCAGCCAGTGAGGCGAGATCCCCGCCCTGCGCCCCAAGCCCAGGCACCAACAAGGGAGCGTCAGGGATTTTTTCGAGCACATCGGCCGCATTGGTTAGACCGACCACGTATCCGACGTCGGTCTTGCGCCCTTCCGCCAGCGCGCGATCGCCCAGTGCGGTGACCAGTTGGAAAACCGAACGTCCGTCGGCAAGCCGCTGGCGCTGAAAATCCGCCGATCCGGCATTGGAGGTGACGGCTAACAAATAGATCCCCTTCCCTTCCCAATCGAGGAATGGCTCGATCGAATCGTATCCAAGAAACGGATTGAGGGTCACCGCGTCCACATTCCAACCGCCGAAATATCCTTGCGCATAGTATTTCTGGGTCTCGCCGATATCGCTGCGCTTGGCGTCGAGAATGACCGGAACATCGTCGGGCATTTTTGCGAGCATGTCCTCGAGCAGGCGGATGCCCTCGATGCCCATCGCTTCAAAATACGCCATGTTCGGCTTGTAGGCGGCAGCATATTCGGACGTTTCGTCGATGACTTTTTCGAGAAACCCGCGTGCGGCGGCAGCCCCACCATCACCGGGCCGTGGATCGAGCCCGACACACAGGCGTGATCCGGTTTTCAAAATCCGTTGCTGAAGTCGTTCGGCGTAGCGCATGGCGCGATCATGCAAACCACCGGGATTTCCGAAAGGGCAAAATGCCGAGGCTTGCAGGCGGCCAGGGACTTGCTATGGCTTGGTCCGCATGAGCAAGGCCGGAAAAACGGGAAACAAGCGTGATCCGCAGCAGATGCAGGGATTTCTGCCGACCACCCGCCGCGAAATGCAGGCGCGCGGTTGGGACGAACTGGATGTGCTGATCATCACCGGCGATGCGTATGTGGACCATCCTTCGTTTGGCGCGGCGATGATCGGACGCGTTCTGGAATCGGAGGGACTGCGCGTCGGCATCATCGCCCAACCGGATTGGAAGAACATCGAGTCCATCCAAGCGATGGGTACGCCGCGTCTGATGGTGGGCGTGACCGCCGGCAATCTGGACTCGATGCTGTCGAATTACACGGCGGCCAGACACAAGCGGAAACTCGATGTTTACAGCGAAGGCGGAGTACCGGGACGAAGGCCGAACCACGCGGCCGTGGTCTATTCCCAGATGGCACGCAGGGCGTTTCCGGGAATACCAGTCGTCCTCGGCGGCATCGAGGCCAGCATGAGACGGGTGGCGCATTACGATTATTGGGAGGACAAGCTGCGTCCGTCGATCCTCACAGACTCGAAGGCGGACGTCCTGGTTTACGGCATGGGAGAACGGGCGATCCGGGACATTGCCGGACGTTTGCGTTGTGGAAACCCAGACCTCGGAAGAATCCGAGGAACCGCAGTGCTGTGGGGCGGCAAGGCGAGCGCGGCGGCGGATTTCAGCAGCAGCGTGATCCTGCCATCGTGGGAGGAATTGCAGCAGGATCCCAAGTTGTTGTTAAAACTCACACGGGTGACGGAAGCCCAGCAGACGCCGTATTGCGGAAAACGACTGGTGCAAATGCACGGCAACCGCGCGGTGGTCATGGAACCGCCCGCGATGCCGGTTGACGGAGCGGAACTGGATGCCCTCTACGAATATCCATTTCAACGACTGCCGCATCCGGACTACACCAAACCGATACCGGGATTCGCCACCATCAAGGACTCCGTGATCGTTTCCCGCGGATGCGCGGGGGGCTGCACGTTTTGCGGGCTCGGACTGCATCAGGGAAAATTCCTGTCGAGCCGCAGTGTGGATTCGGTGCTGGATGAAGTGCGAAAAATGAGCGACTCCGATACCTTCCGCGGCACGGTTTCCGATCTCGGCGGACCGACCGCCAACCTATACGCGGCTCGCAACGGCCATGTCGACGCCTGCCAAACCTGCCACCGGCCGAGTTGCTTGTGGCCGTCGATCTGCCCGCATTTCGAGATCAACGAAGGGCCGGGGCTCGATATGTTACGCCGAGCGCGGCAGGTGCCCGGAGTGAAACACATCTTCGTGCAGTCCGGAATCCGGATGGATGTAGCTGTTAGAACACCCGGTTACATGAAGGAACTCGTACAACACCACGTTTCCGGGCATTTGAAAGTCGCTCCCGAACATCTTCACCCGGATGTCCTGCGCCGGATGCGCAAGCCCGCCGGAGATTTCCCGGCATTCATGCGCCAATTCGACGATCTCAGCAAGGAAGCGGGAAAAAACCAGTATCTCGTGCCGTATTTCATCTCCAGCTTCCCCGGTTGCACCGAAAAGGAGATGGGCGTCGTCGAGGAATTCCTGAAAAAGGAAAAATGGAATCTCCAGCAAGTGCAGGATTTTATCCCACTGCCGATGACCGCATCCGCCGCGATGTACCTGACCGGACTGGACATCAACACCGGCATGCCGATCCCCGTGGCCCGCAACGCCGGTGACCGCGAAAAACAAAAACGCATGCTCCACCCGAATCCAACCGCAAAGGGCCGCCCCGCACAACCGGATCTCGATACCGTGGACTGAGCCGGGCGCTGCACCAGCGACTGGGCATCAGCGAGCAGATCCTCATCCCGGAGGAAGGCGTGGGCATCGAGTGGTGAGAACAGCCACGAAAGACGTGCGTGCCGGGCTGCGTAGGATTTGGGTTGTGAATTTCTCTAGACCCAAGCATTTCTCATATCTTTGCCCGGCGGCGGCATGGTTTTTCCTGACGGCCCCCGTCCCGGCCGAACCGGCATCGTGGATCGAGGATTGGCGACGGGAACCGGATGCCGTGGCGCTCCAACGCGACCACCCGGTGGAATCCGACTGGCTGCGGCAGGACTGCGGGGCGGTGGATCCGCGAAAGGTGGACGCCGCGATGATTGAACGGATGCTGGCCAATCTAACGGATTACCCACCCGCACTGGCCTCCGATGCCAAAGCTGTGGCTAAATCCGGAGCACCCGCCGGGGATCCTGGATGGTTGGACATCTACGCACGGGTCTGCGAGGCGAGGCGAGACACACGCCTGAAAAAGCTGGCAGCCACGGCCCCGAGGATCGCCTTCGTGAAGCGGCGGGTCATCCGGCCGTCGTTTTTCGCCTACACCGAAGGTCAGTCGGACGCGCAGGATGAACGGCATTTCCTGCCAGGATCCAAGCTGTGCCTGCTCTCGGTGAAAGGCGGACGCACGACCGTGACCGACCTACTGGACAGCCCGACCGGAGTCATCCGCGACCTGGCGGTGTCATGGGACGGAGGACGTCTCGCTTTTGCCTGGAAGAAATCCCTCAACGAGGACGACTACCATCTCCACGAGCTAGATCTAACTAAAAATTCCCTACGTCAGGTGACCCACGGTGTGGGAGTGGCCGACTACGAGCCCGCCTATCTGCCCAACGACGACTTCATCTTCTCCTCGACGCGCTGTGTGCAGACGGTCGATTGCTGGTGGACGGAGGTCAGCAACCTCTACAGCTGCGACCCGAACGGGCGCTTCATCCGCCGGCTTGGTTTCGATCAGGTTCACACCGTCTATCCGCAGGTGCTGGACGATGGCCGGGTGACCTACACCCGCTGGGATTACAACGACCGGGGTCAGGTGTTTCCCCAGCCGCTTTTCCAGATGAATCCGGACGGCACCAACCAGTCCGAGTTTTACGGCAACAGCTCGTGGTTTCCCACCACCATCGCGCATGCCCGTGGCATTCCGGGCACGTCCCGTGTGCTGGCCATCCTCTGCGGACACCACACGAGCCAGGCGGGAAAACTCGCGATCATCGACCCGGCGGCGGGCAGGCAGGAGAACCAGGGGGTGCAACTCGTTTCTCCCGTGCGCGAGACCAAGGCCGAGCGGATCGACGCCTATGGCCAGCAGGGAGAGTTGTTTGCCTATCCGTTTCCACTGGACGAGAACGAGTGGATTGTCTGTTATTCTCCGGACGGTTGGAATCTTCCCAAAGGCCGCAACGGAAAGGCGGAGTTCGGGCTTTACTGGATGGACCGTGACGGCCGTCGCGAACTGCTGGCATCAGACCCAGATATTCCGTGTCTGCAACCGGCCTCTCTAACACCACGCCCCCGTCCCGCCGCCCGGCCGAGTGTGGTCAACCACGAGATGGACACCGGAACCTATTACATGCAGGACATCTATCAGGGACAGGGACTCAAAGGGGTCCCGCGCGGCACGATTCGGAAAATGCGCGTGGTCGCACTGGAGTTCCGGCCCGCCGGCATCCGTTTCAACCAAAGCAGCGGACCGGGTGGCAGCGCGCTGGTCAGCACACCCGTGGCTGTGGGCAATGGCACTTGGGACGTCAAACGCGTGCTCGGCGAAACACCGGTGCACGAGGACGGCTCTGCCTATTTCGAGATCCCGGCCCGGACTCCGGTCTATTTTCAGGCACTCGATTCCAAAGGCAGGGCGGTGCAGACGATGCGCACATGGAGCACGCTGCAACCTGGAGAAACCGCATCCTGCATCGGCTGCCACGACAACAAAAACCGCGCTCCTTCCACCGCTCCTTCCACCGCTCCTTCCGCCGCCACCCTTGCCCTGCGCGAAGGCCCGCGCAAGCTCGACCCCTTTCACGGCCCGCCGCGCGGATTCAGTTTCATCCGTGAGATCCAGCCGATCCTCGACCGCAAATGCGTGCGCTGCCACAACCTGCGCGAGCCGGTGCTTGCCATGGCCTCGGGCAATCGACCGCCGCCGCTCGAACAAGCAACCGACCTGCGCACCACGTCACCTGACCAGGCGTTCAGTTTGAGCGGTGAAACCGTGCGTGACGAACACGCCGGCCGGGCGTGGAGCGACTCATACCTCGTCCTCACCCAAGCACGGCGCGATGGCAAGGGTGACAAGGGACCGTTCCGCGGAAAACCGGATGGATCGATGGTTTCCTGGCTGGGCTCCCAATCCGTGCCCAGCCCGGTTCCTCCGGGCACTGCGGGTTCCACCACCAGCCGCTTGCTGGATTTGTTTGAAAACAATCACCACGAGGTAAAGCTGTCCCGCGAGGAATACGAGAAAATCGCTTGTTGGATCGACCTTTTCGTTCCCTACGGCGGCGACTACACCGAAGCCAACATCTGGAACGAGAAGGAGCTTGAGAAATACCGCCGCTACGAGAGCAAACGCCGGAAGTTCGACGAATTGGAGCTCGATGCGTTCCGGAACCGGCCATCACCCTGAACCGCCGGTGACCGCGAAAAACAAAATCGCATGCTCCACCCGAATCCAACCGCAAAGGGCCGCCCCGCACAACCGGATCTCGATACGGTGGACTGAATAACCCGAAGAAAGAAGTTTTTTCACCGCCAAGACGCCAATTACGCCAAGCCATACTGATAAATTAGTAATTGTCCGCCCCCCCCCCTTTGAATTGCGGATGATTGTTGTTGACAGTGCTGGGGGGGGGGAGAGATGTTTTTAAATTATGATTTTCGGAAGGTATCTCCCTAAGCCTGTTCGCGCCTTAGTAGGTTGCAGTATATGGGGCATGGCAGGTCTTAGTTTAGCGGGATCTCTGGAAGATTACATATCGCATCCTCCGGCCGTTGATAACCCGCCATGGCGTGAGGGATGCGAACCATCGGTCGCCATTCCAAGGTGGCAGAAGCAGCTCAAGGAAGCAAAAACAGACACCGACCGGGCCATTGCGGTCGGAAATCTGGAAATCACGGCGGCTCGTATGGCGACATTGCCTGTAGCTCAAGCTGCAGCCATGGAGCTCATGGATCAACACGTGATGCCAAATGTGGAGGTGACCAAGTCCGTGGACCGCACGCTGTTTTGCTCATGGCGTAGATTAATGCTGGATTGTGCTAACGTCTACAAGAAGCTTGGAAACATCAAGGCTGAGCGCAGATGCCTTGAGATGTACATCGAAGGAGTGGATCTACCTCAAGATCGAGATTTCGGGTTGTACCTTCTAGCTCATCACATGGCAGCCCAAGAGAATTATGCTGAGGCGATCCAGACAATACAGAAGGTCCGCGATGACGGCCACATGTCGGAAAGCAAGAAATTCATCATACCCAAATGGTCGAAAAAATTAGCACTAAAGAAAGCAGATGAGGCCAAAAAACTAAAATCTTTACCTACTTCCGATCCATCCAAAAACGAAAAATTACAACAATGATAAAGATCATAAGAAATGGTTCAAGGCAGGCTCTAGGTTTGTTGGTTAGCCTAGCAATATTCTTATCCGCGCAAACACATGCAGACGATATCTCCGTGGTTATCGAAAACCTCAGCGCGATTGACGGATTAGCTGATGTCGGCACGCTTTTGGATACGGTGAATAACTATGCTCATGCCACTGATAACAAATTGGGGTATCAGAGCACTAAGAAAGGCGATTATAAAACCTTCATAGGTAAGTGGCGCGCGCCGACCTTGCCGCAAGATCTGGCTGGAAAGTATATCTATGGACTGGCGTTGCTCTCGGATGATGGCTGTAATGTGACAATCAATCAAAATCCCGTGCTTTCACTGCTTGAGACGCCGATTGCTTTGCCTGATACCGGGAAATCTTTAAACGTTTTGAATGTCAGGATTGAGCCTGAAACTGAAGTGGATATCAACCTAGATTACTCAAATGTGAAATACACGCCGCGTGAAGGCAGTCCCGACATTGATGGCTGCACGTTGTTTGTTTATCTCAAGGCTTCTAGGGATGTGAAGCTGGAAAGCGTTGGTTTCAGTGGGGGCCACAATTTGTGCTGTGATGACACCTTGTTACCGTATTTATCCCCACAATGGAACGATATTGATGGGAACGGTGTGCCCGATCTTTCATCGCTTTCTGATCGTAACGATTCGATTGCTTACACAAAGAAGACTAGGCCAAGTATAGAGGCGGCTTTCAAGGTGGGCGCGATGCAGCCGGAGTCTATATTTGAAGTTAAAGCCTATGCTTCCAATGGCATGCGGATTCCACCAATTCAGGTTCAGGTGATAAATGGAAGAGCAGTTCTCCCATTTACACCTGTAGTGAATGGGAACGGTGAAGTTGCAAATTGGACGGATTTCATAAAAATCTATCGAAAGAGCGATAGCACTGGATGGAGAATCGATTGGTCTTATCAGGTTGATGGTGGTGGCTGGACCAGGTTTGCGACGAGCATGCACCAAGTCTATCTGACTGCATCGGCACCAACTGTCGCCAGTAATCAGGAAACACTCTTTTATTACGCATGTAACAAGCCGGATGGAGACACGGGTGTAAGTGGAAAAGATGTGGCCCACAAGATTTATGCTGACTTCAAGACATTGGAAATGAAGCGAGTAGATCGTTTTTCGGGAATTCCCAGTGGAAATTATATGACGTTTTACCCTTACGGCAATGTGACCAATGTGGTGAGCGCCGGGACGGGAATTTGTGGCGGATGGGCTGATTTTTTCAATGATACATTGAAAGTGCATGGATATCCTGTAACGAGGATAGGTGTTTACGGACATGATATTATCTTCAGCGATGATCAGAAGCATCCGAGTTCATGTTGGGTGCCGAAAGGTAATCCGAAAAAAATGGATGGTAACAGTCCCAGATCAGGCCAAGGACACTCCAACGCCGCTTTTGCATCATGGTCAGAGCATGCGATTTCATCCGCTTTTGACCAATATTATGATCCATCTTATGGCATCGGTCCCGCCTCTTCTAAGTCTGAATATGAAGATCAGGCTATCGAGTGGTATGCCTACCCTATCATTGATCATAATGGTGTAAATATTGGGCACTACGAACCAAGAACCCAAAAATCTGCAGAAAAATTGAAATACAAATAATCATTATGATGAAAACGACCGTCTTCGCACTGCTGTTTGGATTCTTTTGCTTCGCTTGTGAGGCACGCTCTGCCGATGTTGCCGGGGGGGAGGGGTTGGGATCTGGGGAGCATTTCCCCTATGATTTGAAGATTTGGAAGGGCAAGGAACAGCTTGTAACAAGGCTGGCAAAGAAGAGTGAGGTGTATGAGTTCGTACGCGTGTCTAAAGAAGAGTTTCAGGTGAGGCAATCGGGTGATGCCGGTGAGATCTTTTTCAGATTCAATACCGAATTTTTAGATGGTGGCGTGATTTTGGCAAACGGCAGGCTTGTCGACCTGTTGAAAACTCAAGAAACGGTTTCTGCATTGATGTATGGTGATCAGGGCTACTTCCTCATTGAAGCCACTAAGAATGCACCGGAACTAAAAAGAGGGCAGATCTATATCATTCCAAAACCCATTAGAGTTCATCATTGGAATCGTACCTTTCTAGCGAGGTCAACGGACTACTATCAGGATTTGATGGAGGTTCGCTATCCACTTTCCGAAAAAATTGCATCTGCTAGCCTGCTAGAATCACGCAAGATCGAATTTGTCTACAGAGATCAGAACGGCAAAAAAGGGGTCGCAGACGTTTTCCACTTCAAGGGGGACACCCTTTTCAAGAATGGCAAGGAGCTCAGAAAGGCGGTGGTTTTTGAGTTCATTGGTAATGAAAAGTCTTGGCTCAGCGGGTTGGAAAGCGCATTACATGATAAGGACTCGCGAGCGAAACATCAGAAATATTATGACAAGGATGAACTTCTATTGGCATTTTCAAATGCTAGTAGTACTGAGATTCACAAGAAATTAGTGACTCTTGTGGAGGAGTTGTATGGTCAGACCAAGAAGTAATACAGGCGATTCAAATCTTTCCGGTCCTTTTGGTTTTTTCAAACAACGATTCCAAGCGTAAAGCCCCCAACTTCGGTAATCATCAACTCAGTCCTGCTTGCGTTCCATCTTCCGCTCTGCTTTCCTTTGCCTCCACCCGCAAGGATTCCTCTTCTTCCCATGTTCTATCTCACCACCGCCATCGACTACACCAACGGCTCTCCCCACATCGGCCATGCCTACGAAAAGGTGCTGGCCGACGTGATCACCCGCTACCGCAGACTGCGGGGCGACGAGGCGTTTTTCCTAACGGGCGTGGACCAGCATGGTCAGAAAGTCCAACAAACCGCCGAAAAGGAAGGCGTGAACCCCGCAACCTTCGTCAAACGCACGACCAAGAAGTTCCTCAATCTCTGGGAAAAACTCGACGTCAAATACGACGGCTGGGCGGAAACCATCGATCCCCGCCACAAGGCCTGCGTCCAAGCCATCCTCACCACCCTCAAGGACCAGGGCCAACTCTACAAACACGCCCACTCCGGCCACTACTCGGTGCGCCAGGAACAATTTCTATCAGACCGCGACCGCGACGAATCCGGCGAATTCGGACCCGAATGGGGCGAGGTGGTCGAACTCAAGGAGGAGAACTGGTACTTCAAGCTCAGCGATCACACCGACTGGCTCAAAAGCTACCTCGAAGCCACGGCCGACGCCATCATTCCCAGCTTCCGGAAATCCGAACTGCTCAACGCGCTCGAACGCAACTCCGGCACCGACCTCTGCATTTCCCGCCCGAAGGAACGCCTGCGCTGGGGCATCGAAATCCCCTTCGACCCCGACTTCGTGACCTATGTCTGGTTCGACGCGTTGATCAACTACATCTCCTTCGCCGGTTACCGCGCCGCACCGGACGCCGATCTGCCGGATTTCTCCAGCCTCTGGACCACCGACGAACGCCCGGTCCACATCATCGGCAAGGACATCCTCGTCCCCGCCCACGGCATTTACTGGCTCTGCATGCTCCATGCCATGGGCTTCGCGGATGCCGAAATGCCGCGTCTGTTAGTCCACGGCTGGTGGAACATCCGCGGCGAGAAAATGAGCAAGTCGCTCGGCAACATCGTCGATCCCGCAGAGCTTGCCGAAAAATTCGGCGTCGAGGCGCTTCGATACTACCTCGTGCGCGACATCGTCACCGGCAAGGACTCGGATTTCGATGTCGAGCGACTCATCATGCTCTACAACACCGAGCTCGCCAACGAACTCGGCAACCTCTGCAACCGCGCCCTCAACATGAGCCAGCGCTTCACCGAAGGCGTGATCACCCGCGGCGGTATCTTTTCCGATGAAGACCTCGCCCTGCAAACCTCTCTAGCAGAATCCACCGAAGCCTACCGCACCGCGATGGATGAGTTCGATGTTTCCAAAGGCCTCGAAGCCCTCAGCAGACACGTCGTTCATTGCAATCAATACGCCGAACGCATGAAGCCATGGGAACTCAACAAGGACCCGGAGAAAAAAGACCGTCTTGCCACCGTGCTTCAGCATCTGGCTGAAAGCGTCGCCCACTGCACCGTCATGCTCTCCCCCGTCCTCCCCGAGGCCGCGGCAAAACTCGCCGCGCAGTTGAATCTGCCGTTTCTAACTGAATTATCGCTCTCCGATCTCCACTGGGGGCTGCTTCCGGAAGGTCACACCATCGGCAAACCCAAACCGGTGTTCCCGAAAATCGTCCTCGATGAGGAAAAGCCGGAAGTGAAGTGAATCGGCCGCCCGGGGCAATTCGTCCGCGACATTCTCCTCACTTGCGCGACCTCATCTAGACAACATGGGGCGGTGATCTGTTCCGCTGACCTTAAATTTTTTTTCGGATCTCCGAAACTCGAGCCATCTCCCGGGGTTTCAGTTCGTGTCGCGGGTGCCCTCGGGGGTGCCGCACCCCAATAATCCGACAATTCCAACAACGATGATCGAGCGCCTCGGGACCTGCATGAGATATCGATGGATTGCGCTTTTCTTCATTTTAACTGCCTCAAGCATCAAGGCCGGGAGCCCGTTTCTGGACATGATGTTCAGTTACACCACCACGAACGATATTGTTTATGGAACCGGGAATTTGGGCTATCCGACGACGACCGGCACGATGTATCTGAAGCTTGATCTTTGCCGACCCACCGGGACGGGGCTTCCTGCGCTGTTACCGGGCCTGATTGTAATTCATGGTGGGGGGTTCACGAGTGGAGATAAATCAGATTTCAATCAGGTGAAGTGGTGCCAGATGTATGCCGCGCGGGGTTATGTCGTGGCTACCATCAACTACCGGCTCACGGGGGATAATCCATCGGCCGAAACGGGCGCGGGAGACAACGCCATTTTGCAGGGGCGGGCAATGAATGCCGCAGTGCAGGATGCTGCGAAGGCCGTGCGTTGGATGCGCGCCAATGCGGCGACCTACCACATTGACCCGACGCGCATCGCCATAGAAGGCAGCTCGGCGGGGGCGATCACGGCATTGTTTGAAGGCTATCAGGAAACGGACGTCGTGGGGACGAATGCCCAAGTGCGGGCGATCGTGGATTTATGGGGCGGGTTGTATGGCAGTGAGTCTTTGGTGGATGCGAATGATCCACCGGTCTTCATCGTCCACGGAACGGCTGATACTACCGTGCCCGCGGTCCATTCGTATAATCTCAAAAACCGATGTGACGTGGTCGGCTTGCCTTATGAATTTTATCCGATCCAGGGCGCAGGGCACGGGCCTTGGTCGAATTTTTGGAACGATGTGGTCAACGGCAAAACGATTGAACAGCATTGTGCCGAATTTCTCTTCCATCATCTCGGGTTGCTGTCCCTGCATCCCGTCGCTGCTACGACCCTCAAGGATTGTTACCTGAATCAAAGCACCGGCAAGATGCACATGGCTTGCGATTCTGACGCCAATTTCCTGTATCAGGTGGAAGCCAGTAGCGATATGCAGACGTGGAGCACCAATGGAATGCCGGCGGCTGTCCCGGGCAATGGCTCAAACCTGATTCTCACCCCCTCCATCACCGCCACGCCAAAGCAGTTTTTCCGCGTAAGTGTGAAGCCCGGCTTCTAATCTGAATAGGCGAGATCACATCATTCGCAACACGGGCACCCCTTGACACAATGGGTTTTCAAAACTAGACGGAAGTGTGCGCGCATATTTCACCACCGTCTGGTTACTGGTCGCTCTGGGCATCGCCCATGGCCAGCAACGGACATGGACCGACTCGCTGGACCGCAAGATCGAGGCCACCATGATCCGGTTGGACGCGCAGTCTGTGGTGCTCAAACTCGCCAACGGCAATGAAGTGAAATACCCGCTGGAAAAGCTCTCCGCAGCCGACCAGAAATACGCCACCGAACAAGCGAAAGCCATGGCAACCAGCGCGGCCGTGGCCGCCAATGCAAATGCCCCGGCCGTCAGCTTCGATGGTTCATGGCCGAAGCGTGTGACCTTCAGTGAGGACCCGGAAATCAAAGTCATCACCAGTGATGCCGATGCCAAATCCTTCATCTATGAAAGTGCCAACTACCGTTATACCTCCGACGTCAGGCTGGCCAACTCCGTGGTCAAGGGATTCGCGGTGCTCTTCGAGGCCACCCACCTCTATTGTCGCACGTTGCCGATTCATCTCGACGGCGGTAGCAAACATGAGGGCAAATTTCAAATCTTCCTGTTTGCCGAATACAACGACTATGTGAAAGCCGGTGGTCAGCAGGGAAGCGCCGGGGTGTTCACGTCTAACGGAGGATCACGCGTGCTGGTGCCGCTGGACAGTCTGGGCGTGCGCAAGGTCGGCAGCGGCTATGCATTCGATCGCGACAAGGCTAACAAAACCCTGCCCCACGAACTGACCCACCAACTCACGCCAAACGCCTATTTCCAGAAAGGTGCCATGGGCTGGTTCACCGAAGGAACCGCCGAATATATCGCCGCCACGCCATACCGCTCCGGCATCTACAACGTGCAAAGCAATCTGAGACCCATCATCGAATATGTCACCGCTTATGGGCGTGGCAACACGGGCGGCCGCGCACTCGGCAAGGACATCGTCCTGCCGCCGTTGAAAAACTTCATGCTGATGGACTACGCGGCTTTCATTTCCAATCCCCAGGTAAACTACGGAACTTCCCTTTTTCTAACAACATACTTTTTCCAGATGGACGGCAACGGCGACGCCGCACGCATGAAAAATTTCCTCGCCGCATTGCGGGAAGGAAAATCCGGCGAACAAGCGCTGGAAAAATTGCTCGACGGCCGCAGCTACGAGGAAGTCGAAAAAGAGTTCAGCAAAGCATGGAGCCGCCGTGGCATCGATTTCAGCTTTGGAAAATAACGGATTTGACCACCCGGCCCAGGCTGACCCGAAGGCAGGGACTCGACCTCCGGGCGGTCCAGAGCATGGATAGCGAATGCTTGGAGAATGAGCAGATCCTGCGAGCCAAAGCATTCACAAAATCATTCTCATCTCATGCACGCGGACCGCACGGAGTGACGGTCCCTGCCTCGTATAGCGCGATCCACGAGCGCAAGGCAGGGACTCGACCTCCGGGCGGTCCAGCGCATGTGGGGCGCATGGCTTAGTGAATGAGTCGATCTCTCGATCTATGGCATTCGCTGAATCATACTCACCTCATGCACGCGGACCGCACGGAGTGACGGTCCCTGCCTTTTCGGTTTTCAGATTGAACCCGACTCCCGAATCCGTGTCACGGCCCAGCTCGCGTGCTCGGCGATCAGCGGGTCGGGGTCAGCGGCTGCTTTTTCCAGCGCGGGCAGATCATCCGCAGTGCCTGTGTTGCCCAAGGCCACACAGACATTGCGCAGAAATCGCGAGCGCTTGATGCGCTTGATCGGCGACTTCGCGAAAAGGGTGCGGAACGCATCGTCATCGAGATCCAGGAAGTCCCGGAGCTGTTTTTTAAAAACCTCGCCTCTCGCAGCAAACGCCATTTCCCTGGACTCCTCGGCAAATCGATTCCACGGACAGGCGTCCAGGCAATCGTCGCAGCCGTAGATCCGATCGCCGATTGCTTCGCGGAACTCCATGGGAATCGGACCTTTGTGTTCGATCGTCAGATACGAGATGCAACGCCGCGCATCCAACTGCCGAGGCGCGGTGATCGCCTGCGTCGGGCAGGCGGTGATGCATCGCGTGCAGGTCCCGCAGTGATCGCCGAATGGCGGGTCCGGTGTGAGTTCGAGTGTCGTGAGAATTTCCGCTAGAAAAAACCAGGTCCCCAACCGACGATGGATCTGCATGGTCGATTTCCCATTCCAACCAAGTCCCGCAGTGCTGGCAAAGTCCCGCTCAAGCACCGGACCGGTATCGACGTATGGTTTCTGAATACCGCCGAGGCTTTGCATCTTCACATCAAAATCCCGGAGGCGATGTTCGATGAGATCATGGTAATCATCATTCCACGCATATCGCGCGATGCGGTATCCACCGGGATGCTCCTCCGGAAACGGGATTTCTCCGGGGTAATAATTCAGCGCCAGACAAACGAGTGATTTCGCGCCCTCCAGCACAATCCGCGGATCACACCGACGTTCGGGACCACGTTCCAACCACTCCATTTCCCCGTGCATCCCCTGCCCGATCCAATCGTGAAACACCGCAGAGTGACCCGCGACATCCGCGCGGGCGATCCGGCAATCGTCGAACCCTGACTCTTTTGCCCAGGATTTGATCCGCTCTTCGATACGGCTCATGGACGATTAGAAAAATGATAGCGGGCGCACTCCAGAATGCCCGTTGCCAACTCGCCGGAATCAAGTCCGCCGGTATCCAGTTTGAGATGGGCGGTTTCCTGATAGAACGGACGCCGCGCCTCCATCATGTTGCGGATTATCACCTCCGGATCCTCATCCGTCAGCAACAGCGGCCTCGTGCGGTTTTTCCGGGTCCTTTCCAGAATCACTTTGATCGGCGCGTCCAACCATACGACATATCCGAGATTTCGAATCAGGCCCCGGTTATCCTCCCGGACTACCACTCCACCTCCGGTCGAAATGATCCGCCGGGGTGCGTCGGGCTCGCCCAGCTCTTTCAACAACGCAGTCTCCATGTCACGGAACGCCTGTTCTCCCTCGTCGGCGAAGATGCTGGTGATCGGTTTTCCCGCCCGCTGCTCGATAATCTGATCCATATCCGCCAACGGAAACCCCAGCCGCTGGTGCAACTCGCGGCCCACGGTCGACTTTCCACATCCCATGAAACCGATGAGAACAATATTCTCAGGGGGGGCGACGGATGAACTCATGCCCGCAGCATAGTGTTTTCACCAGACGAAGGAACAGAAAATTTGAAGTTCGCATCCCGCTCGATTCCATGCCACGACTTCCGCGTGCCCGAGACCCGAATCCTCCAAGCCATTGATGACGACATGAAAGACGCCGTGCGCGAGGCCACCGCCTTGCTGCGCGCCGGTGAAATCGTCGCCCTGCCCACCGAAACCGTCTATGGCCTCGCCGCAGATGCCTTGAACCCGTCCGCCGTCGCCAAGGTATTCGCGGCCAAGGAACGCCCGTCGTTCGACCCCCTCATCGTACACATCGCCTCGCGCGGGGATTTGAAAAAAGTCGCCATCGTCCCAGCGGAAATCGCGGAAACCGTGGCCAAACTCACCGCCACCTTCTGGCCCGGACCACTCACGATCATCCTGCCAAAACACCCGGACATCCCGGATCTCGTCACCAGCGGGCTGCCCACCGTCGCCGTCCGCCAGAGCGCCCACCCGGTTTTCCGCGCCATCAACAAGGAACTCGACCGCCCGATCGCCGCACCCAGCGCCAACCGCTTCGGCCGGATCTCGCCAACCTCGGCATCCGCCGTGATGAAGGAACTCGGCGGCCGCATCCCGCTCATCATCGATGCCGGCGCCTGCGCCGAGGGCGTGGAAAGCACCATCATCTCGATCGAACCCCGCGATGGAAAAAAACCGGTTTTCCGCCTCCACCGCGCCGGCCCCATCACCAAGGAACAACTCCAGGAGTTCGGAAAAGTCGAAAAAGTGAAGGAAAAAACCGGCGACCTTCCTCACGCGCCCGGCCAACTCCCGAGTCACTACGCACCGCTCACTCCGTTTATTTTGTTAGAAAATCCGGAGGATTTCAAACCGGAACCCGGAAAAAAATACGGCCTCATCAGCTACCGCGGCGAGGACGACAGCCCCTATGTCAACTTGCACGACTGGGAAACCGTCGAGTCCCTCAGCCCCGGCAGCGGAAAACTCGCGGAAGCCGCCATCCGACTGTTCTTCGTCATGCGCCTGATGGACGAAGCCGGGCTGGACGCCATCATCGCGGAACCCGTCAGCGAGACCGGCCTCGGCGTGGCCATCATGGACCGCCTCCGCCGCGCAGCGGGCTGAACGGAAAATCCAAGCCGATCCAACAACTGTCTCATACGACTGCAAGCTGCTTCGCTCCTTGGCTTTTTGTTCTGCCCCCCCAGAAAAAATCGCGCCCTACAACGTTGAATTGACAAGCCCGTCGGAAATGTGCAATTTTCGATCATAGAAAGAAAAAACCATGGAAATTCACGGAACCGTCAGAGACATTCTGCAAAGCAAAGGAGCCGAGGTTTGGACCACCGGCACTCACCAAACAGTGTATGAAGCCGTCCGCCTGATGGGTGAGAAAAACATCGGTGCACTGGTCGTCGTCGAGGATGGCGAAATCATCGGTGTGTTTTCGGAACGCGACTACAGCCGCAAGGTCGTTCTCCAAGGACGCACCTCCCAAAACACGCTCGTCGGTGAAATCATCAACCGTCCGGCTGTCACGGTGGAGAGCAAGGACAACATCGAGAAATGCATGCAATTGATGACATCCTCCAGAATCCGCCACCTGCCTGTCGTCGATGACGGCAAGCCGGTCGGTCTAATTTCCATCGGCGACCTCGTGAGCTGGGTGATGCACTCCCAACGTCACACGATCCTACAATTGCAGGGATACATTTCGGGTGAGTATCCGGGTTGAGGTAAGTCCTTGATTATCACGAACCCACCCCCCAAGCTCCAGTCGTGATGCGATTTGCGGTGCTTGGCAGTGGCAGTGGTGGAAACTCGGCGGTGGTCGAGTGCGGTGGTGTGCGCCTGTTGATCGACGCCGGCCTCAGCGCCAAACAACTCAACCTCCGCCTCTCGCAAATCGGGGTCGATCCGGCATCATTGCATGGCATCCTGCTGACCCATGAACACGGCGATCACATCAAGGGCCTCAAGGTTTTCCTCAAACAAAATCCCATCCCGGTTTTCGCAACACCCGCCACACGTAAGATCGTTAGAGAATCCGGCGTCGACGGAGGTGTTTGGAAATCGTTCGAAACCTCGCAGGTTTTTAAAATCGCCGATGTCGAAATCCGGAGTTTTTCGGTCCACCATGACGCGGTGGATCCCGTTGGATTTGTGATCGGCCATGACTCACAGCGTATGGGATTCGTCTCGGACGTCGGCCACGTGACGCGCAGCATGGTGGATTGCCTACACGGTCTGCACGGCTTGTTCGTCGAGGCGAATTACGATGAGGAAATGCTCGCGGCGGATACCAAACGGCCGTGGTCCACCAAGCAACGGATCAGCTCGCGCCACGGTCACCTGTCCAACAACCAGGTCGCCGCATTGATCGAGGAAATCGTCCACCCCGCGCTCGGCCGCGTGGTGTTAGGCCACCTGAGTTCGGACTGCAACAAGCCGGAAATCGCGCTGCGCAATCTGCGCGCCTGTCTGGAAAATCTTGGCCATCACCACGTGGGACTGCACTGCGCCTGCCAGCACGAACCGACGGAGTGGTTTGTGCTGTGAAGCTCCGCAGGTGGAATCCTCAGTGGATTTTGGAAACTGTGCCGCCTTGACATGGCTGGCCTTACTGATCATCACTTGCTGGCTATGAAAAAACGTGGTCTCGCCGCACGCATCCGTAATGGAGGAATCCTTCAATGGTCCACCGTGTGCATCCTCGCCGGACTCACGGGGTGCGATTCGAAATACACCGCCACTCCCAAGGACGAGCAAATGGCCGCCCTGCAAAAGAAACTCGAAGCCGTGGACGCCGAAAAATCCCGCCTGATGACCGGTGAGGTGGCTAACAACTTCGAACTCCCCGGAGTGGGCTTCTATCATGCCGAGGCGCGAGATTTTTTTCCCTACCCGTTCGGCCAGGAAAAAGACGGAAAATGGTATGTCAACGGCCAGTGGCAGGAATTCGCTCCGGGCGAGGCCCATGTCACCGCCAGCCGACCAACTCCGGAAGCGTTGAAAAAAGTCGAGTTGGCACTGGCGCGCGAACAAGAACTCATCGCCAAGGAAAACTCAGGCAATTCCGGCAACTCCGGAAATTCATCCACCCCACGCTCCAGCTCTGGATTCGGCAGCGCTCTCATGATGTATTGGCTGCTTTCTGGAAACCGTGGTTCTTATATGCCCGGCGCGGGATTCCGCCAAGCCGAGTCCCAGACCGGCCTCTGGCAACAAGGCTTGGCCCGGGACCGAGCGACGGTCAGCAGCTACGCCTCGTCCAATCCAGGATACAGCAGGATGGTCGCCCAGAGCAAGTCCACCGGCAAACCCGTCAGCGCCGGAAGCTCGGTGCGCGGTGGATTCGGCTCTAGCTTCAAATCAAGCTCAGGAAGTTGAGCCATCGGACGAGGATTTGAAATTTATGTTAGAAGCCATCAAACGACGCGCGATCCGCCTCGAACACAGCCAGCCCCGGCACGACTGGGTCCGCCGCGTGGAAGAATCTGGATTGATCTGGCACGGAGCCGGCGGCGATTCCTATTGGAACGAGGATGAACACCTCGTCTTCACCCTCCAAGCCGCTGAAACCCTGGAAGACGCCGCCACCGAACTCCACTCGATGTGCCGCAATGCCTGCGAGGAAATCATCAAACGCGATTGGTGGCACCGCCTCGCCATCCCCGAGGCGGCCATCGGCATGGTCCAATCCTCATGGGCCTGCGGCGATTTCTCCCTCTACGGACGCTTCGATCTGGCATGGGACGGCTCCGGCACGCCAAAGCTGTTAGAATACAATGCGGACACCCCCACATCGCTGTTGGAAGCCTCCGTGATCCAGTGGGACTGGCTGCTGGACTGCCACCCGGATTGCGACCAACTCAACTCGATCCACGAGGCACTCATTTCGCAGTGGCAGTCGATTGTAAATCCTTTCATTCACTTCGCCTGCGTGTGGGACATGCTTGAAGACCGCCAGACCATCGCCTACCTCGCCGAAACCGCCGAACAGGCGGGAAAATCCGTGGAACTCATGGACATGGAGGAAATCGGATTCTCACCGGAAGGACGATTCACCGACACCAACGAACGAGCGATCGATCGCTTGTTCAAACTCTATCCATGGGAGTGGCTCGCCAACGAGCCGTTCTTCGCGGAGATCCATCAGGAACGCAGCCGCTTCACCGAACCCGCATGGAAGATGATGCTTTCCAACAAAGGCCTGCTTCCCATTCTCTGGGACCTTCATCCAGGCCACCCGCTGCTGCTCCCGGCCGCACACAGCAGCGATGACCTTCTCCGCATGGGAGTGGACAAATGGGTCGAAAAACCCCACTACGGACGCGAAGGCGGCGGCGTTACCATCGTGGAACGCGGCGAACGCGTGGCCACCGGCACCGGCGAGGCGGAACCCGGTCCCCTCATCTATCAAAAGCAAGCCAGCCTGTTCCAAGCAAACGACCGCCACTTCGTCTGGGGGCTCTGGATGGTCGGCGACGAATGCCGCGGCCTTTCCGCCCGCGGCGACCGCTCACCCGTCACCGGCAACCTGAGCCGGTTCTATCCACACCGGATCGCTTAATAGACTTTGAGAAACACTCTGTTCTTTCCTTAGAGCGGAGAACGTTCCGGGCTACCCGGGGGTGCGCGAATTTAAACTTTTCCAGTGGGCGAGACGCCACCCTCCTTGAGGCATCCGGTTAAATGAAAGGCTCGTGAAAATTCGGTGAAGACTTGGAAACGACTCGCAGAAGACAGGGATTCGGGTGAATCTTCGCTGATGCAAATTCCTCAAAAATCCATCCGTTTCGCAGTGATCGTGGGCATGGCTCTGATGATCGGGACCTTTCTCTATCCGGTGCACAACCGCATGCTCGAACTTGGATGGTTCGCGGGCTTGATCCTGTTGTGGTTGGCAACGCTGGCATCCCTGAGCGCAAGAAAAACACTCAGGATCATCGTGTTTTTTCTACCATTTTCAGCAGCGATTCCGTTTGTTTTGCCTGAAAAAAAGATCGATCCGGATGTGTTGTGTGCGCGCTATGTCGAGCGGTTGCAGGCATACGACGGCACGCGCTACGTCTGGGGTGGCGAGAGCTCCTTGGGAATCGACTGCTCGGGATTGCCCCGAAAGTCATTGCGCGACGCGCTTTTGGAACAAGGGTGGCGGAACGCGAATGGTGCGGCCTTCCGCATGTGGCTGTCGCATTGGTGGCATGACACCAGTGCGTTTGCGATGAGCCAGGGATACCGTGGCTTCACACGGCCGCTTGGAATCAAGGGCCAACTCTGGAATCTGGCGGATTCACCCATACGTCCGGGGGACCTGGCGGTGCGCGGTGATGGCGGGCACGTGGTCGTTTATCTTGGCAACCGCGAATGGATCGAGGCGGATCCCAATCGTGGCAAGGTGCATCGCTGGATTTCCAGCCCTTCAGACGGCGGATGGTATGAAAACATGACCGTCCATCGATGGGTGGGTTGTGAATGAGTCAGATCACAAAATCTCTCGGACAAACAATTCCTTTTCAAAAATCGAGAACGATTCGGGCTCCTCGCCGGTGCCGAGAAACCGCGGAGAAATGCCGAGTTGGTCGTGGATGGTCACGGCGATGCCGCCTTTTCCCGAGCCGTCGAGTTTGGTGACGATCAGGCCATCGAGCGGGCTGGCCTTGTGGAATTCCTTCGCTTGTTGGAGAGCGTTAGATCCGGTGGTGGCATCCACCACTAACAAAGTCAGGTGTGGCGCGCTTTCGTCCTGTTTGGCGAGCGTGCGGCGGATTTTCCCCAGTTCCTCCATCAGATTGTGGCGGGTGTGGATGCGCCCGGCGGTATCGCAAATGAGGAAATCCGTCTGCGCGGCGATGGCTTTCTGGTGGGCGTTGAAACACACGGACGAAGGGTCGGCGTTCGGACTGCCCTTGACGACGGTTAGATCCAGACGATCGCCCCAGCGCTGGAGTTGCTCCACGGCAGCGGCGCGGAAGGTGTCGGCGGCGGCGAGAATCACCGAATGGCCGCGGTTCTTGAGCCACAATCCCAGTTTGGCGGACGATGTTGTTTTTCCGGTGCCGTTCACCCCCACCACGAGGATCACGCAGGGTTTTCCATCGGCTCGTGGAGTTGGTGGCGCAGAATCCTCGGGCAGCCGTTTCGAGAGCTGCTTGCGGGTCGTTTCCACCACGTCATCCGCGGAAATCACCCGACCCAGGTCGCGGAGTTCATCGATGATCGCGGTGGTCAGGCGGATACCGAGATCCGAGGCGATCAGATCGGCCTCGATATCGTCCCAATCGATTTCCGCGCGATTGGTGATCTTGTTGAATAGGGATTTGAAAAAGCCAGCCATGGGTGCGCGGAGAGATTACCCATGGCGCGGTTACGGTCAATGGGATAGACCACTTCATTCCTCCACCAGAAGGAATTCCGGGAGTTTCCCGGTCAACCCGGCTAGCCGTGGATTTGCCTCCCACGCCTCACGGTTTCCGAATGCGCGGGACCAGGAGCGTCCGAACATCGCGATCGAATCGGTGTGGATTGGTACAATGTGCCGCAGTTTGTCGCCTCGTGCATCCGGCGTGATGTCCCAGGCGAATGGCAAGCGGCTGTCCACCATGCCCTTTTTTTCTCCCCAAATTCGCTCCTCGGAAAATCTCATATCCCCGAGCCACGCGCCACGGGCGTGGGGGCGGGCGATCCACCAGGCGTCGGTGAAATCCATTAGGTTTCGGACTTCCCTCATGTTTTCCATGCCAACCAGCGCCTCGCTTCCTTTCGGATAAACTGTCCATCGGATAGGTGTGGCGTGACGCTCGAAAATGCTGCGGTATCCCACCAGAAATACATCGCCACGGTCCACCACCGAGCGCCAAAGGAGGATGTTGAATGGGACAGGTGCCTCCATCCGGCGCTGGCACTTAACCCCACGCCTCGCCAGATCCGCATCGAATCCGGCGGATACCAGGAATTTCATCGCCACACAGAACGCCACATAACCCGCCGCCAAACCGATGCCCCACGCATTCACCCGACGTCGCTGCGGAAGTTGTTTTTTTGTCCGCAAAAACGCCAGTCGAACCAAAGCCACCGCCATCGGCAGCGTGAACAAGGGATCGATCTGCCCCATCAGGTTGAACGCCACGATTTTCACGGGAAATGGCCAGAAAACCGCGACTCCGCCGACTGCAAAACAATCGATTAAAACATGCATACTCCACACCGCGAGGAGGAACCATGCCCCAGTGCCCTGGGTGATTTTATCCTTCTTCCAAAGTTTGGCCAACCACCGGGCGGATGCCCAGGAAACGACGACCATTACCAGCAGCGAGTGGCACGGCCCGTGCATCCACCAGAGATTCGCTGCTGTATCCAAAAACAAACTCCCGATCAATTCCAACAGATCCGGCAACACCCCGGCCACGGCACCCCACGCCAGCGCACGGTTTCCCAATCGCTTCCCCAGCATCAACTCTCCGACGCCCGCTCCGAGCACTGCATGTGTGATCCAATCCACGGCGTGAGCTTGAGCGGGAAATCCGATTTAGGAAAGCGCAAGGTCATCCGACGATACCACTTTTTGATTAAAACGTGCGTGCAGTAGTGAATTTTCGCGTCGCCATACGCGGTGGACCATCCATGACGTAGCGAGCAACGGGGCGCAGATGTTCAGGCCGGGCACCACAAAAATCAGGGCCAAAGTCAGCCCGCCGCGCATCATCGCCCAACGCTCGGATCGATAGAGGCTTTTGGCCTCGGCCAGTGGGACATGGCGCACCGCGATCACTTGAAAATACTCGCGCGATAGTAGAAACGAGTTGAGCACCGCGTAAACCACGATGTAGAGCACCGGAATGAAGCAGAATGGCAACGCCAGCAGATTCCAGCCGATCCCGCGAATCAACACCCGCAGCGAAGAATGAACCTGCTCGACTAACGAAACATGGCGCGGCACGGGGGCCTCCGGGTAATAGCGACGTTCGATCCGGTCTGCCAGCGGCTCCAGAAACATACCGGCCACGGCGGTCACGATGAGAGGAAACGTGAACCAACCGATGACCATCACCAGAATGGACCCCATGCCGCGGAGCAACCATTCGCCCACAATCGTGTCGGCAAACCACCCATGATGCAGCCAATCGATCTGCCCCACCAACCACCACGCCAACCATGCAAACCCGAAAAACACCAGCAAGGTTCCCGCCAGACTCAACAACATGACCCACCACGCGAACGGCTCGCGCAGCACTCCAAACGCCAACGCCAGATCGCCAAGCTCGTGTTTCACAGTACGTGTAGTCGCTGGTATCGGCATGAATTATTTGTTAGATTCATTCACCCGGAAAAATTTCCAACAGCATGGCCGAGCACGGTGCCAGATCCGGCAGGGCAAGTCCGGTTTCCTCCAGATCCGCCTGGGCTACGCTGCTGGACCAGTCGGAATCCAGCTGATCACGGAACAACCATCTCGCATCGCCGGTGCGGCCGAGAAACATCCGCGCATCCTTTGGAATCCGGATTTTCACGCCGCGCAGGGTTTCTGCGCCATGGAAATTGGCAACGATCAGAAACGCCTGACCGCTCTTGGTATCGCGGCGGAGAAATGCATACAGCCAGTGACCGGATACCGACTCATCCCCCACCCTGCCGAATGCCGGGTTGTATTTGTTAGCGTGATTGAGTCCGTAAAACTCACCGGCGGTGAAAGCACGGGCCTTGGTCGTCCGGATGAGTTTTCCATACCAGGCACGCAGGGATTTTTGCTCGTCTGATAGAAGACAACCATCGTATTTCCCGTGGTTCACCCATTTGATAAATTCCGGCATCGACCCGTAATCGAAAATCGATGTGCGCGCGTTATCGCGAGTCGCCGGATCGCCCACTTCCTGACCATGATAGAGCATCTGCGGGCCACGCCCCATGGCGAAAAGCACGGCGGAAACGGGCTTGCCCACCTTCATGCCGAGCCCACCCCACTCCATGGGACTGGCGAGGCGGACCTCATCGTGGTTTTCGGCATAGCGCAGCGATTTATGAAACCGCTTGCCGGTGAACGTGAGTGGGTCCAGATCGTTCGCCCATTTTCCGGATTCATAAATCCCCTCCAGCACGTCATAACTCGGATCGTCATACACCGCATCGAATCCGGCCTTGAGCAACTCATCGAGCACATGCCCGTTGGTGAGCTTCGCGGGATCATTGTCGTAGGCCTCGGCGGCGAAAAACACCTTGGAATCGCGGCTACGGCAGCGATTCACCACCCAGCGCCAGAACTCTATCGGGATCATGTGCGCCATGTCCACGCGGAAGCCGTCCACACCCATGGCCTGCCAATATGCGAGGATCTCATCCATCGTGCGCCATGTCTTGGGAACCTCCGCAGGCGGTGCCGCAGGTCCGGGAAGATGCCCGGTGCCGCGACCGGTGGTGAAATCATGGCCGTAGTTGAGCTTCACCGTCTCATACCAATCATTAACGGATGGTGCCCAGGTCACTGCGTTATTCCCGGTCACACGTCCGAACGAAGTCTCCGCCGCGAAAAGCCCGTCGCAACCGGGCTTGCCGGCAGTCGGAAGCCTGAGCGGCGGCCCGCCACCGGGGTGGCTGGAATGCAGATAGAAAAAATGGTTGTCGCGATGGAAAAACTCATCATGCCGGTCGTCCGCACCGAATGACAAATCCGGACGAACATCCGATGCATACGAACGCGCGACGTGGTTGGGCACAAAGTCGATGATCACCTTGAATCCGTGATGTTTGCAGCGTCCTAACAATTTCTTGAATTCATCCAGCCGACTGTCCGGATCCAACGCGTAGTCCGGGCAGACATCGAAGTAATCCTTGATGGCATAGGGGCTGCCGGCGATGCCTTTCAGAATATCCGGGTCGTCCGCGGGACGGTTGGGATAGGCGGTTCCGCTCGCCTGCTCCAGCACACCGGTGAGCCAGAGGTGGGTGAAACCCATGGCATTGAGGGAATCCAGCGCCGCGGGCGTGATGTCGGCGAATTTTCCGCAGCCGTTCTCGGCAAGCGTGCCATTGGCTTTGCAGGTCCCGTTGGTATTGCCGAAGGTGCGGACCATCAATTGATAGATCACGGGGCGGGAATTATCCACTGCACAGCTGCTGGCATTCATTGCCAAGATAAAAACATGAAAAAGCAGGATTTGCCAAGTCATGGTTTCGCAGAATCCGGATTCCGGGCGCATTGCCCAACAATCTCCTACCTTTCAGCGGTGCTTTTCCCGCTCCTCGCGGAATGACGCCAGCGCATTATACACCGCGAACAACATCACCATACATGAAAGCAGCGCCAAACCACCCCACCACAGCAGGAAAATCCACAGATTTTTCGCCAGCCAGCCATCTACCAGCCACAGCCCGGCCGCAATCTGCAAAAACGCGACCATCACCATCCGCCCGAGTATCCTGCGCCGCGCGGCACGATCGTGAAGCACCGCCCGTGCGATCAACTTGCTGTCATTCCAATCGGAGTTGCCGTCCGCCATGCGTCGATTCCATCCTGTCCGGCACCACCTTCCAAGCGCGAAATACAGAGGATGCGGGTGAGATGCCGCGCGCCTCTACGCAAAGGCAGGGACGTCCACGGCGGGCCAGCCCTACCTTTTCTCCACGTCCTCCGCTCCTCAGCGTTCCGATCCACCCCAACATTCACGCCGTCTGTACACTTGCCATGCGACGGATTTCCCGGACGATGTGGCGGGTTTCGCTCTGCCAATGCCGCAGCACACCACGTGACAACTCGACTCGCTCCGCCACGGCTTTTTCGAGTTCGTGGTAATTCGCGGTGAGTCGTTCGATCATTTCCTGGGCGGTCTCGCAGGCGCGCCGGGCGCATCCAGCATCCGGGGCACACAGGCCGGCCAGGTGTTTTTCCGCAGTGAGGCGGGCCTGACGCATTTCAGCTAACAGAATGCGGCTGTCAGGCACCGAGCGGAGTCCATCGACCAGACCGACTTTGGAGAGCAACCAGATCGTCCATTTGGTAGGGTCCCACTGCCAAGGTTTCACTCCATTGCGATAGTCGTGCTGGAATTCGTGGTGATAATTGTGATAGCCCTCACCAAAGGTGAGAAATGCCATAATCGCGCTGTCGCGGGCGCTGTGGTCGGACGAATACGGCTGGCGACCAATGGTATGGCAGAGCGAGTTGATGAAAAACGTGCAGTGCTGCGCCACCACGATGCGGGCGACTCCGGCAATCAGGAAACCACCCAGCGCTCCGGTCCACGGGTTCATGCCATTGTAGTGATTCCAAACATACCCCAGCGCCGTGGGAATGATCAACCCGACCACCAGGCCGATCCATTGCACAAAACGATGCTGCCACATCACCCACTTGTCCTTGCGCAGGTCATTGACGTTGTCCATCGGCGGCTCGGGATTGAGTTTGAAAATCAGCCAGCCAATGTGCGCCCAGAAAAATCCTTTGGAAATATCATAGGGGTCGTCGTCGTGATCGACGTGTTTGTGGTGGCGGCGGTGGTCCGACGCCCAGTCGAGACAGGAATTCTCGAACGCACAGGCCCCGAAAACCAAGGTGATCAAGCGCACCGGCCATTTCGCCTTGAACGAAATATGGGAAAATAACCGATGATAGCCCACCGTGATGCTCATCATCGTGGCGGTCAGATAAAATGCAAACATCCCGAATTGGAACCAATCGATACCGAATTTCACGAGATAAACAGGCAGCCCAACCAAGGCAATCAAGGCGGTTCCGATGAGAAACGAACTGGTAATCCAGTTCACACGGTCAAATGGGATTCGATACATAGGGGGGCAGTGTTTGGCAGAATCGGGGCGCAATCGAGCGTCCGCAATGACTGAGACTTACTTCTAGCCCTGCTCGTATCACCGCGCAACCCCCCTTTTTTCAAAATTCCGGCAGGTTCTCTCTTGACAAGGCGGAGCAAATCCCCGATCAAACGCCTCCCCGACCCTCTGTAGGACCGACCAAACCAACCAAAATCATCGCATGCGTGGAGTGACAATGAAAAAAGGAGAGCCCGTTGACCGTGCTCTCAAACGCCTCAAGACCAAACTGGACGCCGAAGGCATCCTCGAAGAAATGCGCCGCCGCCGCGCATTCGAGACTCCCACAGAGCGCAAACAGCGCAAACTCCGCACCGCTTCCAAGCGCAACAAAATCCGCTGGCGCTACTCGAACGCCCCAGCAGTCGACCGCTCCGAAACCGCTGAATAATTCTCCAAGGTTCTACAGACCGGAACTGAACGGGTGCCAAAACGGCACCCGTTTTTTATGGATGCAGGATAAAAATGTTGTGCTACCTAAAACAGGGGTGCCATGGGTTACCAACACAAGGAGCGGCGGACTCCGCTCCGCCGTTGTGCATGATGTTTCCATGAATGCGAGCAAAGCGCTTCTCATGCTCTACCCATGGGCGCAGGCGGATCGGAATGCAGAGCGAGCGATAGCGAGCCTACTCAAATCGCGAAGCGCACTCCGCATGGCCGAAGGCAATCCGCCTCTCCTTTAATTTTAGTCCCACACCCGCTTTTTGATAAAAAAGGGACTTTCCGGCTCAGGCCATCACCTTTTTCACGGCACGCGGTTTGGGATGCGTGCGCTCGTAGGGAGACTCACCTGCGGCGAGGCGATAAACGCGTTCGGCCCTGGTGCGAATGGCTTGCTGGATCAGATAACCGGCGTAAACAGCGGTCGCGGTCATCAACGTGATTCTTTCGAGATTCTTCATAATCTTGATGGGTATGGATGAATAGTCGCCCGCAAGAGAGGGCGGACAAATCACGCCCATCCCTCGGGGGCACATGCAAGTTAGAAAACCCTCCGACAATAGCAAGCATGAATCCGCATAATTTTTCCGAGGATTTTGATTCCCACGGCCTTGGCATCCTGTGATGCTCTGCGGCGATGTTGGAACGTGTTTTTCTCGGGTGGGACCGGCCGTTTTTGATGCGGGCGGCGGATTGGTTGCTGGCCCGGCGTGATGAACTGCCGCACTGGCTGATCGTGGTGCCAACCTCGCAGGCGGGCCGAGCCCTGAGAGCCGCCATGGTTGAAATGGCAGGCTCCCTGCTTACGCCTGGATTCACGACCCCGGGAGCCTTGCTCAAAACCCCGGATCCGGAGGTGGCGGACGATTGGGTGGAGCGAGTGGCCTGGATGGAAACCCTGGAAAATGTCGCGGATTGGTCGATCTATCAGGATTTATTCCCAGAACCTCCGGAAGGCGACGGTCATTGGTCCGCCGGCCTCGCCGCGGAAATGGTGAAAGTCCGCCACTCCCTCCAGGAAAACGGCCATACCTTGTCATCTGCGGCAAAATTTCTCTCAAACAGTGTAGAATCCGGACGCTGGGAGGCCCTTGGCCAACTGGAATCGTTGATGGAACAAACCCTACGCACGTGGGGACACAAGAGCCGCAGCCGGGTGCTTGCCGGCGGCGTGTCCATTCCTCAGGGAATCACCGGCATCGTGCTGGCGGGAATCACCGAAATGCCGCCTCTCGTCGAACGCTGTCTGTTGGCATGGAACGGCCCGATCACCGCCTTGATCGGCGCACCAGAGGTGGAAAGCATCAATTTTTCCGAAACCGGAAGACCACTGGCATCATGGACAGAACGCATCATGCCATGGCCGGAGGGAGCCGCGGGCTCGGTGATCCTGGCCGCCGACCCGCGCCAGGAGGCGGCGGAAGCCATGCGCCTGGTCGCGGAAATGAAAACCCCATCCAACGAGGTGGCTCTGGGAACGGCCGATGCTGAAAACGGCGGAGAAATCGCCGGAGTTTTCACCCGCGCCGGATGGACCGCCTTTCACCCGGCGGGCACCCCGCTGACCACCGGCCTGGCACGCTGGCTCAAGTTGTGGTCCGCATGGCTGGGTGACCCGTCATTCGCCACTCTAACCGACATGATCGCGTTGCCCGAAACCGGATTGCTGACCGGAGGATCGCGGGCATTGCTCAGCGAAAGCCTTTCCCGACTGCGCAACGATTGGATGATCGCCCGCCCTGATGATCTTCGCCACCGGATGCGAGCTGCGGATTTCCGCTCGGATGCCCAACGCATCTCGGCGGATCGCGTGCTTGCGGCGGTGGAAGCGCTGGAAACATGGCAGCGCGATTTCCTAACCGGTGATTTCGCCGCCACCATGAAGAGGCTGCTCGGGCTTCTGGGAGAAACCTGTGAGGACAATCGCAACCAAGCATACGCGATGTTCGACTGGCTGGATGCCGCCGCCGGGATGATGCGGATGTTGGATAGGCGGCCATCGTTCTGGATCGATCTGATGCTGGAAAACGTCCCCTGCCCTGCCCCGCTACCGCCGGATGGCCGGGTCATCGATGTCCAAGGGTGGCTGGAATTGTTTTTCGAACCGGGCAGGCATCTGGTTCTCTGTGGCATGAACGAAGGCAAGGTCCCGGCACGCAATGCCGGCGATCCGTGGCTCGGCGAGGCTGCCGCAACACAACTCGGATTGATCGGCAACTCCGATCGCGCGGCGAGGGATGCGTTTCTCTATCAGGCAATGCTGGAGGCGCGTCGCGAGGATGGAAGAGTGGAAGTGATCTGCGCAAAATCCGGCAACGGCGGTGAATCGCAGCTGCCCTCAAGGCTGCTGTTGGCAGCAACGCGCGAGAATCTGCCGGAGCGTGTGAAGTTTCTCTTCCGTGGCATCGAACCGCCGGAGGCTGGCCTGCGCTGGCATGCGGATTGGAAATGGCAACCGCGCGATGTGCCAATCCCCGATCGTCTCGCGGTCACCTCGCTAAGGACCTACCTCGCCTGCCCATTTCGTTTCTATCTAAAACACGCATTGAGAATGCAGGTACCGGAACCATCGCGCCTGGAGTGGAACGCACGGGACTTCGGCAACGTCGCCCACGACGTTCTCGAACGCTGGGGCCGCGATACCGAAGCCCGCGATCTTTCGAAACCCGAAGCCCTAACCGCTTGGTTGTCTGCGGAACTCGATCGCGTCGTGACGGAGAATTTCGGCAAACGCATCCCGCTCTCCGTGCGCATCCAGACCGAGGCCCTGCGTCAGCGCTTCACCTGGCTCGCCCGCGCCCAAGCCAGCTCGCGCGAGGAAGGATGGAAGGTCATGGAAGTGGAACAGGAATTCCAAATCCCCATCGGAGACACCACCATCATCGCAAGGATCGACCGCATCGACCGCCATTGCGAACACGGCCAACTGCGCGTGATCGACTACAAAACCGGGAAAATCATAGCTCCGGAAGCCGCCCACTGGAAAAAGACAAGCGCCCGCACCACCCTGCCCGAGCACTTGGGTGCGGACAGCCCTGCGCTTTTCTCCACAGAGGACAATAAGGGGAAAGCAGCGGATTTCAGATGGACCAACCTCCAACTCCCGCTTTACGTCGCCGCAGTGGAGGCACGTGAAAAATCCGCTCCGGTCCCTTGTTATTTCCAACTCGGTTCCACCGAGGCCGATGTTAGGATCGACCCATGGCATGAGTTCTCCGCAACCGACCTTCAGTCGGCCCTCACCTGCGCGGAATGGATCATCGGCCAAATCAAAGCATCGGTTTTCTGGCCGCCCGCCGCAAAAGTGGACTACGATGACTTCGAAGATCTTTGCGCCGGAAGAAATCCCGGTGAAATGTTCCTACCCGTCTCCCTACCGATTCAAGCATGAACTCCGTGGAAATACGTCAACTCGAAGTTTCCGAACTCGATGATGCCGCACGTTTGTTAGGTATCCTCAATCCGGACATCCCCCTGCCCGTCGTGAGCGAACGCCTCGCGACCATGACGGCCGATCATCCGCACTATCAAATCGCCGGTGCATTTTCTGACGGAAGGCTCGTCGGCGTCTGCGGGGCTTGGGTTTACACCAAAATCTGGTGCGGTCGGCATCTCGAAATCGACAATCTCGTAGTGGACCCCGAGCTACGAGGATCGGGGATCGGCACACATTTCATCCGTCACTTCACCGCCCTTTCCCGCGAGCTTGGTTGCAACTCGATGACGCTGGACAGCTACGCCAGCAACCAAGCCTCACACCGCCTCTATCAACGTCACGGCTTCGAGCCGTGGAGCATTCATTTCGTCAACCCGATCGGAAATTGGAAGGGCATCGACCCCACGTGACCGTAGCCATCGTCCACTATCATCTCGGCCCTGGCGGAGTCTCCCGTGTCATCGCCGACGCCTCACGCGCCCTGACGTCCGCCGGAGTTCGGCACGTGGTCTTGATCGGTGATGGGGAAACCGTGGCCCGGGCATCCTGCCCGGAGCCTTCTAGCCCACCCACCCGCACCATCCCAGGCCTAGGCTACCTGCCGACCCCCGGAACGCTAACCGCATCCACACTGACAAGCAATCTCCGCGCCGCCGCATACGACGCGCTCGGCGGCCCTCCAAAAATCTGGCATTTCCACAATCACTCGCTCGGAAAAAACGTGCTGATCGCCGAGGTTGTCACACTGCTCGCCATGGAAAACGAGCGGATCGTGCTGCAAATCCACGACCTCGCGGAAGACGGCAGACCGGAGAACTGCCAGATCATTTCCAACAACAGCAGGATCTATCCATTTTCACCGCGCATTCAATACGCATTCCTCAACTCGCATGATCTCCAGATCTTCACCAACGCAGGACTCCCTAGGAAAAACGCATGCATCCTAGCGAACCCCATCACCCCGTCCTTAACTCCATCATCAACCAACAACAAGCAATCCCCTCCGCTGCTTTTCTCACCCGTGCGGGGCATCCGCCGCAAGAACCTTGGCGAACTCGTATTTCTATCAGCCCTGGCACCCGAAGGAACACGCGTCGCCATCAGCCGCGCCCCGCTCGATCCAGCCGCACTGGCTATCCATGACAGATGGAGCCGGTTCGCGCGTCGCCAGGGATTACCGATCGGCTTCGGGGTGACAGACCGTTTCATGCCCGCACCCGGTGCATCCGCCGGTTTCGAGTCGTGGCTTTCACACGCCACACACATCATCACCACCTCGGTTTCTGAAGGATTCGGACTGCCATTTCTCGAAGCCGCCGCGTATGGAAAACCGCTGATCGGCAGGAATATCAAGCACCTCACAAACGATCACGCGGACCATGGAATCCGCGCCGGCAATCTCTACGACCAATTGCTCATCCCCGTGGATTGGATCGACTTCACCATTCTCCGCGATCATCTCAAAACAACCCTCGAGCGGAATTACCGCTGCTACGAACGCCACCTTTCCAATGAAACCATCGCAGCCAACTTCGCCGCCCTCATTCACGATGGCTGGTTGGACTTCGGCAATCTGCCAGAACCCCTGCAACAGGGAGTGATCGAACGTATGAAAGACCCAGAAAGCCGGAATGTCCCGCTTGTGAAACTGGGTAATGAAACCCACCCCGCAATCGATTGGTTGGCCGCCGCCATTGAAAACCGCACACCCACGGCCACTCCGGATCAATTGGAGCCATACTCGATTGAATCCTATCAGAAAAAACTCACGGCCCTTTACACCCGTCTTTCGCGCAGGGTTGCCTCAACCGTACGATTTGTCCCGCCGGAGAAAATACTGACCCACTTTCTTGCGCCGGATGCATTTCATTTCCTGCTTTCCTCCATCGGCCCAGCCGCACATCCACCTCCCTATCGTGCGGTGGTTTTCGACATCTACGGCACGCTGCTCATCGCCCAGGAAGGCGGCGTGAAGCCCGATCCCGATGCGGACCCGATGCTGCGCGAAATTCTCAAAAACGCCGGCTACACACCACCCGAGTCACCTAGCACGGAGTTGCATGAAGCGGTCCTCCGCCACCATGCAGCAGCAGATGTCCCCTTCCCCGAAATCGACCTCCGGATTTTGTGGCGGGAATTACTCTCACTGGAGCCCGGAACCGACCTCACCGAGTTGATCGAAACCCTCGAAAACGCATGGCACCCCACGAGACTCATGCCCGGAGCGGAGCAATTCATTGGTCGTCTCGCCAGATCCGGCATCTCGCTCGGACTTCTTTCCAACGCGCAGTGCAACACACTCGCATCGCTTGGCGGCATCGCCGAATTGTTCGCTCCGGAACTCACCATCCTTTCCTTTCAACACGGCATCGCCAAACCATCGCCGGAACTCTTCCAAATTCTAACCGACCGCCTTGCAGGCCGCTGCATCTCACCGGAGGAGACGCTCTACATCGGCAATGATCCCATCCGCGACATCACACCCGCCGCCGCGCATGGCTTCCAAACCGCCCTTTTCACCGGTCACCCCGAATCCCTCCGGCCCGGTGATTGCAAACCGGACCTCACGCTCACCGCATGGCCATGATGATGAAAAATCCTCCGTTTGCCATTGCCTGATTCCGTCCCCCCTGCCAGCATTCTCCCAATCCCAGCGATTTCCATAAAATCACCCGCAACCCATACAAAAGGACCATTGTCATGAGCATGTTCGACACCATCGGAAAATCGACCGACCAGACCGGCCGATCGGAAAACACTTTGAAAAAACTGGAGCGCATGAACAAAGCGCTCCGCCATGAAGAACCCGACCGTGTGCCCATCAGCGATTTTTTCTGGGGCGGCTTCACCAAACGCTGGCGCGAGGAACTCGGACTGGCCGCAGACGCCAGCCCATACTTCCACTATGACCTCGACTGGATCGTCACGGTGCCTAACATGGACCCGTGGATTCGCCCGTTCGAGACTCTCCACGAATCCCCCGAGGAAATCACGGTCAAGACCGGATTCGGCGCGATCATGCACAAGCATTTCACCTATCCCATGCCGGAAATGCGCGCATGGGATATCGATACGTTCGAAAAACTGGAACAGGCGGAGTTCGATGACCCGCGCGACCCCAGGCGGTTTTACGAACCCGGCGACAACCAGATCGCCGGTGTCGGCGACGGCTTCGAACGCAACTCGCCGGCATGGATTGATACCGTAAAATCGCTGCGACCGGATTTCCCGGTTTACGGCAGCATCATCGAAGTCAGCGAATGCCTGACCCGGCTTGTCGGCCAGGAAAATGCCATGCTTTGGATGGGCGAGGAACCCGAACGCATGGGCGAAGCGATCAACCGCATCGGCGCGTTTTACTACGAAATGGCCAAGGCGGAAATCGAAGCGGGCAAGGGACTGCTAGACGGCTTTGTGATCTGGGGCGACGTCGCCTATAAGAACGGCATGTTTTTCTCACCCAATTACTGGCGCGAGTTTTTCAAACCCTGGGTGGCGCGCATCACCGAATACGCCCACGCAAATAACCTGCCAGTGATCTATCACGGCTGTGGCAACGTGCACACCATCTTCAAGGATTACATCGATATCGGGATCGATGCCTACAACCCACTCGAAGTGAAGGCAGGCATGGACTGCGTCGAACTGCGCCGCCAATATGGCCACAGCATCGGTTTCTGCGGCAACAGCAACATGCAGGTCTGGGAAAGCGGCGATCTCGACGCCATCCGCCGCGAGGTCATGCGCAAACTGGAAGCCGCCCGCGGTGGCGGCTACATTTTCCAGTCCGACCACTCTGTCAGCAGCGCCGTGTCCGGACAAACTTACGATTTCATCATAAAACTCGTGCGCGAATACGGAAAATATCCGCTCCAACTCGACAATCCCGCCTGACCTCCACCCAACCAAAATCCCAACCCACCTCACATGAAACGCTACGGATCCGTCATCGCATTGAATCCCGACAAGATCGAAAAATACAAAAAACTCCACGCCGCCGTCTGGCCGGACGTGTTGAAGATGATCAAGGACTGCAATATTCGGAACTACTCGATCTACCTGCGCCAACTCGACGACGGCCAGCATTACCTATTCAGTTATTTCGAATACACCGGCACCGACTACGCCGCCGACATGGCAAGGATGGCCGCGGATCAGACCACGCAAGAATGGTGGGCCTGCTGCATCCCCTGCCAAAAACCGCTTGAAAACCGCGCCGAAGGCGAATGGTGGGCCAACATGGAAGAAGTGTTCCATCAGGACTGAGTCCTACGAACCTACGGATGGTTTCACACCGCGCGCCGACATTCGAACAAACTCGTAGACGTGACCACGGTCGCGAAGAGGGTTCATGTTGCCGAGAAATATATCCCGCGCCATAAAACCATGGCGTTTCGGGCTTTTCCAATCGCGTCATGCCGGATAGTCCTGCCTCACGGCGGATTGTCATGTCGGAATTTTCAGGAAATTGGAACTACCCCAAGGAACTCCCGGTTGTCGAACACCGGGAGGAAATCCTTGATGCCCTGAAATCCAACCAGGTGATCGTTGTCGTCAGCGACACCGGCTCTGGAAAAACCACCCAGCTTCCTAAAATGGTTGCGGAGGCAATGGGCCCAGAGGGCGGCCGCATCGGCTGCACCCAACCCCGCCGCATCGCCGCAGCCAGTGTCTCAAAACGCGTGGCGGAGGAACTGCGCGTGCCACTCGGCGGCTTCGTCGGATACCAAGTCCGCTTCGAAGACAAGACCACCCGCGACACTCGGATCAAGTTCATGACCGACGGCATCCTCCTCGCCGAAACCCAAGGCGATCCCGAACTTCTTCAATATCAAGTGCTTATACTCGATGAAGCTCATGAACGATCGCTTAATATAGACTTTTTATTAGGTTATTTAAAGCAACTGCTTAAAAAACGAAAAGACCTCAAGCTCGTGATTTCTTCGGCCACCCTCGATGCCGGATCGTTCGCCGCGTTTTTCGAAATGAACGGTCAGCCCGCACCGGTGATCGAGGCCCCTGGCCGGATGTTTCCGGTGGCGGAGTTTTTCCTACCGCCGATGGAGGACGAGGACCTGCCGCAGCACGTCGCGCGGGCGGTCGATTGGCTGGGCAGCGTGGAACCGCATGGCGACATGCTGGTTTTCCTGCCGGGAGAGCGCGAAATCCGCGAATGCGCCGATGTATTGGAAGGCTGGAAATTTCCACATACCGAGGTGCTGCCATTGTTCGCCCGTCTCGGCCTGGCCGACCAACAACGGGTGTTCAATCCGGGAAACCTCCGCCGAATCATCCTCGCCACCAACGTGGCGGAAACCTCACTCACCATCCCTCGGATTTCCTGCGTGATCGACTCCGGCGTCGCCCGAGTGAACCGCTGGAGCCCGGGAAAAGGTGTGCAGCGCTTGCAGATCGAGCCAGTTAGCCAGGCCAGCGCCCGACAGAGAAAAGGCCGTTGCGGCCGCGTGCGGGATGGCGTCTGCCTGCGCCTCTACGAGGAAAACGAATTGGAGGAGCGCCCGGAATTCACCGACCCAGAGATCCGCCGCAGTTCGCTCGCCGGCGTGATCCTGCGGATGAAATCGCTGGGCCTTCCGGAGATCGAAGAGTTTCCGTTTCTCGACCCCCCATCGCCCAAGGCAATATCGGAAGGCTACCGCACGCTGCGCGAGGTGAACGCCCTAGACCGCGAGAAGAACCTAACGGATTACGGTCGTCGCATGGCGCGCCTGCCGGTAGACCCGCGATTGGGGCGGATGTTGATCGAGGCGAAAAAGGAAAATTGCATTGCGGAAATGCTGCCGATCATCGCCGCGCTGGAGTCCAATGATCCGCGCGAACGCCCATCGGAAAAAACCCGCGAGGCAGATGCCGCGCATGCCCGCTGGAAAGATGGCGAAAGCGATTTCATCGGTATTCTGAGAATGTGGAAGGATGTCTCTAAATTCCGTGATGGCCGCCGCGGATGGAAACGCAACGCCCTGCGGAAATACTGCACCGGAGCATTCCTCAACGCCCGGCGCGTGATCGAGTGGGCGAATGTGGCGGATGAGCTGGAGGAATTGTTAGTGCGCGAGTGGAAGATAGGCGGCGGGCAAGATGCCCGCGCCACCGTGGCCCGGGCATCCTGCCCGGAACCTTCTTACCCCTACGCCGCCATCCACCGATCCCTGTTAGCCGGCGTCCCCCGGCAGTTCGGTTTGTGGGACCGTGAGAGCAAATCCTATCGCAGCGCGTCCGGCGGATTTTTCGCGGTGTTTCCCGGGTCTGCCTTGTTTGGACTGCCCAAACGCTGGGAATGGGTGGTGGCCATGGAACTGGTCGAAACCTCGCGGCTGTGGGCGCGGCGGGTCGCGCGCATCGATCCGGAGTGGGTCGAGCAAGTCGCCCCGCACCTGTGCCGGAGTCGCTATGGAGAAGCGCATTGGGACGAAGCCCAAGGCGCGGTCTATGGCAAGGAAACCGTGATCTGCGGAGGACTCCATGTCATCGTGGGACGGCGCGTGCATTACGGACGGGTCGATCCCAAAGTGGCCCATGCCGTGTTCCTGCGCGAAGGATTGTTAGGCGGAGGACTGCGCAAGCGCGGGCGCTTCGTCGATCACCTGGAAGAAATGCGCGATGCCATCGGCGAGATCGAGCAAAAGCTCAGAAGGCCCGGCGGATTGTGGAGTGAGGATGCCATCCTGCGATTTCTTGAACGCACGATTCCGGAGAACATCCACACCGCGTCGGCCTATCACACATGGATCACGCAACACGAGGACGCCTTGATGCTTGGCCTCACGGATGTGCTCGACGAGGATGTGGGCGCTCTCGGATTGGAAGGGTTTCCCGATACGCTGCACCATGATGGAGAGGACTATCAGATGTATTATCACACCGCTCCCGGCCAACGCGACGATGGCGTCACACTCGGCCTGCATGTGGATCAACTGCCTAAACTCCCGGCATGGCTGCCAGGCTGGGGCGTTGATGGAAACCTGCTGGAGCGTGCGGAAATCCTGCTACGCTCGCTACCGAAAGACTACCGACGCGCCTGCCAACCGATCGGCCCGGTGGCGGAGGGGTTTGCGGACCTGTGGAGTTACGCGCCCAAGGACAGCTCGCTTTTCCAGGCTCTATCCGATTATGTCCGGGAAAGAACCGGCGCGGTCGTGCCCGTGGACGAGTATGATTCAACCAAACTCCCGCCCCACCTCGTCACCAAGATCTGGGTCTGCGACGACGATGGCACGGAACTCGCAATGGGCGAGGACGTCGCGGTCTTGAAACTCCAACTCGCCGACCGGATGCGCGTGCGTTTCGAAGCCGCAGCGAATGCTGAAATCGAACGATCTGGCATCAGCTCGTGGGATGGTGAAAAACTTCCTGAACGCATCGAAACACCGGGTGGACCGGCATTCCCCGCACTGGTGGACGAGGGCAAAAGTGTCGGCGTCAGAGCGTTCACCAACGCCGCCGAGGCTGCGGAGTCCCAGCGCGCCGGCGGAGCACGCCTGCTCTGGATCGCTCATACGGCACAAGTCGATCACCTCAAAAAGAAGTTTCCGTTAGGTCTCATGGCCAAAGTCGAACTTCCGCGACTCGGCACCGGCGGCACCTCGTTGGAGGATCTCATTTTGTTAGCAGCCGAAGGTGCCGCGGGCGGGGTGTTCCCCACATCGCCGGATGCCTTCCGCGCCCTCAGCGAAAAAGCACGCGGTCGTTGGCACGAGGCGGCCACCGTGATCGGGAAAAGCCTGGATGAAATCCTCGAAATCCTGCCCGAGATCCGCATCTGGATCGCAGCCCACCGCAAGGACCGCAATCTCGGCGAAATCGCCGAAGACCTCGACGAACAACTCACCTGGCTCTTCCGCCACCGTTTCGCCTGGCGGGCAGGATTTTCCGGACTCCGCGACTACCCGCGCCGCCTGCGCGCCATCCGCTCGCGGATCGGACGCATCAACTCACTGCCCATCGTCAAGGACCTGGAAAAACTGCAACGCCTCCGCCGCCACTGGCTGCCATGGTTCCAACGCTGGACTGCGGATCCTGACAACCCGAACCTATGGCCGCACGGCTGGGCACTCGAAGAACTCCGCATCTCACTCTTTGCACCGGACATCCCCTGTAACACCAAGGTATCCGAAAAACGTATCGAGGAAATGTGGAATTCTATCAAACGTTCAGGTCAATGACCCGACGCATCCCAACCAGGATATGAGTCTAATCCGCCACCGGAATCGAATCGTAAATCGACTTCGAAAGCACCGCAAAGGCTGCGGAACCGAATTCCTTATCGTCCATATAGCGGGTCACGATCTTGTCATTGTCCGCCATGCGCTGGATCATGAGGTCTTCGAGAAGTTGGCGCAGGCCGAGTTGGAATTTGTCGAAGGGATTTGCCTGCCGGAGCTTGACGACCTGGTCATTGGCAGAGGCCTTTTCCCGGATCTGCTCGAAGAAGAATCGATCCTCCTCGTCGAAACTGGTTCCAAAGCGCTCGTTGAGCACCTGAATGATTTCGGATAGCGGTGCTTTCTCTTCCTTGGATTTGCCGGTGCCGACATCAGTCGGGCTTTTGACTCCTTCCGGCTCGCCTTCGCGCAAGGTGATCTCACCGGAGTAGATCCGCTGCAAGCGATAGTATTGCAGGCCCACTTCATCGCCGATCTTCACACGGCCCATGTCGCGGTCGAGCGGTAGATGCGGGAGAAGGAAGCGGCCAAAGCTATAAAGCATCTCCAGCAACGGATCGCCATATGGAATGATCTGACTCATGAACGAGTAGATGTTCACAAAACCACTCAGCTTATCACGGAATTCGCTGCGTTTCGCATCATCTTCCAGCGCCTTGAAACGGTCCACCGCCGGTTGGAGATGAAGCTGCATCCCCGCATGATCCTGCGGCGATTGCCGCGCCACCGGTTTATAGAAGATGCGGCAATACGCCTCCACCTCACTCCAGTGATAGATCTGGGCAGCATCGAGCTCATGCTTAATGTTTTCCAACTGCTGCGGATCGGAGCCTTCCTGCAAGCTCGTCGCGTCGTAGTAAGGTTTGAACGCCTTGTAAATATCCTCTGCCTCGTTAACGAAATCCAAAACAAACGGGTTCTCCTTGCCTGGAATCTTCCTGTTCAGGCGGGAAAGCGTTTGGACGGCTTGCACTCCATCGAGCCGCTTGTCCACATACATCGCGCAAAGCAAGGGCTGATCGAATCCCGTCTGATATTTGTTCGCCACCAGCAGAACCTGATAGTCCGGCGATGCGAACCGCTCGGGAAGTTGTCGCTCGCTGATCGCCTTGCCGGTCACGGAATCCGTGTTCATTCCCGGTTCGGTGTATTCCAAACCGCTTTCCGGATCCTTGACTGTGCCGCTGAATGCCACCAGCGGATGAATGTCGGTGATCTTATTTTTTGATAGATAACGCTCGAATGCCTTCATGTAGCGCACGGCGTGGAGCCGTGACGAGGTGACGACCATTGCCTTGCCGTTTCCTCCAAGCTGGTGACGCACTTTGTGGCGGAAGTGCTCCACCATCACCTCGGTTTTCTGTTCGAGGTTGTGCGGATGCAAGCTCATGAACTTAGCCAGCGCCTTCGCCGCTTTCTTCTTCGGCAAATCCGGATCATCCTCGATGGCTTTCACCAAGCGGTAATAGGTAGCGTAGGTGGTGTAGTTTTTCACCACGTCGAGGATGAATCCCTCCTCAATCGCCTGCCGCATCGAATAGAGACAGAATGCTTCGGGTGTTCCGGAGGGACCGGGCCGCCCGAACAATTCCAGCGTCTTGCCCTTCGGTGTGGCGGTGAAGGCGAAGAAACTCAGATTCGACTGCCGTCCACGCGATTGCATCACCTGATTCAGTCGATCTTCCCAATCCGGCTCCTCCTCGCTGTTCTCCGTTATGGCTGATGCTCCGAGGATCGCCTTCAACTCCCTCGCCGTTTCGCCGGTTTGGCTGGAATGCGCCTCATCCACGATGAGCGCGTAACGCCGCTTGGCGATCTCCGCCTCCCATGCCTTCGCCTGTTCCCTTTCCAAATCAGTAGCTTGATCCTGACTCTCCGCCCCGGCAGCATGGAGCAAACCGCGCAGCACGAAGGGAAACTTCTGCAAGGTGGTGATGACGATCTTGGTGCCGTCGATCAAAGCCGCCGCAAGTTGTTTGGAATCCTGATCTATCGCCTTCACCACACCCTGCGCATGTTCGATTTGATAGATCGCATCCTGAAGTTGGCGGTCGAGCACCTGCCGGTCTGTGATCACTACCACACAATCGAAAACCTTCGCATCATCCTTGTCATGCAGACTCGCGAGTCGATGGGACAACCATGAAATTGTATTCGTTTTTCCGCTCCCTGCGGATTGTTGGATCAGATAGTTGAACCCCGGACCTTCAAAGCGCGAGGTAGTCACCATCCGGCGCACGGAATCGAGCTGATGGTAGCGTGGAAAAATCATCGTCTCCCGTGTCACAACGCGATGCCCGCCCCGTCCGTCTTCCACCTTCTCATCCTTCTTCTCGATGAACATGAAGTGGCCAACGATATCGAGAAAGCTCTCGAACCGGAGCACATCCTCCCAGAAGTAGCCGGTGCGGTATCCGGATTCATGCTGTGGATTACCGGCACCGCAAACGATCTTGCCCGGATCGCTGCCACGATTGAAGGGCAGGAAAAACGTCTTTTCGCCCGCCAACCGAGTCGTCATGTGGATTTCGTCCGAATCCGCAGCGAAGTGAACCAGCGCCCGCTTCTTGAAATCGAACAAGGCCATACGAGGATCGCGATCCTCCTTGTATTGGCGCACTGCGTGTTTCCAGTTCTGTCCCGTGCCGGGATTCTTCAATTCTATCGTTGCAACCGGCAGACCGTTGATGGCAAGCACCATGTCCAACGTGCGGTTGTCTCCGGGATGACAGGGCACCTGCCGCGTCACCGTCAACCTGTTCTTGCCATACTGCTCCAGCACCTCGTAGTTCGCGCCGTGTGCAGGCTTGAAATAGGCGAGCCGGAAAGTCTTCCCGTAAAATTTGAAACCGTGCCGCAGCACATGGAGAGAACCCTTCGCGTCCAGCTCCTTCACCAGCGCGGCCAGCAACATGGATTCCAGCCCAGCGGCGTGCAGCTTGCGCATTTCACCCCACAATTTTGGTTGGGTTTCTTCGATGAACGCGAACACCTGCGCCGGAAACAAAGCCCGTTCCTTGTCCCACTCTGAGTTCGTACCGGACTTCCAACCGCCCTTGCTGAGCAGGATTTCCTCAACGTAGGATTCGAAGGCGCGTTCGTTGGTTTGGGAGGGCATGAGAATTAGCGGGCAAGGACGAAACGAGCTTTTTCTTTGCGAAGGAGATCGAAGGTATTCATCCACTCCACACCGAGTGCATCGCAGACGTTCGGCACTTTCACCTTCTTGCTATCCGTGCCAACCCTGGTCTCGTGGGTAATCACGGTATGGCCGTGCGCCGCCGCATGGGCGATCAGGAATGGATCCGCCTTCGCGAAAAACTTCGCCCGGCTTTTTTCATCGTATGGCTGCTTCATCACCCACGCGGCTACCTTCTTCATTTGCTCAATGGTAGCGACATCCGGGGCAAGAAATAGGCCGGAGGCGGTGTTGACTACCCAATCTGCCAATTCATCAGTTCCATCCGTGAGCTCTTGTCCAATCCTCTGAATACTGAACACATCACCCGCCGCGTGTCTCGCCATGATCCACTCCCAGAAGCCCGGACATACCGTGAAGTCATAGTACCCGTTCTTGGCCTCGATGAAGGTATTTGAATCTAACAAGTAACTCATCAGACGGAGAATTTTAGGGTTCGGGCGAATTCGCGGAAAGTGGACATCTTCTTCATGTCCAGCAGGGACATCGCTTCCCGAAACAAGGTCTTACCTTCCAGCGTACTCGCGATCAGAGCCGTTGCGAAGCGCCTGCCTATCTTGTTCGGCTGGCTCTTGTAGAAATCTCCGCCGGAACTCTTTGGCTCTTTCCGGTAAGCTTCGATGCGGCTTTCATACCAGCCCCTGAATTCCTTCTTAGAAATCATACCCGCATCATACAGCCGCCGGATGATGACCAGTTCGCTCACCCGATAATGGCGACGTAGCGCCTCCACCACCTGTTCCGGGCTCCCGACAAGCCTGCCTAGACGTTCCTTCAGCTCCGCCAGCGGCACCAGATACTCGGCCGCCACTGCATTACAGAACCACTCCACCCGCTGTTGTTCCGGAACCAAAGTGTCGTCCAGATTCGAGAGCGCGGACTCACCCGCCCAAACGTGGGCCAGTTCATGAGCGAGGGTGAAAATCTGTGCCGCCTTGAAATCCGCCCCATTCACAAACACCAGTGGTGCGTGGGCATCCACCAACGCAAATCCCCTGAACTCCTCGGGGTCCAGCTTCCGGTGGGTATTATTACCTACGATCCCGGCCCGCACCACAAGGATACCTGCGGCTTCCGCCGCCTCGGAAAACTCCCGGATCACCCCATCAAGCGTGTTCTCGCAGCTGGTGGACGGATGAAAACGCAGTTCACGACGGATCGCAGCAGCCGCAGTAGTCACCGTTGTGCCTACCGGAGTGCTGCCGACCATGGAAAGAACTGGTTGCTCATCGCCCAAGAGGTATTCGCGGAACCACTCCTGGCGACGCTGACTTTGGTAAATCACCTCCAGAAGGTCCGGGCTTGGTCGCACCGCAGGTTTGCTGCCCACCGTCCGAAAATCCGGGATCGGCAGCTTTTCATCCGGCGGCTCTGGCAGAAAAAGGTAACCAAAAGGCGTGTAGGTCACATGCGCTAGTTTCTCCGCTTGTTTCAGGGTCAGACGCCCGCTCGTCTCCCAATCCACTACCTTTTCCACCTGCACACCCATCTTCTCCCCCAACGCCTCTTCCGTGAGCCGCGCCCGAAGGCGCGCCCATTCCAGAAGGTGGGGTTGGAGGTCGATAGTCATGTCTTTCGGGAAAGCAAAGTATCTTAGTCGCTTAGAGGCGGCAACACAAAGATCTTTATCAACTAAACTGAAACAGCGAACGGAAATATCAGCCCCTGTGGCTTGTATTCTGGCGTTTGTTGAGGAGGCATTTTTCTCGCTGCATGGTCATGGGCTGCACGGGTCGAGTGAATCTCCCCAACTCCACCTGCTTGTTGCCATAGGTCGGCTGATTGCAGAAGCAAGCTGGTATAGAAACCACCCGCCTTGGGATTCTCCCCGGCAGCTTCTCCCTTCGAACACGCCAGCATTTCTACAATTCCCACTTTGGAATCCAAGAGTGCGCGACGCCAACGGACACTATGATCGAACCTTTTCGGGAGCTTACCTTCCTTCGCCGCAAATTTTGTAATCTCGCCTTGCCGAGAATTTGCAATGACAGATCGCCCTCGTTCAGCACCTTCAACCAAAAGCTGCTTTGCAGCAAAACTATATTGAGTCGCCGCTTCGACACCGCGGCACGAGTCCACGACCATTGAACCTTTCTCACCGCGCGGTTTGAGTCGCGATATCGGGAAACTCTTAAAACTATCATTGAGAACAATCGAGCCATCACAACCGTGACCCGAAAACGCCACAAAACAGTATTTGTCTTTATGATCCTCTAGATGCTTTTCAAGAACTGAGGAAAGAGGTTTGGTCAGAGGGATAATCTCACTGTCTTCCCATGCGCCTCCTAGTTCACTCTTAAGGAAATTGATCCAGTTCTTTTGGTCAACACGCGCGCCAGGGAGATCGGATTCCCCCACAACGTTGGAAGATTCAATAATAATAGCTTTACGGCTCATCTTGTGTTTTTGTTAGGTTGTTCGAATACTGGGAAATCATCCTGGGAATCAGTCTTTCTATAAAGCCAGAGGCCAATCCAAGCACAAAAACCGAATACGCATCGGAAGTGATTTCTTTCAAAGACGGAGGAACATGCACGGATCGCGAAAGCGCAATCGCAACGCCACCAAAGATCATTCCTGCGAGAAGTTTTGTGAAGATCTCAACCAAGTGAATCCAAGGTCCAGAAGCAGAATCCCATGCACCTTTACCGGCTGTCTGCACTAAGGACAAATATGCGCCAAGGAATCCTCCCAGTAATCCAAATCCAACACCATTTGAAACATCAATTGCCTCGATGAGCTTGGGCCAAAAGATGACCGATAGAACGATGGCTATCCCGAAAAAGAAATGAGAACTCAGCAAAGACCAGTATCTGGAGCGCTCCGTCGTTCTTGCTTTAAGGAAATCGGAAGCTTGCTGCGCGATGGTGGAACACTCCTTCGAGTTTACCTGAATCGCGCAAACAATTGCCTGCCCAACAAGCCTCTTCAACTCCAAGACTTGCTCGTGTGGTAGGTGCTTGCAGCGTCGCGCTCCCACGGCTTCCGCTAAAGCAACTGCCTTTGATGCTTCAGGCGTTAAATTCTTGTTGGAGATCCAATCAACCGCCAATTCGTGGTCGATGAAAACGATAAACCTTTCGTCAGGTGCCTCGTCCTTCGAATCTTGATCCGGCTCCCATTGTTCGTGGATTAGTTCATAAACGCGCAACTGGCGTCCAGTCCAATGTCCCCTTATCTCTCGATTCAGCGCTTTCCTCTCACGCTCATCGACAAGAGTCCGCGGACAGAACCAACTGCACCATAGAAACCGGAGCTTAAAGCGAAATCTAACCGATTTTTGGTAAAGCGATGGTTTCATACTGAGACTGCAAATGGAAAGTGGTGGCGCCTCCGTCCGCCGTGATATTCGGGATGCTGCTGAGGGTGGGTCTTTTGTAATCCGGCTGCTCCTATCTGAACAGCCTCGTTTATTGTCAAAACACCCTGGTGCCTTTCTACCCAAATCCTAGCGCCGCGGATCAAATACTGACTGAACGATTTCTTGTCCTCAGCCGATGTATTGTCTCCGGTGGAATAAATAGTGACAGCGCCCATTTCAGCCTGATTCAAGACTTTCTCGTATGCTGGGCGTGCAAGAAAGGCTGCGTATGCATCTTCTAATGAAGCCTCTTTTCGGTGTTCCATGATGCCCTCGACATTTTCGCCACGAGTCCTGCAGCAATCGAGCACCAGACAAAATCTTGGCGTGCCGGGGTTTAACTCGCGTTCTGATACTGTTTCTTCCGAAGCCAGAAAAAGATGGAGTTCCGACCACGGAAGTTCGGTTTTAATAGTGCACCCGTGCCCAGCAAACACAATCATCGAAAAATCGAGATTTTTAGCCCGATCAATTTCATTAAGAAGGGAAGATTTATCCAACATGGAAGCATTAAGAATTTCAGATTCCATCCAGGCTCCGCCCACTGAACTTCTGAGAAATTCATTCCACGAATGGACATCGGAAGCAACGAATTGGAGTGGATCACTGGGCGGTGATGCTCCGATTAGGATAGCTTTTCGGTTCATAAATTTTTTATTTTGGAAAATTATTGTATCAGCACTTTCCGTCAATCTCAAATACCCGGTATTTCAGCCACTTGGCGATACCGTCAAGGTCGGGAAATAGCTGTTTGTCGAAAACCCCATACTGATCGAGACGCCGCCGGATTTCGTCGTGGGCTTCGTGCTTGATGATAATTTCCAAATAATCCTTCTCTTCCAGAGCCTTTAACGGCTGATGGCATGCCAGTAAAACTCCATCCTGCGCACGGATTCGAGGGGAAACGTGCGGCGGGTCGTAGATCACGTTCTCGGTGATCTTGAAGGGTGAATCGCGGCGTGACGAAACAGCGGACCGTCGCACGGTCACAATTTGCGAACTGCTTGTCCCCGCTTCATTCGCTTTGTATTCGAAATCTTCAAATTCGGGAGCGGCTTCCTCTTCATAGAAAATGTCACGCTCTGATTCCGCTGCGTGTTCCTCTGCCAACCATTCTTCATAATCATCATCCGAAAATTCGACGGCATCCGCATCCACACCGCTAAGATCGTGCACTTCGGGTGGCAGCGTAAACAGATCTCCAACAGGCTTGATTGATTCCTCCTCGTCACGGCAGAAGTCATTGTAGCGGCCCGGTTCGCTTGTCAGAACATAGACCGCGCTGTCCAACGGCTTGCCGTCGTCGTCGAATTTCGTTTGGCGGGCAGAAAAGTAGAGTGCTACCAGCGGGTTGGTCGTCCAATCCATGAAGCGCGTCGGCAGGCCGTGATGTTGGGCAATCGCCAAGGCTTCCCAATCGTTGCGTGGGAGGTGCCGCACATAGGAAAGAACGTGATTGGTAAAGACATCCAATACCTCCCGCTCCGTCTGATCCCGTTCAATAAGTGAACGTGATTCGAGTTTGGTATAGCGACCAATTGATGGCTTGAGCGGATAACCCGCACTAACCAATTGGCTCTGACCTCGGAAATAGATGCGCTCATTCGGTAGTTCTTTGCGTACCGTAGAAAGGTATTCTTCGAAGCTCTCAATGATGAATGGGGTACTCATGTTGGGATCTCCTTCCTCACATCAATCTTCCCCGTCACCGCCGCAGTGATCAGGGCACTGCGGTATTCCTGCAAGCGCTCCACCGCCTCTTCCACCTTCGCCACCAGACCGTCCAGCTTGGAGGTCTCGGTGTCGAGGTAAACGGCGATGGCGGTTTGTTCGGGGAGCGGAGGATAGGGAAAAGGCAGCTTGCCTATCCCTTCTTGTGTCATGGTTGGAATCGTGCTGCCGGTGTTGTGCAGCGGAATCACGTCTTGGACCACCTTGCTGAAAACGTAGTAGAACAGGTAACGCTTTGAGCACTTCACTTCTTTGAAGATCATCAACTGAGGATTGACCGTCATCGGCACTGGAACCGATTTGACGAACGCTGTTTTCCCGAGGGTTGAGCCGGTCTTCACCATGATCACGTCTTCAGGCTGAACTTGAATCTCCGGTGACTCGTGATACTTCTCCCAGCTCAGCCAAGTGCATTTGTCTAGGCTCACTACACCGTCGGACATGTTGCTCGGGCTCATTGAAATTGCACCTTCTCCTTCGTAAACAAGGTCGTCGATTGAGTAGCCTCTGAATCCTATTCTCCCGAAAAGAGTGGAGATTTCCTTGAGTCGCTTCACTTGCCAATGTTTCGGAATGTCATCCAGCCAAGGATGCCCTGAACTCTTCATCTTCAGGTTCACTGGCAATCCTGCGGCTTTGGCGGCAGCGGGCGGCAGACCGCGGGTAACGGTACGGGAGATGAGAGCGGAACGTTTCTCCTTGAGCCGCTCAATCAATTCCCGCTTCTTCGCAACCAAGATGTCGATGCGCCGGGTTTCGCGGTCGAGATAGGCGGTGATGGCGCGTTGTTCGGGAAGACTGGGGAATCCAGCCACGATTGAACCCACCGTATCTGTATTTAGATTCAATTGAGTGCCTAGTTTTCCAAGTCCACGATAGGGCTCACCACTGGCGAAAAGGTAATACATAAACTTTACGTCGCCTTTGTAGCGCGGAAAGTGAACGAAACCGTCGTGAATACAGCACTTGATATTTGTGATGCACGGTTTGCCAACGGAGCCGGCGATACTTAGGAAAATTGCGCCGGGATTCAGTTTGACGCTCAGCGAGCTACCTATCCGAGAAAGTTTCTGTTCCGTTGAGCTCAGGTATGCGCCTGCCGAGGTCACATCTGATATTCTCACCCACGAGTATTCACCTTCATCGTCATCAAAGTAGACAGGATCGTCGATGGGTCTTGGAGATGCGCCGCGAAGAACCGGTGTTTCCCATTTGATTGCTTTCACCTCCCAATGCACCGGCACGTCACCGAGCCATTCGACGCCGGAAGGTTTAGTTTTCGGATAGGGTTTAAGTTTCATGAATCAGGTGATTATTGGCGGGTTTAGACCGGCATGTCCTGATCAGGATCGTCGGCAACGTGAAGACGAGCCAGAAGATTCTTCCCAAGGACGTAGGCATACAAACTGGTCGGCACAAACGCCACGGGAACGTCCTCGATGATTCTCAGTTCATGCACGGTTTTGGTCGTGATCATCGCCGCGTGGCGCCTGCGCGGCGAGTTGGCAAAGTTGTGTTCCTTTGCAAAGGCAATGACGTGCCGGACCTGTTTCACATCCTTGGCCGGACGATCCGTCCATTTGACTTCAACACACCAGTGTGGTTTCTGCGTGCTGGGATGGAGTGAGACGATATCCACCTCGCCTGTCGCCCACCGCGCATAGTGGAGGTGCGAGAGGAATTCGGTATCATGAAACCACTGGCAATAGATGGCGGTTTCCGCGAGGGAACCCATGGCCTGATCATCCTCTGCGAGACTCCCGAAGAGCGCGGCACGCATGGACGGATTGGTAAGATAGACCTTGAACGAAGTGGCCCGCTCAAACCTGCGGGCGCTACGGTCGATGCGCTCGATTCTCCGGATCAGAAAAGCAGCTTCAAGATACTCGATATAACGTCGCAGCGTGGTTTTCGCCACACCGGAGGATTGGGAAAGCTCTTCCAGTGTGATTTCGTTGCCGGTGTTGTAAGCAAGCGTGGTGAACAGACGGTTCAGCTCCTGGATGTCCCGTATGCCGTAGAGCTGCGGCAAATCGCGCAGCAGCACTTTGTCGATGATGTCGCTTTTGATGAATCGTTCCGGAGCGGAACGGATGGTGGGATTAAAAACCGCCTCCGGATAACCGCCGATGTTCAGATACTCGAGAAACGACTTGTTCAGGGTATCGATATCGGTGGCTCGGCAGCCAAGCGGCAGATCCTTTGCCGATTCGATCAAGGGTACTTTTTCGGTGAAAATCAGGAATTCATGAAACGTCAGGGGAGGAAGCAGGAAATCGGTGAACCGTCCGGCCCCGGATTCATTGCTCTTCAATTTCAGGGCCGCCGCAGCAGAACCCGAGACGACGAAGCGGAAATTCGGCCAGCTATCGACCAAAGACTTGAGGTGGACTTCCCACAACTTGAGGTATTGGACCTCGTCGAAAATGAGGTAGAGCGGGGCATTCTTGTCGTGACCAAAGCGCTGACAGAACATTTCCACGAAACGTGCCAGTGGAATGTCCGTGTAAACCGGCGTTTCCAGAGACACAAATAGGATCTGGTTGCCAGCGATGCCGCTTTCCAGCAAGCCGTGGATGGTCTGGTGGAGGATGACGGTCTTCCCAACGCGCCTAGGGCCAAGCAGTACGACCGCCCGCCGTATGCTGCGATCCGTGGCCAGCGTGTAAAACGGGGTTAGGTATTCCCGCTTCGGCAGATCCCGAAATGGAGCGAAAGCCGCATCTGCTCCCCACCATGGGTTGTCAAAGAGCAATCGGGCTTCGATGTCGGCTTGAGAAATGGAAAGCATAACCAAATAAGACTCGCGTAAGCTCCTTAGTCAACCAAATTAGCTCCAAAACCGTAACCAAGTGGTCTTAAGAGGGCCTTCATGCTGTCACCTCCTTGAGCATTCTGAGGATATCCTTTTCGAGGCTCTTGATATCTGTCTCGATGACTTCCAGCGGGCGCGGTGGCTCGTAGCGGTAGAAGTGGCGGTTGAGCGGGATTTCGTAGCCGATCTTGGTCTTGGTGTGGTCGATCCAAGCGTCGGGAACGTGGGGCAAGACTTCGCGTTTGAAATAGGCGTCGATACTTTCCTTAAGCGGCACGGTTTCGGTGTCTCGGAGATCGGTGTCCGGCTCCGCTTGGCCGTTCCGATCCAGACAGATTTCGGCAGTTTCATCACGTTCGCCGAGCGCGGCCATGACGGCTTTAATTTCCGGCGCGGCGAGACGAACGCCGAGTTTGTGGTCGATTTCACGAAGTTTGAGGAGGAAGGCTTTGCGATCCTTGAAAACCGCATTCTTCGTGGCCTTGGCGAATTCCCTGAGCAGCTTGCGGATTTCTTCCTGCCTCGCCTTGCCTGCGGTGACCTCGGCATTGTGCGCGGCCCCGGCTTTCTTTTTGCTAACGGAGAGGTTGCGGAAAAACGTCTCGTCCTCGATACGGGCGATGCGTTCGTCGCTAGCCTGGAAGTTCAGCCGCAGCGGTCTCTCGACGGTGATCTTGTGATAACCGAAGTCCTCGTTATCGAAGATCTTGGTGATCACGCGTTTTTTTCTAACCGGCTTATGGGTGATGGGATCTTCTTCGGTGAAAATGCGGGTTTCGCCGTGTTTGAAATCGCCGAAGATCTTTGTGAGGTCGCCAATGTGGTCAGGATCTTTTTCCTTATCGGAAGGATCGCCGATACGGCGGCGCTTGTTGCCGAGGCTTTTCTCCATTTGCACCCAGAACGGCCGGGCATCGATGAGCTGGACCTTGGCCTTGCGGTGTTTTTGTTTCCGGTTGGTGAGCACCCAAAGATAAGTGGAGATGCCGGTATTGTAGAAGAGCTGCTCGGGCAGGGCGACGATCGCTTCCAGCCAATCGTTCTCGATGATCCAGCGGCGGATCTCGCTTTCGCCGCCGCCGGCATCGCCAGTGAAAAGGGGCGAACCATTGAAAACGATGGCGATGCGACTGCCGCCATCCTTGGGTGCCCGCATCTTGGCCAGCATGTGCTGGAGGAAGAGCAGGGCCCCATCGTTCACGCGCGGCGTGCCTGCACCGAAGCGTCCGCTGAATCCGAGCGAGTCCTTTTCCTGCTCGATATAGCGTTGCTGCTGTTTCCACTCCACGCCAAAGGGTGGATTGGCGAGCATGTAGTCGAATGTCCACTTTTTGCCATCCTCGTCGCGGTCAAAGCCGTCCTTGGTGAAAGTGTCGCCGAGGATGATGTTGTCGGCCCCCTCGCCTTTAATAAGCATGTCAGACTTGCAGACGGCCCATACCTCGTCGTTCCAATCCTGGCCATAGAGCTTGGGCTGGGCATGAGAATTGAGTTTTCGAATGTATTGCTCAGACACAGACAACATGCCGCCGGTACCGCAGGCGGGATCATAGATCGTTTTCACCACATGGCTACGGCCGAGGTCTTTCTCCGGATCCAGCAGAAGATTGACCATCAGCTTGATCACCTCGCGCGGCGTGAAATGCTCCCCTGCCTCTTCGTTCGATTGCTCCGCGCCGATCCGTATAAGTTCCTCGAACACGTAGCCCATCTGCACGTTGTCCACCCGCTCCGGGGACAGGTCTATGGCGGCAAACTTCTGGATAACTAGGTAAAGTAGATCCTTCTCCGCCATTTTCGAAATCTGCGTATCGAAACCGAAGCGCTCCATGATGGCACGGACATTCGGCGAGAAGCCGTTGATGTAGCTGTTGAGGTTGGGAGCGAGATGATTGGGGTCGTCCAGAAGGCCGTTGAGGCCGCTGCCCTCGACTGGTTTACCGAGGGTGAACTTGGAGAGGTTGTAGAACGGCACACCGGCTACCTGCGAGAGCTTGTGGCGGATAATGTTCTCTCCCTTCGTCTTGATAAGGGCGTGTTCCTTAAGGAGTTTCGGTTTAGTGGGAGCCAATATGCAATCGAAGCGGCGCAGGACGGTAAGGGGCAGTATCACCTTGCGGTATTCGTTCCGCTTGTAAGGGCCGCGGAGCAGGTTACAGATGCTCCAGATAAAGCTGGCGATTTGAGAGTGATTTTCGGGTGGCATGAAACTAGCAAGTGATGGAATACCGGACCTTCTGTCCTGAAGCATTTACAAGCTAGCAATCGAAAATGCGGAAGGAAGTCCAAAATGAGCAGCCATGTTCACGTTTACGTGAACATGGCCCTGGAGTTTGGTTATTTCTAGATTGGTGATCTAGTTTTTTGCCTTTTTGCTGATTTTTTTGATTGCCATTCGTGATTTGAGTTCTAGTATATGCGCTAGAACTCAAACAAATCAACCATCACACCGCCATGGGATACCCA